>JAYQOO010000102.1:0-15714 GCA_038144855.1 Acidimicrobiia bacterium | reverse complement strand
CTGGGGGGGGGGCTGGTTTTTTTTTATATCACAAATATACACCCGGCCGCCTCAAGCCGGACGCTACAGTAGAATGCGCGCATGCGCGTTCGCCTCCTGCTTCCGCTCCTTCTGCTCTTCGCACTTCAGGCTCAGCAGGCTCCTCAGGCACTCCAGGCGCCGCTTGCCTTCGACATCCTGATCCGAAACGGACGGATCCTCGACGGCACCGGCAATCCCTGGTATCGCGCCGACATCGGCATTCGCGGTGATCGCATCGCGGCCATGGGCGCTCTCGGCAACGCGGCGGCGAAGACGGTGATCGATGCCGCGGACAAGTACGTCACCCCAGGATTCATAGACGTGCACTCGCATGCCGGCGGCGGACTCGCGACCGACGAACTGAAGCACGGCCAGCCGCTGCTGGCGCAGGGGCTGACCACGGTATTCGTGAACCCTGACGGCGGCGGACCGGTGGACCTGGCCGCACAGCGTGCGACCTACGAGAAGCAACGCATCGGCACCAACGTCGCGCAATTCGTGCCTCACGGTTCGATTCGCCGTGCGGTGATGGATATGAGCGATCGCGATCCGAATGCCGGCGAAGTCGCGAAAATGGTCGAGCTCTCACGCCAGGGCATGATCGACGGTGCCGTGGGATTGTCGAGCGGCCTCTACTACGCACCCGGCAGCTACTCCAAGACCGCTGAAGTCGTGGCGATGGCCAGGGCCACGGCGCCGTACGGCGGCGTGTACTCGAGCCACATTCGCGACGAGGCCGACTATACGATTGGCGTGGTGGCCGCCGTGCAGGAAGTGATCGACGTCGCCGAGCAAGGCGGGGTGATCGGCGTGGTATCGCACATGAAGGCGCTCGGCCCCGCGAGCTGGGGTCTCTCACAGACGCTGATTGACCGGATCGAGGCAGCGCGCGCGCGTGGCGTGCAGGTGTTTGCCGATCAGTATCCCTACGAAGCCAGCGGCACCGGCATCGTCGGCGCGCTGATGCCGCGATCGGCGCAGGTCGGCGGCCGCGACGCGATGATGAAGCGCATCACCGGCGAGCTCCGACCCGAGATCCGCGAACAGGTGAAGACGAATATTGCGAGACGCGGTGGCGCGGACACGCTGATGATCAGCCGCTACGCGCCCAACCCGTCGTTCGAAGGCCAGCGGCTGTCGACACTTGCCGCCAAGGCCGGCGTGGCGCCGGAGGAATACGCGCTTCAAATGCTCGAGAAGGGCGATGCCAGCCTCGTCTCGTTCAACATGTCCGAAGGCGACATTGAAGGCATCATGCAGCAGCCCTGGACGATGACCTGCACTGATGGCGATCTGGTGAGAATGGGTGAAGGCGTACCTCACCCGCGCGCCTATGGCGCGTTCGCGCGCAAGATCAAGAAGTACGTCCGCGATCGGAAGGCCGTCGACATCGAAACCGCGATTCGCTCAATGACGACGCTGCCGGCGGCGGTATTCGGACTGAAGGATCGCGGTCAGTTAAGAACCGGCGCCTTCGCAGATGTGTTGATCTTCGATGCCGCGAAGGTCAACGACGCCGCCACCTACGACAAACCGCACCAGCTTTCCGAAGGTTTCGACGACATCATCGTCAATGGCCAGCTGGCGCGGCGCAATGGCACGTTCACGACCGCCCTGGCCGGACGTGTGCTCCGGCCAGAGCGGAAGTAAGGACCCGCTAGTTCCCTTCAGGCATTTCGACTTCCGGGTCCTCAACAAACCCGTAAGCGCTGACGGTGTACTTGAAACGGCCTTCCAGGCCGGGCGCGAGAGGCTTGCGTTCCCAGTTACGAACCTGGAATGGATCCTTGCCCCACGGGCCTCCTCCGGCGAATTCAATCGTGACCGCCTCGTCGCTGCCGTCGACCATGTTGACGACGTTGAACTCCACGTGGTCTCCGGGGTTGGCATACAGGCGCTGTGGCGTGGTGCGAATTCTCACACCGGCATCGGTCTTGAAGATGAACATGGTCGCGGTCTTGGTGCGCGGCGTCCGCTCCGGAGCCGGGGCGGCGATGAGCGTGCGCGCGGCCGCCACCCTCTTCACTGACTTCTTCGCGGCCTTCTTCGCAACCGTTTTCTTCGGCGCCTTCTTCACAACCTTCCCCTTCGTCTTGCTGCCCTTCGTCTTGCTCATCGTTTCACCTCAGCTGGGGTTGAGACCAATGCCACAAAACGCGGCCAGGATCGGAGTAACGCAAAGTCCTCTTCTTCGGCGGCCAGACGCCTGGAATAACCGCTGGCGACGGCCTTCTCAAGCGCCTCGAGCGCCGGTGCGCTGCGCCGGGCCAGCGCGTGGACGACTGCTGCGCGTTGCAGCACCTGCTGATCGCCTGGCGCCAGCGCCAGCGCTCGATTCATGCTCCGGGTCGCCGCCGCATCGTCTCCCGCCTTAGCTTGATAGACAGCCAGGCGGGCGATTGCTCTCGCGTTCGAGGGCCCAAGCGAGACGTCGACCTGGGCCTGCTCCACCGCTTTCAGGTAAGCGCGCCGCGCGTCCTGGGGCCGCCCGAGTTTCACGTAGGCGTCGCCGAGATTGCGGTGCGCCAGCGGGCTCTGCGGGCGGATCAGGAGCGAGCCCTCATAAGCTGCCGCCGCCTTGGCATAGTCGCCCAAGCCGTACTGGATCGTGCCGATGTTCAGGAAGGTATCGGCCCTGGGTTGAATGGCATTGGCCTGCTCGTAATACGCCAGCGCCCGCTTGGTGTCGCCGAGTTGCTGCGCGGCCGCACCGGCGCGGCTCAGGGTGATCGCGGATCCGGGCGACAGCGCAATCGCCTTGTCGAGCGCTTCGACAGACTCCTCAAACCGCGACGCGCCAAACAATTCCACGCCCAGGTCGCTGTAGACGGCGACGGCGTTGGGACGAAGCGCCATGACCTTGCGAAACTCGGCCAGGCCGGCGTCGACGCTGCCCTGCCGCATCAGGATCGCGCCATTCAGCCGAATGGCGTCGTCGTAGGTCGGCTGCAGGGCCAGCGCCCGTTCGATCTGGGTCTTGGCCGCCGCGTAGTCTCCGATCCGGAACGCGGTAAGGGCCGCGATATAGCGCACGTTCGGCCGATCAGGTTCGAGATCGATCGCCAACCGGGTCGACGCCATGGCCGTCCGCCCAGACCTTGTCGTTGGTCTGCTGATACATCGCCCACTGGGCCTCGGCGAGGCCGGCATGCGCGGTCGCAAACCTTTGGTCGGCGGCAATCGCGCGCTCGAATTCGGCGATCGCCGCGCTGCGGTTGCCGGTAATCTCGCGGCGATCCAGCAGCGCGCGCCCCCTCCAGTACGCCAGCTGCGCGGCTTCGTTGCTGGTGATCGGCGCGGCTGGGGCGGTGCGTTCGGCGGAAGGCGTCTGGTCGACGATCGCGTTGGCCAGTAACGTCGCCAAACGCGTCTGCAACGCGAAGAGGTCGCTGGCCGGTCCCTGCACCGTCTCACCCCACGCAATCGACGCGTCGGACCGTTCGAGGTTCAAACGTCACGCGCAACTGGTCGGCAACGGCTTGCACCGAGCCGGTCACGATGTAGCTGGCATCGAGTGAGCGCACAAAGCTGGCGCGATCAGGATTCTGCTGTCGCGTCTCTTCGACGGCGCTACGCGAAAGGACCGTCACCTTGGGCACGGACGCGAGACTGGTAATCAAGCTCTCCGCGAGACCGGCACCAAGATAGTCGTTGCTGGCATCGCCGCTCGAATTCGTCAGGGGCAACACCGCGACGACCGGCGCTGCCGGTCCGAGCCGTCGCGGATAGATCTGGGTGTAGGCAACCAGCGTCGCGTTGATCGCAACCAGCACGACCGCCACGATCTTGTTGCTCAGCGGCATCTGTCTGCGGATCAGCACCGTGCGACGCGCCAGCGGCGACGATTCCAGGTCGCGCAGCGGACTCAGTTCGACCAGCACCTCGTCGCCGGAGGACGGGCGCTTCTCGGCATCGCGTTCGAGCAGGCTCGAGACCAGCTTGTCGAGCGGCGCGGGCACCCACAAGCCGGTGCTCGACAGCCGCGGCGCGTCATCGCGCAGGAGCGACGTGGCCAGCGCCACGGGATCGCTCCCCGGAAATGGCCGGCGGCCGGCAATCATCTCGAAGAGCATCACGCCGAGCGCATACAGATCCGCCCGCCCGTCGACGTTGCGCGACAAGTACTGCTCCGGTGCCGCGTAGCCGGGCGTTCCGACCAGGCCCCCACCGATCGTGCCCGGCGCCGTGCCCGATGGATCTGCGCCGATCGGCACCATGCGCGCGATGCCAAAGTCGAGGACCTTCACCCGGGACTCGGCGCCGATCACGACGTTGGATGGCTTGAGATCACGATGGATGATGCCCTGCGCGTGCGCGGACGCGAGCGCGTCGGCAAGCTGCCACGCCACCTCGATCGCCTCGGGAATCTCCATCGCGCCGC
Organism: Acidimicrobiia bacterium; assembly: GCA_038144855.1. GTDB lineage: Bacteria > Acidobacteriota > Vicinamibacteria > Vicinamibacterales > UBA2999 > 12-FULL-67-14b. The sequence continues at coordinate 11,312 of JAYQOO010000102.1, read as the reverse complement.
GCTGCAAGCGGTCGGACAGGGTCTCACCCTCGACATACTCGAACACGACGATGACGTTGCCGTCGACATCGACGACGTCGTGCACGGTGGCGATGTGCGGATGATTGAGCGCGGCGGCGGCGCGCGCCTCCCGCATCAGCCGTTGGCGACCTTCGGTGGTCTCGGCATCGGCGCCCTTCACCGTCTTGAGCGCGACTTTGCGGTTGAGGCGCGGATCTTCGGCCAGCCACACCACGCCCATGCCGCCGGCCCCAAGCTGGCGGATGACGCGATACGGCCCGACCAATGCGCCGACGTACACGACGAGGTCCTACTGCGCTGCGAGGTACGCCTTCGACGCTGCCTCGTCCTTCCAGGGGACGACCTTGTCGGGATCGACGCGGATCATCAGATAAGTGATGTGGTCGTCGATCTTCGTGAACCAATGACCGGTGCCGGCGGGGATGATGATCGCGTCACCGGCCTTGAGCTGGTGCGTGACGCCATTGCGAATCGACGTGGCGTTGCTGCCGGGACCATTGAGGATGCGGACGTTTTCATTGGTGGCGGGGCGCCGCTGCGCATCGACCAGGTCTGGACCGGTCACCAGCGTCGCCGATCCGGAAATGATGTGGTACACCTCGCTCACGTGGTCGTGCTCGGCGACCGACGCGGGCTGAGGCTTGTCGAGCCTGGTGCGATGCACCATGCCGACCGCGACGCCGCTCTTGCCGATATCAACCGAGCGCACCTGCTGATCGATCTGGTTGCGCGCCATCGCACGCTTCAGGTACGCCTGCAGTTCGTCATTCGAGATGTAGCTGGCTGGACAGCCCTTGCAGGTCGCCGTCGGGACGTTCTGCGCATACACGGCGCCCATCGTCATGAGCAGGGCGCTGCCAATCACCAGGGTCTTGAGCATTTGGGGACCTTCCGCCCAAATTCTACCCGGAGTTGTTGCGCGTAATCAGGCGAACGCTGCGCTGATAGGTGAGGTACGACGCCGCCCATTGCAGCATCACCGACAGGCGATTGCGGAATCCGATCAGGAACAGGATGTGCACGAACAGCCAGAGCAGCCAGCCGAGGTACCCGGAGACGCGCAGGAACCCGAAGTCGGCGATGGCCGCGTTGCGGCCGATCGTGGCCATGTTGCCGGGATCAACATAGCGGAACGGCGTCGTCGCCTGGCCGTCGATCAGCCGCGCGACGTTGGCGGCCGCGTGGCGGCCTCCCTGCTTGGCCACCTGCGCCACACCCGGCAAGGGTGAGCCGGTCTGATGCGTGAACGAGGCGAGATCACCGGCCACAAACACCCCGGGGTGGTTCGGCACCGACAAATCTGGCGCGACGATCACGCGCCCGGCGCGATCCAACCCTGGACCCAGATCACGTGACAGCGGTGACGCCGCCACTCCGGCGGCCCAGAGGATCGAGTGGGCCTCGATACGTTCGTCGCCGATCCGTACCGCGCCGTCCTCGACTCGGGTCACCGCATTTCCGACGCGGACGATAACACCGAGCCGCTGCAGGGCGCGCCGCGCAGGCTCGCGCAATTCTTCCGGGAAGGCCGGCAGAATCGACGGTCCCGCTTCGATCAGCACAATCCTGGCAATGGCCGGATCAACCGCGTCGAATTCGGTACGAAGCACCTGCCGGGAGATCTCACCAAGCGCGCCGGCCATCTCCACACCTGTGGGCCCACCTCCGATGATCACAAACGACAGCAAGCGGCGCTGATAGACGCGCTTGGGCTCTCGCTCGGCTTCTTCGAAGGCCAGCAGCAACTTGCGCCGGATCGCCAGGGCATCGTCCAGCGTCTGGAGGCCCGGTGCCGCCTCCGCCCAGTCGTCGTGACCGAAGTACGAGTGGGTCGCCCCCGCAGCGACGATCAAGTAGTCGTACGGTACCGTGTCGCCGCCGTCGAGTTCGACGCGCCTGGCGGCGGAATCGATGCGTTCGACGTTGGCGAGCAGCACGCGCAGGCGCGGTTGCTTGCGAAGAATCCACCGAATCGGTGACGCAATGTCGCCTGGCGGCAGCCCGGCCGTGCCGACCTGGTAAAGCAGGGGCTGAAAGACGTGATGGTTATGACGATCGATGATCGTCACCTCGCACCTGGTGTTGCGAAGCCGCTTTGCCGCCGCCAATCCGGCAAAACCGCCGCCCACAATCACGACTTGGGGAAGGCTTGCCATCTCCTCTATTCTAACGAGAATCATGCCCAAGCCCGGCGTTGCGCCCACCGAGTCCACTGTCACCACCGCCTGTCCGCTCGACTGTCCGGACGCGTGCACGCTCAACGTCACGGTGCGCGGTGGCAAGGTCACCAAGGTCGACGGTTCCAACGACAACCACATCACTCAGGGCTACATCTGCGCCAAGGTTCGCCGCTTTCCCGAACGCGTCTACGGCGATGATCGCCTGCTCTACCCCGCCATTCGCCGCGGCGCGAAGGGCTCGGGCCAGTTCAAGCGCGTGACCTGGGACGATGCGCTCGATGCCATTGCCGAGAAGTTTCAGTCGGCCCGCAACAACGGCGGCGCCGAAACGATCCTGCCGCTTTGCTACGGCGGCTCCAACGGGTTCCTGACGCAGGACTACGCAGACGCCATCCTCTTCCGCCGGTTCGGCACCTCACGCCTCCTGCGTACGGTATGCGCGGCGCCGACCGGGGCCGCAAACCTCGGGCTCTACGGCAAGATGGATTCGGTCAGCTACGAGGACTATCCCGACGCCAGGATGATCATCATCTGGGGCGTAAACCCAAGCGTGTCAGGCATCCACTTGATGCCGTACCTGAAAGAGGCACGCGACAAGGGGGCATTCGTCGTTGTGTTCGATCCGCGCGCGACGCCGCTCGCCCGCCAGGCCGACATTCACGTCGCGGTGCGTCCGGGGACTGACCTGCCGGTTGCGCTCTCGATCCACCGGTATTTGTTCGAGGAAGGACACGCGTCGCAGGCATTCCTCGATCAGCACACCAACGGCGCCGCGGAACTGCGCGAGAAGGCGCGGCCGTGGACGTTTGACAAGGCCGCCGAGGTGAGCGGCGTCGATGCCGCCCTGCTGCGCCAGGTCGCGGAGCGTTATGCGAAGACGTCACCAGCCCTGGTGAAGTGCGGATGGGGCCTTGAACGCAACCGCAACGGCGGCAGCGCCGCGGCCGCCGTGCTGGCATTACCCGCCGTGGCCGGAAAGTTTGGGGTCCGCGGCGGCGGCTACTCGATGAGCAATTCCGCGGCCTGGAATGTCGGTCGCACGTGGCTCACCGATGCAGAGCCGCAGACGCGCGCGATCAACATGAACAAGGTGGGACGGATACTGACCGAGCCCGAAGGCGCGCCGATCAACGTGGTGTTCGTCTACAACTGCAACCCGGTGGCGATTCTCCCGGATCAGCAGCGGGTGATTCGCGGACTCGAGCGCGAAAACCTCTTCACGGTCGTGTTCGACCAGGTGCTGACCGACACGGCGATGTACGCCGACGTGGTGCTGCCGGCAACCACGTTCCTTGAACATTACGATTTCGCGCGTGGCTACGGACCGATCACGCTGCAACTTGGCAAGCCGGTCATCGATTCGGTCGGTGAATCACGCTCGAACACGGACGTGTTCATGGATCTCGCGCGTCGACTCGACCTTACCATCGAAGGCGACCCGGCCGACGATCTCGAGGCCATGCTGACCGTGTTGAGCAAGCTGCCGGATCCGGTCGGAAGCGACCTGAGGGAAACGTGGACGGCGCGCCCGCCGCACGGCGGCAGGCCGGTTCAATTCGTCGACGTGTTTCCGAAGACCGCCGACAAGAAAGTCGACCTGTTTCCAAAGGCGCTCGACAAGCAGGCGCCGATGGGACTCTACGGTTACCAGGTGGATCCGGGAACCACCGAGTTCCCACTCGCGTTGATCTCACCTGCGAGCGAGCGCACGATCAGCTCGACGCTGGGCGAACTGTCGCGTCCCGATGTCCGACTGGATCTGAACCCGGAAGACGCCGACGCGCGCGGCATTGCCGAAGGCGATCTGGTACGGGTGTGGAATGCGCTGGGCGAGATGCACATTCACGCGCGTCTCACGCCGCTGATCAAGCGCGGCACCGTGTCGATGCCAAAGGGCGTGTGGCGCCGCAACACCGCAAACGGCTACACCTCGAACGCGCTGGTCCCGGATACGCTGACGGATTTAGGTGGCGGCGCCTGCTTCAACGACGCGCGAGTGGAAGTAGCAAGAATCAAGTAACGAGGCACATCAGAAGACCGGAGGGGGTATCTCCGGCACTTCTCGCTAGCTGCTACTTGTCTCTTGCTACTTCAGTGATTACTCGGTGGGCTTTACGCCACCGTCGGGAGCTTTCCCCGACCACCACGGCTCGCCTGACCACCCTTACGGCCGGCCTGACGCGCTTCTTCTGCTGACCATTCGTGCGCAGTGCCCTTAGCATGAGCGGCACGGCCACCCTTGCTGGCAATCTCGCGCTGCTTTTCCGCTGACATCGAGGCAAAACCCCGGCGTGCCTTTCGAATCTCAAACACGGTGACCTCCCATTGGTCGAGTACGCCTATACGTGCTCCTTTCAATAGCGAATCGCGTGCCAGTCCAATGGAAGAGACGGGCCTTTAAGTGACTGATTTTGAAGTACTTGCTCGGTTACATTTTGCGACATTTCCGCCCGCAGCCAGCTGATGCGCATCAATACGCTACAGATGGGTCTTCAGGCGACGACTATCAATACAATCAGGGTGGTGCATAGGTTGACGAGTTCACGAGTTCATACAGGTTCATGCTCAAACGCGTTGCGATAGTTGTTGCGGTCGGTCTCGCTCTCTACGTAATGGCGCGTAGTCCACGCGCCGTCGAGATCAAAAAACAGTTCGATGCCAATCGCGTGTGCTGCGATCTGTCGATGCTGCAGGCGATGTCACTGACCTTCCAGGAAGCGATCGGCAGTGCGCCGACCTTTCCGTCGGAGATCGGTCAGGACAAGTGGGTGGCCGTGAAGATGTTCCCCGGCATCCAGAATGGTTTCTTCCTCGACGTTGGTTCAGGCCACGGCACGATTGGCTCGAACACCAAAGTGCTCGAGGAACTGGGCTGGAAAGGCATTTGTGTCGACCCCTTCCCCACGCACATAGAAGGCCGCACCTGCGTCATGGAGAAAGCCGTCGTCTCGGCCACGCCCGGGCAGGTGGTGAAGTTCCACACCCACTCGGGGCTGGGTGGGATCGCCGACACGCTCGGCAAATGGAAAGAGGAAGCCGAGAAGAGCCCCGCGGTGGAGATGACCACCACCACGCTGGGCGAGATCCTTGATCGCGCGCAGGCGCCGTCGTTCATTCACTTCATGAGCCTCGACATCGAGGGCGCGGAACTCGACGCGCTGAAGGGGGTGCCCTTCGACAAGTACCGGTTCGGCTCGTTTGCGATCGAACACAACGACGAGGAACCCAAGCGCTCGGATCTGATCAGGTTCCTGGACGAAAAGGGCTACCGGCGCGTGCACACCTACAAGCAGGACGACTTCTTCGCGCCGAAGTAGGACCGATCAGCCGCGGCCGTCGGTGTCCTTCTGGCGCCGCTGCTTGAACACATCACAGTCCTCGCAGTTGCGCAGGTCAAACTCGTAGCGCACCACCGGCCAGTACATCGGGTGAGCGCAGTACACCAGTTCACCGTCAACGATGGAGTGGGACCCGAGATCCTCGGGAAGATCCGCAGTGCGGCGAGCGTACCAACAGTTGCGATGTCGCTGTTCCGCGTCCACACCGCGATTCTAGCGCCGACGCGCTACAATAGGGGTATGGCAAGTTGCGGCGGACCACCGATCCCGAACGACCAACCCACCGGCAACAAGAGCGGGCGGATGGTCAAATGCATCAAGTTTCAGAAGGAACTGCCCGGACTCGACGCCGCCCCGTGGCCAGGCGAAATCGGGCAACGCATCTACGAAAACGTCTCCGCCCAGGCTTGGAAGCTCTGGGAGGATCGCCAGAAGATGATCCTCAATGAGTACCGGCTGATGCCGTGGCAGAAGGAAGGCCAGGAGCTGATCCGTACGCAGATGGAAGACTTCTTCTTCGGTGAAGGCTCGGCCCTGCCACCGGACTTCGTGCCGCAGCGGACAAAGTAGCCGGCCGCCAGTATCCAGGAACAACTCAATCGAATTCGTTCTGGCTACTGGCTACTGGCTACTGGCTACTGAAATCAACGGATCAATCGTGAATCTCAGGCGCGCATGCGCCTCGCGCACCGCTCGTTCCGCCAACTCCGGCGTTGCCGCCCTCGCAAAGATAAAACCCAGATAGGTTGCCCCCTCAGGCAGCGCCAGCAACTGCTGATCCGGCTTCGCCGTGATTTGCACGTCATCGATCCCGTCGACTGACGCGGCCAGTTCGACGCCATCCACGCGCCGATAGATGCCGCTGCGTGGAATCGGGATCATCATCACGGCCGACGCCAGCGTCTCCCGTTGCCAGCCGCTGACGTCCTCGCCAAGGGCATGGCGCAGCAGGAATTCCTCGAACGGCCCTTGAGTGAAGCGCAGCGCCTTTGCGCAAAGACCGCCAATCGGCCGCGCCGCGACTTCGAGCACATAGACGCCTTCGTCATTGACCCGGCATTCGGCGTGAATCGGGCCGTGACACAGGCCAACCGCCTTGGCGGCAGCGGCAATGGACTGGCCGATCCGCTGCTGTGTGCCGGCGCCGGCGCGCGAGGGCGTGACGTAAATGGTCTCTTCGAAGAATGGGCCTTCCAGGGGATCGGGCTTGTCGAAGATCGCCAGGACGCGGAGGGCGCCGCTGTCCATCACGGCCTCAACCGCGTATTCGGCGCCCGGAATGTACTCTTCGACCTGGATGACATCGGCTTCGGGATCACGCAGTTCCCGAACGTCGTTCGACATCAGCAGCCGGCGCACGCGATCGAACGCGGTCACGAAGCTGAGCGCATCATCCGCGCGAATCACGCCTCGGCTGCCGGACAGGACGGTCGGCTTGACCACTACCGGCAGGATCAGCCGATTGATCAACGACGCCGCCTCGACGCTCACCGGCACCGTGAAATACGCGGGGGTCGGCAAACCCGCCGCCCGCATGCGTTCGCGGGCCAGCCGCTTGTCTCGAGCTGCGGTCGCTGCCTCGGGGGGATTCCCCGGCAGGCCGGCAAGTCGTGACACGTGGGCGGCAAGCACCGTGGGACGATCCCCAACCGCGAGGATGGCGCTCACCGGCCGCCGCTCGATCGCCTTGAGGACTACGTCAACCGACCGCCACTCTTCGTGAAACCGGACGGGAATGGCTGCGTCCCGCCACGGGTCGTCCAGGTGATCGCAGCGATCGGTCGCGTAGACCAGCTCAACGCCGAGTCGCTCCGCCGCTTCCGCGAACATGCGCGTCTGATAACCGGTCGTTGTCGCAAGGAGGAGCACACGCTTCACGACCGCACCCGCGCACCGCCGCGCCCACGCGCCTGTCATAGCAGAGCCACCTGCTCTGCCGTGGGCTCCGCTCAACAGTACCAGGGTTCGTTCATGTACGGGATCGCCGATCGCGACGGCAACACGACATTAACCTGCGCCAGTTCGCAGATCTCGGCGAAGACCTCTTCGCGAGTGCGTGACGCCCGCACGCCGGCCAGCGCCATCACCTGGTGCTGCAGCGCGTCGACTCGAGGATCGGAGTGCACCCAGGGGAATGTCAGCGTCCTCGCATCGAACGGCCCGATGACGGCACGAACGTCCGGCAGTTCAAGCAGGCGCGAGTCCCAGGTGACCAGGAGCCTGATGCCCCATTGCACGGGCGCTACGCTCGGCACGAGCCCCAGTTCGGCGACCAGCCGAAGCAGATCCATGTACTCGTCAATGGTGGTCCAGGGCGTAAAGGCCACGAACGTCGGCACGAGCGTGACGCCGGCACCTCGACACAGGCGCGCGGCCTCGATGAAGCCGGCACGCGTGTGGCCCTTCTCGAGCTTTGCCAGCACGTCATCGTCGACGGACTCAACAGCGCTCGTGATGAACAGGCATCCAGTCGACGCCAGGATCGGCAGCAGTTCACGATGCGCGATCAGGTGCTCGACCTTGATGATCGCGTCATACGTGACGTGCGGGTGCTCTCGATGCAGGGCTTCGACGATCTTGCGTGCGTGGGTCGGGCCGTTGAAGAAGTCGGGATCGCCAAAGGTGATGTGCGTGGCGCCCTGCTCCACCTGGGTGCGAACGTCGGCGAGCACGACGTCGACAGGCACCACCCGGAACTGGCCGTTGTAAACCGGGACGATCGGGCAGTGGCGGCAGCGGTGCTTGCAGCCTCGCGTCGCATCCGTCGACCCGACGATCTTGCGCGCGCCGTCGGGCATCTGCAGCGTGGCGTATCGATCGAGCGGCGGCAGACCGGTGCGATCGGGCTGGATGAACTGCAGCCTGGCCAACGCCCCAGTCTCACCTTGGTCCGAATGGCCACTTGCCAGCGCCACCAGTTCCCCTTCGGACTCTGGGCCAAGGACGGCCGACACACCTCGCTCGCGCAACAGCGTCGCATTCAACTGGGCGTACAACCCGTAGGCCACGATCCGGGCGTTCGGATTCATCGCGCGCACCTTGCCAATCACCGGCAGGGCCAACCGCGTTGCGGTGTGCATCGGCAGGTAGAACGCCACGATCGACGCCGCGCGGACGGCGGTGTCGGTGAGCGTGTCGCGGGAAAGATCGATGGCGTGCGCGTCATGACCGGCTCGTCGCAGGAAGGCGACGGGCGACGCCAGGCCGAATGGCTGGCGCCCAAGGTCGTAGGTCGAGAGCAGCAGAATCACCGACGCACCTGGCGCGTGTCTATCTTGATGCCTGTGACGACAGCGATCGCTTCATCATCGGCGCCATCAACATCAGCAGGGCGCCAAGCACGATGCCACTCGTGGCAATCGTGCCAAACAGTTCGGGCAACGCCATGGCTTCATACAACCCGGTGACCCGGCCGCTGATGAAGTTGCCGACCGACGTGGCAAGGAACCAGACGCCCATCATCAAGCCACCGATGCGGGCCGGAGCCAGCACGGTCATGGCGCTCAGGCCAACCGGACTCAAGACCAACTCGCCGATGGTGTGCAGGAAGTAGGTGGCAGTCAGCCACATCGGGCTGGCCAGCGCGGATTCATTTTGCGCCGGCAGCACGAGAACCGCGAAGCCGGCGCCGGCGAGAATCAGGCCCCAAGCAAACTTCATCGGCGTCGACGGCTCCTTGCCTGCTGCCGAGAGCTTGATCCAGACCCACGCCATGACCGGCGCGAAGATGATCAGGAACAACGAGTTCATCGACTGGAACCAGCTGCTCGGGAAGCCCATGCCGAGCACGGAATTGTCCGTGCGATCGCGCGCAAACAGGTTCAGCGTCGATCCAGCCTGTTCGAACAGGGACCAGAAGATCGACGCGGCAAGAAACAGTACGCCGATCAGGTACAGACGCTTGCGCTCGTCTGGCGTCCATTCGCTCGAGGTGTAGAGCCAGCCAAAGAAGCCGACGATCAACAGCAGCAGCAGCACGCCGGCGATGTCGGCCACCTGCGTGGCCGTGACCGGCAACATGCCGGTATATCCACCACCGCCGACGATCACCACGAGCGCGAGGAGGATGCCGACGCTGATCTGCGCCTGGCGGCGCCAGCGGCCCCGCTCCTCCGGCGTGGCCGGAGCTGGGCTCAGCCCGGCGTCACCCAGATTCCTGGTGCCGAGCACGTATTGAATGACACCAAGCGTCATACCGATGCCGGCGGCACCGAAGCCGTAATGCCACGAAATTTCCTGCCCGAGATAGCCGCAGATCAGCGGCGCAATGAAGGCGCCGAGATTGATCCCCATATAGAAGATCGAGAAGCCGGCATCGCGCCGGTTGTCGCCCTGCGCATAGAGCTTGCCGACGATCACGCTGACGTTGCCCTTGAGCAGGCCGGTGCCGATGACGATCAGGAACAAGCCGAGATAGAACAGCGCCAGTGACGCCAGCGCCATGCTGAAATGGCCGGCGGCGATGAAGATGCCGCCGTAGAGCACGGCGCGCCGCGGCCCGATCAGCCGATCGGCGATCCATCCCCCCGGTAACGTGGCGAGGTAGACCATCGACGTGTAGAGACCGTAGATGGCGCCGCCCTGCGCGGCGTCGAAGCCGAGGCCGCCGGCGGCGACCGGCGCGGTCATATACAACAGCAGCAACGCGCGCATGCCGTAGTAGCTGAAGCGTTCCCACATTTCGGTGAAGAACAGGGTGGACAACGCGCGCGGGTGACCGAAGAACGCGCGGTCTTGAGCGGGGGTCGTGGCCATCGGCGCTATTGTATCCTTGCAGGAACCGTGGCTCTCGAGGACTACCGCAAGAAGCGCGACTTTAACAAAACGCCCGAGCCCAGCGGCGACGCGCTCTTAAAGAAGCAGAAGCAGGGCGAAGAGCTCTTCTTCTGCGTCCAGAAACACCTCGCCTCACATCTCCACTACGACCTCAGGCTCGAGCTGAACGGCGTGCTGCTGTCCTGGGCAGTGCCGAAAGGCCCGTCGATCAATTCGGCCGATAAGCGGCTCGCCATGCAGACCGAAGATCATCCCTACGATTACGGGATGTTCGAGGGGGTGATCCCGGAGGGCTACGGCGCCGGGATCGTCATGCTGTGGGACTACGGCACCTGGGAGCCTGAGCCCGAGAGTCACGACATCGAGGGTGCGCTGCGCAAGGGCGAACTGAAGTTCCGCCTCGACGGTTACAAGCTGAAGGGATCGTGGGTGTTGATCAAGACGCGATTTGGTGGCGCCCCCAACAGCTGGCTGCTGATCAAGCATCGCGACGACTGGTCCGGCCCCATCGACATTGCCGAGTTCGCGCCGTTAAGCGTGAAGACACCAAACGCGGACTTTGCCGAAATCCTGTCCGGCAAGACACCCGATCTGTGGACCAGCAACCCACCCGCCAAGGGCGGCGACACCGGCGCGATGTTCCAGAAGATCATCGAGCGCGCGCTCACGATGAAGGCTCCCCCGAAGGCCAAGGCCGCGGCCAGGACCCGGGGGAAGAAACGCTAGCGCGAGTGAAAGCGGTCGTGCAGCTTCTGCCAGAAGCTCTCTTCGCTGTCCGGCGGCGCGATCTGCCAGTCCTGGTGCAGTGAATCCGGTATCGCGAACCGCGACGGCTGACCGTCCAGTCCAACCTTCAACATCCAGCGCAACAACTCGATACTGAAGCGGCGGACCAGCGCGCTGCGCCTCGCGATTGACAAAGCGCTGCAAGGGATGAAGCGCGTCGTTGGCAAGACGAATCATTTCCTCCTCGAACGGATGCGACGCCACCCCCAGG
>JAYQOO010000101.1:0-16011 GCA_038144855.1 Acidimicrobiia bacterium | reverse complement strand
CAAGGCTCCGAGCGCCAGGGACGTTGCCGTTGGAATCCCGGCGACGAATTCGGGCCGATGGGGCCGGAGCCGAGTTCCGTCCCCCAATTGGCCCTCGGCGTTCGCTCCCCACGTCATCACCCGCCCGCTGGTCGTGATCGCACCTGAAAAATGGCGGCCAGCAGCGATGGCCATTGCTGACAGGCCGGGAATGGGCTTTGGCGCCGCCGCCCTCGCCGTGCCACCCGTGCCGAGCTCCCCGTTCGCTCCTCGCCCCCACGAGTAGACCGTGCCTGAATGCTGCAGAGCGAGGCTGTGCCCACCGCCAGCGGCCACCGCCACGATGTCACGGAGCTCGACCACGACAGGTGTCGGCCGCTTCTTGGTCGTTCCGTCGCCGATCGCCGAGAACTCGTTGCGTCCCCAGGCGTACACCCGACCATCCCTGGTCGCGGCAAGCGAGTGCGCCTCCCCCGCTGCGATCGCAACCACATTCGACAGTCCGGTCACCTGGACAGGCCGCAACGCCGTTGTGCTCTTGCCGTTGCCGAGCTGTCCATCGGTGTTTAGTCCCCACGCAAACACACGTCCGTCGCTGGCCAGTGCCAGTGTGTGCGCGCCGCCTGCGGCGATCGCAGTAATGCTGCCCAACCCCGGAACCCTCATCGGCTGGTTGTGCCGCTGCCGCGTGCCATCGCCGAGCCGGCCAAAGGTCCCCGCGCCCCAGGCGTAGACGATTCCGGTCGTTGACAATGCCACCGTGTGTGCGGCGCCCGCGCTCACAGCAACAATCCCCTCAAGGCCTGGCACCGTCGTCGGCGACAAGCGACTACCAGGTCCCCCAAGTCCTAACTGCCCCCGTTCGTCAGATCCCCACGTCTGGACAGATCCGTCAGGCCGGGCGATGACGGAATGCGCTCGGCCTGCCGCGATGCTGCCGGCGCTGACGTGCCGATGCGCGTCAGCTGCGGCGAGCCGTCTCGACTCCACACGAACCGAAACCCACGACCCGACGAACAGGACTGCCACTGCATAGACCAACCTTCGCTTCATGACTCCTCCGAGCGTCCTGAAGGCGACGTCCTGACCGCGCGGCCCCTCCTTCGGAGAAGGCGCCCCGCCTCGTCGTCTTCATTGGCCGGAGGCTTCCGGCAACCAGCAGATCAGCCCTGGGACACCAGCGCTCTCGTGTCCGCTTCGAGCACCGCGGGAGATGTTCGCGGCCGATACCTTAAGTACGAGTTCAACGTGTGATAGCTGATGTCGAGCGCCTTGCACGCTTGCCGCTTGTTGCCGGCGTTCTTCTCCAGAACCAGTCGCGCGTATCGGCTGCCCCAGGCCCGCATCGTGTCGCCAAGCTGAGACGATGGGACGAGGTGCTCTCCGTAACCTCCGCGCAGGCTCACGGGCAGGTCGTCCACGCAGATTTGCCGCGACTCTGCCGTGGCGATTGCGCCTTCGATCATCCGTTCCAACTCGCGCACGTTGCCGGGCCAGTCGTACGCGATCAGCGCGTCGACCGCGGCGGGCGTCATCGTCAAACGGCCCCGACCTTCATGACGCGCAAGGAAGTATTGTGTGAGCTCGAGAATGTCGGCCTTGCGCTGACGCAACGGTGGGACGCGAATCTCGACGCCCGACAGCCTGTAGAACAGATCTGTTCGGAACAAGCCACGCTCAACGAGCCCGGATAGCGGCCTGTTGGTCGCAGCCACGATACGGGTGTTGATGTGCCGCGGACCGTTCCCGCCGACGCGCTCGACGCTCAAGTCCTGGATCACCCGCAGGAGCTTCGCCTGTGCAGCAATCGAGAGGTCAGACACTTCGTCAAGAAACAGCGTCCCTCCGTCGGCGTGCTCGAACTTTCCTCGTCGGCCACGCACCCCGGTCGCCGTTCGCTCCTCGATCCCGAACAGCTCGGCCTCAATCAGTGTCTCGACCAGAGCGGCGCAGTTGATGGCGACAAAGGGTCCGCTGCGACGTTGGCCCAGCGCGTGAATCTGCCTGGCGACCAACTCTTTACCAACACCGCTTTCACCTTCGATCAGGACCGTGAAGTGTGTGTTCGCCACTCGCTCCACACGGTCGCGGAGCAAATGCATCGTTTCACTCGAGCCGATCAGCGGCGCCGCGCCGTCCCTCTCGGCGGCGGTCAACGGCGCAGGAGTCGACGCGAGACGCTCCATCTCCACCAGAATCGCGGCGAGACTCGCCGACGTCTCCAGCAGCTGGCAAAGCCAATCGTCGGGTCCGGCCACCCTGGCGTCAAAGCTAGCCTCGAGCATCACCTGGCGCCCTTCCTCCCTTACCGGCACTGCGTATGCGACGTAGTCACGAGCCCGCACCGGCTGCACAGCTTTGGGCGGCATCGAGCGAGAGATCTCTTTCAGCCCAACGCTTCGGACGTTAGTGAGCTGCGCGAGCCGCTGTGTCAGCAACAGTGCGAGATGGCGCCGATCCGGCGCGTTCAGCAGGTCAGTCGCGACCTGGCGCAACAACACGTTCGCCCCGGCTCGCCGATCCGCGCGACGCATTTGTCTCTGAGCGGTTCTTGCTGAAGTGTCTGAATCCATGTTGCCTGGCCAGTCCAAACTTCTTGCCAATGGCATGTGCCGCAATTCCGGGCAAAGTTGCCCTCGGCGTGCCGGTCGTCCTTGTGGACGTGAGTAGGAGGTGCCCATTTCTCAAGGGTGAATGGGCACCTCCTACGCGCGCTCCTGAGCTTCCAACCTCAAAGGCTCGTCAAACATCACGACGCCGCGATAACGCAGTGGCGCCAACGCCGTGACACAACAGCGATCCAGGCGTCCCTTAACGCACGTGCGCGCGGTCGCCCCCGTCAACTGCAACTCGGTAGTCGCACCAGGACGAAGACGGCATCCGATTCAACAAGCGCTGCGCGGCTCGTGATGTTCACAATAGTCACCTCAAGGCCAGGCCGCAGTACCGCGTGGATCCGCCAGGGCGCATGGCTACTAGGCCGCCGCCATTCGTGACGGCGATCGAGACTCTGCGCTACGGCCGCCATTGCCGTGCCTGCGCCTCAAACATCAAGACGCGCACGCGGCCAGTCGCTCCAAAGATCCTGATAGCCATTTGCGGTCCACGTTGTGCTGCCAGGTACAGCGTTCCGTTGGTAGCGCTACTGAATGGCGTGAACGTGACGAAGACGGAGTTGCCGATGCGGAGCGGATCGCTGCCAGGCTCGAGGACCATTTGGCCTGAGACGTCCGTGACCGGTTGGTTAATGCGCAGTGAGATGTCTCTCACCTGATCGTCAAGCCATTCCGAGCGTGTAAGCGCGATATCAATACCTCGGTCGATGTCGCGCTGCAGCACGCCGTTGCCATTGCCGTCCGCAAACGACTGGAACCGGGTTCGCTCGCCCACCACATCGAACCGCACCGCGACCGACCGAGCTCGCCTTATGGCGTCCAGTCGGGCGCGCTGCAGGTGCCCAGCCAGATAGCGCGTTCCGACGACCGTGCGCTCCCGTTCGAGCGTTCCGCCGATCACGGGAACCACGATGGCCCCCATGATCAGGCAGAACGCAACCGAGGCAACGACATCTATCAGTGCTGCGCCCCGTTGAGTCACCTGGCGCCTTCTCCGGCTTCAAGGGAGCCGCGACGATCAGCGGCTTCAGCTTCAGAAAGCTCTTCTCGCCGATCCCCTTCACGTTCATCAGTTCTTCGATCCGTTTGAAGCCGCCGCTCTTCGTCCGATGCTCGATGATCCGCTCTGCGGTCTTGCGACCGATCCCGGGAAGGGTCTCGAGCTGATCGAGGGTTGCCGAATTGATGTTGAGGGTGACTTTGGCCGGTGCCGCCGGCTGTGATTCGGATTGCGCAGATGCCGTTGTGGGCACGACAAACAGGAGCGTGCCGCAGATCAGGAACGCTCCGAGATAGCTGATTCGCATGGTGTCCTCCGAAGATGGGTTGGGCTGCACGTGGACGCCGGAGTTAGAGAGTCACTCGCGGTCAGGGGAGCAGCTCGCCATAAGACGCCCACGTGCAGTTCGTACCGGGCAAGTGCAAGGGGCGATCCGAACAGTGCTCTCGGGCGGTAACTCACTCGGCCACTGGTTCTTAGCTGAATCGAGCCTGCCGTCGACGCTGGGCTCTTGCCGTCAAGACGGCAACCGTAGTTGCGCCTGCGATCGCCGAGGCTCCCGATCGGGCCACAACGAGAGGCGGAAAGGGGCAACTTCAGTTACTCGTAGTGCAACCGGAATTGCTCGGCTTACAATGCGGCCTCGGAAAGGATCCTTCATGCGACGAGCCCCCTTCTTCGTGGCCACCTTCACCTTTGTGGTCGCCGCGACGGCCCTATCGGGCCAGGTCGCCGTTCCCACACCCGAAGTGGGCAAATGCTCACTGACGTGGCAGGGGCACGAGACCGAGTTCGAACAGATGCTGCTCGACGGCAAGGTCCTCAAGACCGAGGACGTGCCGATCGGCGTCACCAAGCCGCAGCGCGCCACGCTCGAGGGCGGGTCCCGCTTCGCGTGGAAGCCGATTCGTCCCGGCCACAGCAAGGGCTTCATGGAGAGCTACAAGGCGGAGATCGCCGCCTACAAGCTCGATCGCATGCTCGACCTGCACATGGTCCCGCCCATCGTCGAACGTAAGCTCGACGGGTTGACCGGCGCCGCCGTCTACTGGGTTGAGAACACCAAGGGCTGGAGCGTCACCGCGCCTCCGCAGGGACCGGAGCCCATGTGGAGCCAGCAGATCACCCGGATGAAGATGTTCGACCTGCTAATCGCCAATATCGACCGCAACCAGGGCAACCTGCTCTACGACAGCGACTGGCACCTCTTCCTGATCGACCATTCACGCTCGTTCATCGACAAGAAGGACTTGAAGAACCTCGCGCCCCTCGCCCGCGTGGACCGCAAGCTCTGGACGAAGATGCAGGCGCTGACCATGGAAGATCTCGACCGCGGCCTGGAGAAGTGGGTCGGCAACGGCGAGAAGAAAGCCCTCCTGGCCCGCCGCGACCTGATGGCCAAGAGCATTGCGGAACTGGTGAAGGTGCGAGGCGAGGCGTCCGTTTTCTTCGAGTAAGCGTCTGAACCTGGCATGACGCGTCCCTCAGACGATCTAGATGCGCTGATCGGCGAACTCAACTCCTCCGCCGAGCGACTGGATGTCAACGAGCGGGACGCGAGGCTCGACGACTGGGTCCGCCAGGTGGTGGCCAGTAGAGGAAGCGACCTGCTGCTCGTCAGCGGGAGCACCCCCATGATGCGCGTCGATGGCAGCTTACGCGCCCTTGGCAGTTCGCCGCTGAGTGACTAGGACGTCGAAGACGCCATCCTGCCGCTCATTCCCGCCCATGGCCGCGCAGAATATTTACGCGTCAAGATCGTAGACGCCTCGCTGCGCCTCCCGGGCTCCGCCCGCCTGCGCGTCAACCTGCATCACGAGCGCGGACGGCCGGCAGCCGCCATCCGCATTCTGCCGACCGACATCCCACAACTCTCGAAACTCGGATTGCCTCCAGAAGTTGAGAACCTGACCAGGCTGGGCGCCGGACTCGTGCTGGTCGGCGGCGCAACCGGCTCGGGCAAGACGACGACGGTGGCGGCGCTGATGGACGTCATCAACCGCCGCGATCGCAAGCACATCGTCACGGTCGAAGATCCGATCGAGTACGAGCACGCGAACCACCAGGGGCTGGTCGAGCAGGTCGAGATCGGCATCGACGCGCCCGACTTCCCCACCGCGCTTCGCGCGGCCGTCCGGCAGGCGCCGGACATTCTCGTGATCGGCGAAATGCGCGATCACGAATCCATGCGCATTGCGCTGACGGCGGCCGAAACCGGTCACCTCGTGTTCAGCACGCTGCACACGACCGACGTTGCGGCAACGGTAGGACGCATTTGCGATTCGTTCCCAAACGAACGACAGAACACAATCCGGCAGGAGCTGTCCCTCGCGCTTGCTGCAGTGATCACGCAGACGCTGATCCCGGGAACATCGGGTGGACGCTACCCCGCTGCCGAGATGTTGATGGTCAGCTACGGCGCCCGGCAGCACATTCGCAAGAACGCATTGCAGCACCTGCACCAGGAAATCACGCTTACCAGGAAGCAGGGCTCGTTCACGCTCGAAGAGTCACTGGCACGGCTGGTCAAGCAGGGACACATCGCCATCCACGATGCGATCGCAAGAGCCCGACATCCTGACGAGCTGGAGTCGATTCTGCGTTAGTGCGGCTCTGAGCCCCGTCGGGCCGATTCGACGCCCTGGACCTCGGCAGCTTTGTCGACAAATCGGGTGCCGGCAGCAGCGACGGCGCGTTACCATGAAGTTGATGCGCCTCCCAGCCCTGCTCGTCGCCCTAGCTCTGCTGCTCGCGCCGGCACCCGTGCTCGATGCCCAAGGCAGCCGCATTGTGGCGATTGGAGACATTCACGGCAGCATCGACGGCTTAACCGCCATCCTCAAGGCTGCGGGATTGATCGACAGTGCGCGGCAGTGGACGGGGGGAACCGCGCGGCTGGTCCAGACCGGCGACTATACGGATCGCGGTGAGGGCACGCGCGCGGTCATGGATTTGCTCATGGCACTCGAACCGCAGGCGCGCACAGCCGGCGGTGGAACAATCGTGCTTCTCGGCAATCACGAGGTGATGAACCTGGTGAATGAGGTTCGCGACGTGACGCCGGAGATCTTTGCCACGTTTGCGGATGCACAGTCCAAGCAACGACGGCAGGCCGCGTGGGACGCATATCGCAAGCTGGGCGAGGAGAAGAAGCGCAAGGGTGAGCCGGTGCCCACCGTGTATGCGCAGCAGAAGAACGCCTGGCTGTCGTCGCATCCGATCGGCTTTGTTGAATACATGGAAGCGCTGTCGCCGCGCGGCAAGTACGGCGCGTGGTTGCGCGAGAAACCCATGGTGACCGAGCTCGACGGCACCATCTTCATGCACGCCGGCATTCCGCCCAGCTCGGCGCCGGCGCAGATCGACGACCTCAACACGCAGTTGCGCGACGAGATCCGCCGGCTCGATCGGTTTCTGCAACAGCTCGTCGAGCGCAAGCTGGCGCTGCCCTTCTTCACGCTGAACGAGATTCTGCAGGTGGCGTCGAGCGAGATCGGCCTGGCCAACGCCATCATTGCGTCGGCCAAGGAGGCCGGCAGGGAGCCGGATCGCCGGCGTCTCGATACGACCCTGCTGCTCGAGGCTCAGGAGATCCTGAAGATCGACACCTGGCTCGCCATCAATGGGGAGAAGGCGCTCTGGTACCGAGGCCTCGCGACCGTCGCGGACGATCCCAAAGGAGGCCCGTTTGCGGCATTGCTCCAGAAGTATGGCGCGAAGCGGTTTGTCACGGGACACACGCCCCAGCAGAACCGCAATATTGGCGTGCGATTTGGCGGGCGCGCGATCCTGATTGATACGGGGATGCTGACGAAGGTCTACAAGGGGCGAGCATCCGCCCTGGAGATCAACGGCGACGCACTCGCCGCAATCTACGAAGACGGCCGCTCTACGATTCCGTAGCCCACTTCACCGTCAGGCGAAGGCCTTCTTCCAGGCTGACGATCGGTTTGTAGCCAAGCAGGCGCTCGGCCTTGGTAATGTCGGCCTGTGAGTCGCGCACGTCGCCCTTGCGCGCGTCCTTGTAGATCGGCTCAACGTTTGACCCGAAGGTCTTCTTCAACACCTCGAGCAACTGGTTCAGCGAGATACGTCCGTTGGTCGCGACGTTGAACACCTGCCCACCAACACCCGGCGTTTCGGCAGCCCGCAGCACGCCATCGACAACGTTCGAGACATAGGTGAAGTCGCGCGTCTGCCCGCCGTCACCGTAGATCACCGGCCGTGTGCCCTCCCGCAGGGCCTTGATGAACAGCGAAATCACACCCGAATACGGCGATCCCGGATCCTGCCGCGGACCAAACACGTTGAAATAGCGCGTCGTCACCGTCTCGAAGCCGTAGAGGTTGGTGAACATCTGCCCGTACGACTCGCACATCAACTTCTGCAGCGCGTAGGGCGACAACGGCCGCGGCTCCATGGTCTCGACCTTGGGCAGCACCGCCGTGTCGCCGTAGACCGACGACGAGCCGGCGAACACCAGGCGCTTGACGCCAGCGGCCCGCGACGCCAGCAGCATGTGCAACATGCTGTCGACGTTGGCGCGGTGAGACTCCAGGGGCTTGTCGACCGAACGCGGCACCGACGGAATCGCCGCCTGGTGGATCACGTAATCCATTCCGTCGACGATCTTCTTCGCAAATTCAGGATCGGCGCAGTCCCCTTCGTGGAACTCCACGCCGTCGCGGATGTTGCGCTTGAACCCGGTGGCGAAATTGTCGGCAACCCGCACGCGATGCCCGCGTTGAACGAGCGTCTCCGAGATGTGCGAGCCGATGAAGCCGGCCCCGCCGGTCACGAGATAGTTAGCCAATCAACCGTCCGTCTAATGAAGCTGCAGTGAGCCTGTAAGCCGAATTCTGTTCCGCCGCCGCCCTTGCGGACGCCGGCGAAGGCAATCATTCCTCTAGTCCCGCCATTACTGACGGGATCCAGCAACCTACCCGGACGCGCGAACGGGCCGTTCGATCAGCGTCCCTATTTGGTCTTGCTCCATGCGGGGTTTGGCCTGCCACGTCTGTTACCAGCCGCGCGGTGGGCTCTTACCCCACCTTTTCACCCTTACCTGGTTGCCCAGGCGGTACGTTTTCTGTGCCACTTTCCGTCGGGTCGCCCCGCCCGGGTGTTACCCGGCGCATTGCCCTGCGGAGTTCGGACTTTCCTCTCCCGGCCGGCACTTCACTCACCGCTGGCCGACCTTGCGGTCAGGGCGGCAAATGGTTACCCCCGGCAGCGATTACCCGGCTCACTGCAGCAAAAACTTATCCGTCACTCTCCTGAGAAATCCGGTATTGCTCGAGCTTCTTATACAGGTTACTACGCGGCGTATCGATGACTTCGGCGGTCTTCGAGATATTCCAGCCGTTTTCTCTCAGCTTGGCTACCAGGTAGGCGCGCTCGGAACCAGACTTGAACTCCTGCAGCGTCGGCGCCTGCATCCACGACTGCTCGGAGACCGCGGCGCTCACCACGGCGGACGGCGTCATCGCCGCCGCGTCGCTCCTGATCGCGCCACCCTCCGGGATGTCCTTGGCGTCGACGGCGTCGTCGCCCGTCATGATCACCAGGCGCTCGACGAAATTGCGCAGTTCTCGGATGTTGCCGCGCCAATGCTGCTGGCGCAACCGCTCCATGGCCGCGACCGTGAACGTCTTGCGGTGGAAATTGTTGTCGCGCGCGAACAGGTCGGCGAAGTGCCGGACCAACGCCGGGATGTCATCACGGCGCTCGCGCAGCGCCGGCACATGGATCGGGACCACGTTCAGCCGGTAGAACAGGTCTTCGCGGAAGGTGTTGCGGTCGATCTCTTCTTCCAGGTTCTTGTTCGTGGCGGCGATCACGCGCACGTCGACCTTGATCACTTTGTTGCTGCCAAGGCGCTCGAGTTCCTGTTCCTGTAGGACGCGCAGCACCTTTGCCTGCGTCTTCAGGCTCATGTCGCCAATCTCGTCGAGGAAGATCGTCCCCTTGTCGGCCTGCTCGAACTTGCCGATCTGCCGATCGGTCGCGCCGGTGAACGAGCCCTTTTCGTGGCCGAACAACTCCGACTCGATCAGTTCATCCGGAATCGCGGCACAGTTGACCTGCACGAAGGTGCCGTCGCGGCGCAGGCTTTCGCGATGGATCGCCCGCGCTACCAGTTCCTTGCCGACGCCACTCTCTCCCCAGATCAGCACGGTGGCGTTGGTCGGTGCCGCCTTCTGAATGGCACCGCGCACGGCCGCCAATGCCGGGGAATCGCCAATGATCTGGTATTTCTTCTCGGCGTCTTTGCGGTAGGAGCGGTTCTCGGTCTTGAGCCGCCGCGTATCGACGGCGTTGCGCACGGTGACCAGCACGCGCTCGCGCTCCAGCGGCTTTTCGATGAAGTCGAACGCGCCGAGACGGGTCGCCTCGACCGCGGTACTGATGTCGCCGTGGCCGGAGATCACGACAATCGGCGTGACCTCGGCGAGATGGCGCACCTTCTGCAGAACTTCGAGGCCGTCCATGCCCGGCATTTTCACGTCGAGGAAGACGAGGTCTGGTGCTTCGCGCTCGATCAGCTTGACGCCCTCTTCGCCGGTCGCCGCGAGCGTGACGTCGTAGCCGTCATACTCCAGCGTCATTTTCAGGGAATCGCGGACGGCGGCCTCGTCATCGACCACCAGGATGCGTGGTTTCACCGTTGCTCCGTGCGAACGGTACGGATGGCGCGCTGATCGAGCTCCGGTTCGTACAGGTAGATAGCCAACACTTCTCCGGGACGCGCGGCACCAACAATGCGCCGCCATCCAACAATCGAGTTCACCGGCTGGCGGTTGACCTCGAGGATGATCGAACCGCGCTCGATGCCGCCGTCGTATGCGACCGACAACGGCTCCACGCGCTGCACCATGAGGCCGGTCATGCCGGCTGGAATGTCAAAGCGATGGGCATTGCTGTCGTCGATTTCAATCAGGCTCAAGCCAAGCTCGCCGGGGCCGGTGCGCTGCACCGAGCGCTCTGCCGTCGACGTCTCGGCGGCGACCGGCTGGCGCGGCCGCTCCGCCAACTTGATCGTGACGGCCTGGGTCCGCCCGTCACGCGTGTACTCGAGCCGTGCCGAGCTGCCCGGCTGCCGCTCCGCGATCTCGCGAATCAGCCGGTCGTGCGTGCGCACCGGCTGGCCGTCGACCGAGACAATGACGTCGTAGGGACGCAGGCCGACGCGCGCGCCAGGCGACCCCGGCGTCACGTCCTGCACCAGCGCGCCATCGGCGCGCGACAACTTCAACGACTGCTGCACGTCAGGATCGACGTCGCGCAGTGTGACGCCAATGTAGCCGCGCTCGACGCGGCCAAGTGTCTTCAGTTGCTTCAGCACGGCGCGCGCCTGGTTGATCGGCACCGCGAAGCCAATGCTGCTGGCCTGCCGGCTGACCGCCGAATTGATGCCGATGACCTGGCCACGCGAGTTGATCAGCGGACCGCCACTGTTGCCAACACTGATCGCGGCGTCGGTCTGGATGTAGTTGTCGAGACTCCGATCGAACAGCTTCCGCCCAATGAAGCTCACGACGCCGACCGTGACGGTGTGTTCGTAGGCCAGCGGGTTGCCGATCGCACACACCCATTCCCCGACCCGCAAACGCGTTGAGTCCCCAAGCACCGCGTGCGGGAACGGGCCCGGCCCTTCCACCTTGATCAGCGCGATGTCCGTATCCGGATCGGAACCCACAACATCGGCGCGAAGCGTGCGGCCGTCGGCGAGCTTGACGGTCAGCCGCTCGGCTCCTTCGATCACGTGGTGGTTGGTGAGGATGTTGCCATCCGGATCGATGATGAAGCCGGTGCCGGTCCCGCGGCGGGGCGCATCCGCGCCGCGACGGTCAAACGGATCGTCGGCCCCGCGCCGGGCGCCTTCGTCGATCAGCCTGCGTGCACGACGTCCGCGCGCGGTGGCGTCGATGTTGACGACGGCCGGGTTCATTCGCGCCGCGATGTCGGCAAAATTGATCGAGCCCGACTGCCCCGCGCGGGCATCGACGACCTCAGACAAAGGCGGCACCCCACTAGCGTCGGACGACGCCGTCGTCGGTGTCTGCGCCGCCGGCTGGACCGACCGTTCCATGGTCAGGAGCAGGCCGATCAGCACGCCGATGATCGCCGTCAGTGTGGCGGTGGTGATGGTAAAGAGACGGGTCATTCCGCTGTCGTCATTATAAGTTCGAGAAAAGCCTTTTCATCGAGCGTCGGGATGCCCAATGCCTGCGCTTTCTCGGACTTGCTCGCTCCCGGCTCCGTGCCGACGATCAGCGCGGTCGTCTTCTTGCTCACCGAACCTGTCACCTTCGCCCCGAGCGCTTCGAGCCTGGCTTGCGCGTCGTCGCGCGACATGGCCGACAATTCGCCGGTGATGACGTAGGTCTTGCCAGCGAGCGGCTGCGGCCCGGCCGGGGCGCGCTTGGGTTCACTGATCAGCTTGACGCCGGCCGCCCTGAACGCCGCAACCAACTCCCGGTTGGGCGGCTCATCGAAGAACGTCCGCACCGACGCGGCCAGCACGGGTCCGATCTCGCGCACCGATTCCAGCTGCTCGAGGCTTGCGGCTTCAATCGCGTCGACCGACCCGAAGTGATCCGCCAGCACCTGCGCTCCGCGCTCGCCAACGTGACGAATGCCAAGGCCGTAGAGCAGCCGCCACACATCGTTGGCCTTGGACTTCTCGATCTCGCCCAGGACCTTGGCCGCGGACTTCTTCCCCATCCGCTCGAGTCCTTCGAGGGTCTCGGCGCTCAGCGTGTAGATGTCGGCGTAACTCTTGACCAAGCCGCTCTTGCACAGCTGCCAGATCAGCGATTCGCCCATGCCCTCGATATTCATCGCGCCGCGCGACGCGAAGTGCTCGAGGCCACGCTGCAGCTTCGAGGGGCACGAGCTGTTGTCGCAGCGCCACACCGCCTCGTCCTCGGGCTTCTGCAAGTCGCTGCCGCACCGCGGACAGGTGGTTGGCATCACCCACTTCGGCGTTGGCCGATCGGGATTGCTGTCAACCGGTCCCACGACTCGCGGGATGACGTCACCCGCCTTCTCGATGATCACCAGTTCGCCGGGCCGGATGTCCTTGCGAACGATGTCGTCCGGGTTGTGCAGCGTTGCCATCGAGATCGTCGATCCGGCGACCACGGTCGGCTCGAGCATGGCAAACGGCGTCGCCGCGCCAGTGCGCCCGATGTTGATCTCGATGCTGCGCAGCATCGCGTGCTTCCGCTCGGCCGGAAACTTGAACGCCGTCGCCCAGCGCGGAAACTTCGACGTGAAGCCGAGCTTCTCACGCAGCGCCGTGTCGTTCAGCTTGATCACCACGCCGTCGGTCTCGAACGGCAGCGCGGTGCGCTTCTCGCGCCACTCTTCACAGAAGGCAATCACGGCATCAATCCCGTCGCACTGCCGCCAGTGCGGCTCGACCGGCATCCCCCACGCGGCCAGGGCGCTGAGCATCTGGCTGTGCAGGGGCGGATCGTCAGCAGGGCCGGCGCCGACCAGCTGATACATCCACGCCGACAGCCCACGCCTCGCAACCAGCGCGGGATCGAGATTGCGCATCGTCCCCGCCGCCGTGTTGCGCGGGTTCGCATACAGCGCCTCGCCAGCCTCTTCCTGTTCCTTGTTGATGCGCTCGAAGTTCTTCTTGGGCAGGTAGACCTCGCCCCGAATCTCGACGCGCCCCTCCGGGCCGCCCTTCAAGGAGAGCGGAATGGCCCGAACGGTTCGCACGTTCTGCGTGACCTCTTCGCCGCGCACGCCGTCGCCGCGCGTCGCGCCGCGCACCAGCCGGCCGTTGTCGTAGGTCAGCGCCATGCTGAGTCCGTCAATCTTGAGCTCGGCGACATACGACGGAGACTGCTCGATCGCCAGTCCCTTGCGCACGCGTTCATCAAACGCGCGCAAGTCTTCGTCGTTGTAGGCGTTGTCGAGACTGAGCATCGGCTGCAGATGTTCAACCGACGCGAAGCCTTCGGCAGGCCTGCCGCCGACACGCTGGGTGGGTGAATCAGGCGTGAGCAGCTCCGGATGAGCCGCTTCGAGCGCCTTGAGCTCGTTCATCAACGCGTCGAACTCGGCGTCAGAGAGTTCAGGCGCCGCGTGGACGTAGTAGAGCTCTTCGTGCCGGCGGATTTCGCGGCGGAGTGCGTCGACGCGCGTAACGGGATCCATGCCGCTGACGTCCTTCGACTGGGCTAGGACACGCTGGTGAGGGGATTAGCGATCGCGCAGGAGCACGAAGTCCGCAAGCCCCATCAGCGCGTCGCGCTCCGGGCCTGGCGCAAACAGGCGCAACTGGCGCTTGGCGTTCTCGCCGAACTCGACCGCGCGCTGGTAGGCGTACTCGATGGAGCGGTGTTCGTTCAGCAGCGTCTTGAGGCGCGCCCACTTCTCCGGGGAGATGTCCCGATCGCGCACCGCGTTGCGAATCAAGTCGCTGGCTTCGAGCCCGCCGCGGTTCAGCAGGTGAATCAGCGGCAGCGTGATCTTGCCTTCGCGCAAGTCACCGCCAATCGGCTTGCCGATGGTCTCAGCCGCACCAGTGAAGTCAAGCAGATCGTCGACCAGCTGGAACATGATGCCGAGGCTGAAGCCGTACTCGCGCAGCGCCTGTTCTCTTTCAGCGCCGACTTCCCCGAGCATGCCACCGATCTGCGCGCAGCCGCCAAACAGGTAGGCGGTCTTGCGGCGAATGATCTCGAAGTGCTCTTCCTCGGTGAGGTCGACCACGCCGTTCTTGGTCAACTGGTAGATCTCGCCTTCGATCATTCGCAGCGTGACGTCGCACAGCAGCCGGACGATGTCGAGCGTGTCCTGCGACAGCGCCATCGCCATCGACTTGATGTAGAGGAAGTCGCCGGCGAGCACCGTGACGTCGTTGCCCCACTGCGAGTGGACGGCCTTGCGGCCGCGGCGCACGTCGGCGTCGTCGATGATGTCGTCGTGAACCAGGGTCGCGGTGTGAATGAACTCGACCACCGCCGCGTTCAACACCGCGCGCGAGCCGGTGTAGCCGCACAACCGCGCGCACATCAGCAACACCGCCGGGCGCACGCGCTTGCCGCCGCTCTTCAGGACGTAGTTGCCGATTTCCGGGATGACGTGGATCTGCGACTCAACCTGGCGGGCAAACTCGCGCTCGACCGCTTCCAGATCCTCACGGACAGGCTCGAACAGTTGGATCAGGTCCGCGGTAGTCCGGGGTGCAGCGTTAGACACGTTTCCAAATTCCACCATACCGATAGCGTGGTGTCAACGAATCCGAGGCGGTTAAGGCTTTGAACCGCAAAGCCTTACGCAGCTATGGCCGGAACAGACGGTCAAAGTTGCGGTCCGTCTCGTCGGAGATCGTCCCGGCGCTGACGCCGCGCACCGTCGCCAGTTGGTCGACGACCTTAGCCACGTATGACGGTTCGTTTCGCTTACCGCGATACGGGATCGGGGCCAGATAGGGACTGTCGGTCTCGACCAGCAGGCGGTCCCCAGGGACGTCGGCCACCGCCTGGCGCAGCGTCTCGGCTTTCGGGAACGTCACGACGCCTGGAATCGACAACAGGAAGCCGGTCGCCAGGGCTCGGCGCGCCGCGTCGCTGTCGCCCGTAAAGCAGTGGAAGACACCGCGCAGGCGCCCATGCCCTTCTTCCTGCAGGATCCGCAGCGTGTCGTCTTCGGCCTCGCGCGTGTGGATCACGATCGGCAGGTCACGGGCGACGGCCAGCTGCAATTGCGCGCGGAACAAGGCGTGCTGCACGTCGCGCGGCGAAAAGTCGTAGTGATAATCGAGGCCGATCTCGCCGATCGCTCGCGCCGCGCTCACCTGATCGAGCTGACGCGCCACCGTATCGGCCGCACGCTGCGGATGATCGGCAAAGGCTTTCGCGTGGTGCGGATGCACGCCAATTGCAAAGCGGCACTCCGGCCAGGCCTCGAGCACGGTCTGAGCCCGCGCAATCTCGGCGTCGTCCTCCGCCGCCAGGATGACGAGCGCGCGCGACACCCCGGCCGCGCGCGCCCGCTCAACAACCGCCGGCAGATCGGCGATGAACTCCTCGCCGGCAATGTGGCAGTGCGAATCGATCGCCGCCGGTTCGGAGTTCAAGACGATCGCCTTGCCGTCGTCGGGGCTCGCCGCCAGCACCATTCCGTTGGACTCGATGCCCATCATCTTGCGCGGGGCAAGATTCGCGACAATGACGATCGACTTGCCGACCATCTGCTCGGGCTCGTACGACTCCGCAATGCCGGCCAGGATCGTGCGCGGCTCAGCCTCGCCGGCGTCCACCTTGAGCTTCAACAGCTTCTGTGACTTCGGCATCTTCTCCGCCTCGAGCACCTTCGCCACCTTCAGGTGCACCTTGGCGAAATCGTCGATGGTGATCGTGGCAGGTGCCGCGGGGGCCGCTGCTGGAG
>JAYQOO010000100.1:0-16147 GCA_038144855.1 Acidimicrobiia bacterium | reverse complement strand
CAGCGCGGCAGGGCTGGGAGTGATTGTGCTCATGCCGTCGATCTTCGTGACCGAACAGCCTGAATGGTGGCATGTCGCCGGCCTGACGGCGATTGCCGTCGGCTTGCTGCACGGCGTGATCTTCTGGATCGTGCGGCAGCGACAGCGCTGGGTTCGCGAGCAGACGCTCAACGAAGTGCGCGCCCTGCTGAAACACTCCAGCAACAATCCGTTGACCTCGATTGCGCTCCAGGCGGGGATGGTCGGCGACAAGAACCCTGCGCAGGTGCGTGAAATCCTCGCCGCGGTTGATCGGATCTCCCAGGCGCTCAGCACCCTGAGCGACGAGCGGTTGACGCGGTGGCGGTCGGGTTCAGACTAGGTCAGGCGCATGCGGCAACGGGTGTTCGGGCGGACCGGATGGTCCGTAGGCGAGGTCGGCTACGGCATGTGGGGCATGGCGGCCTGGAGCGGTGCAGACGATGATGAGTCTGCGCGCTCGTTGCGACAGGCGGTTGGCCTCGGGTGCACCTTCTTCGACACCGCCTGGGCCTACGGCGCCGGACACAGCGAGCGGCTGCTCGGGGACCTGCTGCGAACGTCGCCAGCGCCTCGCATCTACAGCGCGTCGAAGATTCCTCCGAAGAACGGCAAGTGGCCCGCGCATGCGCACTACACGCTCGATGAGGTGTTTCCGCCGGATCACATCCGCGCTTTCACGGAGACCACCCTGTCGAACATCGGCCGGCCGAGCATCGACCTCATGCAATTTCACGTCTGGAACGACGCCTGGGCCGATGATCCTCGCTGGCAGCGCGCGGTCACAGCGCTCAAGGAAGAGGGCCTGGTCAACGCCATTGGCATCAGCATCAATCGGTGGGAGCCGACCAACGTCATCCGCGCGTTGCGTACTGGGTTCATCGACGCGGTCCAGGTCGTCTACAACGTCTTTGATCAGGCGCCGGAGGACGAACTGTTTCCGGTCTGCCAGGAGTTGAACATCGCGGTAATTGCGCGCGTGCCCTTCGACGAGGGCACGCTGACAGGGACACTCACGCTGGACAGCCAGTGGCCCGACGGTGATTTTCGAAAGGTCTACTTTGCCGGCGACAAGCTTCGCGACAGCGTTGCGCGGGCGGAGGCGCTGCGGCCGTTACTGCCACCGGGCATGACGATGCCTGAGTTTGCGCTGCGATGGATCCTGTCCAATCCCGCCGTGAGTGTCGTGATACCAGGGATGCGGAAGCCCGCGCACGTCGCCGCGAATCTGGCAACCAGCGACGCGGGTTCACTGTCGCCGGAACTGCTCGCAGCGTCGCGTGCGCATCGGTGGGACCGAAGTCCCAGTCCGAAGCCTGATTGAACGAAGCCTCGCCGCCGGGCCATCACGGCAGCGTGTAGCGGCGCTCCCTGTAAACGCGGTAAGCGGTCTGGAACGCGGCTTCGGCGTCGGCGGCTAATTCCTGCATGCCTGGTGCGTCGCCGCTGACTCTGACAAACACGTCGGTGCTCTTGTTGTCACGCGCATAGAAGGTGCGGCTGTGATTCAAGCCAAGAACGGCAAGCGCGTTGTCCGTGAGGATGCCGATGCTGCGGTTGTGATTGACGAACGCGCGACCTCCGTCGGCCGGAGCGGCGAGCAGATCGGAGCCAAAAAACGGCGCGTCAAACGAGACGCCGGCCAGCGAGAGGAGCGTTGGCGCCAGGTCGACCTGTGAACTCAAGCGCTCGATGGTCGCGCCTCGATATTTCGGGTCGGGGGTCAGGAACACCGCCGGCACGCGATAGCTTGTCACCGGGATTTCCTCGGCGCCATAGACTCGCGCGCCATGATCACCGACGATCAACACCACGGTGTGATCCAGCAGCCCTTCCTGTTTCGCCTGTGCCAGGTAGTGCCCGATTGCCCAATCCGCGTACAGCACCGCCCCACTACGCCGAGACTTGTCGGCCGGCCAGTCGACCCTTCCTGGCGGCACATCGAAGGGTTTGTGATTCGACACCGTGATGGTGGCTGAGAACCAGCGCTGTCCGGCGGCGTGCGCGCGCTTCTGACGCGTGATCATCTCGTTGAATACGAACTCGTCGGCGACGCCCCAGACGGTCCCGAACGCATCACCCGGATAGTCCGGTTGCTCGACGAAGTTGTGAAACCCATTAGCCGTCATGAACGGCTTCACGTTGTCGAACAGGCCGTAGCCGCCCGTGAAGAACGTCGTCTGGTAGCCCTGCGCCGCCAAGACCTGCGCAATCGAAGCGACGTTGTCTGAGCGGTCGCGCTTGATGATCGCGTCGCCCGGTAGTGGGAGGAACGAACACAGGATCCCTTCCATTCCACGGACTGTCCGGTTCCCGTTGGCGATCAGGTTCGTCAACGCGAGGCCTTCCCGGCTCCACTGGTCGAGTTCGGGCGTGACCGGATCCTTGGCGCCGCCGAACCGGGCAGAGAAGTTGCTGCCCAGGCTCTCCTCCATAATGATGACCACGTCGAGCGGTGATCCGTTCGTCCTGCCCGAAGCGGCGAAATGCCGGGTGAGTCCCGCCGATGCCGGTGACTGCGAGATGAGCCGGGCCACGCGCGCGTCCGCCTCTGCTGCAGGCACCATGGCGTAGTAGGCCTCGTAGTCGAGGTGTGACGTCAGATAGGCACGGATAAGTTGTGCCCACCCGTTCAGTGCAACTTCGTTGGCAACCCTGGTCTGCGCGAAGGTCGACGGTGCGACACTCCATGCCATCCACAGGACCGCTCCCACTGCGATTGTCGTGGCGATGTTTCCGGCCCTGTCTCGCCACCGTAGGGGCTGTGGAACCGCTGGAACACGGCGGGTGGTGATCCACGCCAAGCACGCCGACATCATCGTGGCGATGGCCACGAACAACGCAACGTTGTAACTGGCGAAGATGTTGCCGAACACTTCGTCCGGGTACATCAGGTAATCGAGCGCGAGGTGGTTGTAGCGGGCTGAATACTCCTCGAAGAAGAAGTACTCAACGAACACGTTGAAGCTGAGGACAAAGTAAACCACCGCCAGGCAGGTGTTCCTGACCCACGGGCGTCGTAACCATCGCAGATCGAATACGGAGATCAGCAGGATCAGTGGGAAGACGCTGGTGACGGCCGTCAGTCCGTCGTTCATCAGTCCAGCGCCCAGCGCCACGACCACTTCAGCCGGCGTCCTCACATCTCCGGCAAACATCACGATCAGCACGATGCGCAGCACGCACCAGAGCACGAGCTGAATCGCGACCAGGTTCGCGATGCCCTTCAGGCGCTGCCCGTATCTGACCACGAACATGTCACGATTATTACGCATGAGGTGGCTGGGCGCACGGGAACCTCGATCGTGTGCGCCCGCCGCGCTCTAACGCTCTGCCGCCCGTTTCAGGTCCCGCGCGAAGTCGTCAAACGCCGGTTGAAGATCGGGAATGGTCTTCGAGATGAGTGGTGCCAGCAGTCCCGTGAAGGTCTCGACCATCGCCACCTGGGTGCTGCCGTCGCTGTTCGGCGTCAATGTGAAGACGCGCGTCCCGGTGAACAGTCCTAACGGCATCACCAAGCCACACCATTCGCCGCCCTGGCTCGAACTCGGACACCTTGACGGGAAACGCGCGATCGGGACTGATCTTCGCGAAGACCTTGATGCTTTGTCCCAGCGCGATCGTGCCTTCCACTTTTGTCACAGTGCTGTTCCACTGCGGGTAATCAGCCGCCGCGACGAGCGGCGACCAGATGCGGTCTGGGGTCGCGGTAATCGTGATCGTCGATGAAAAGCGCTTCATGCCGCATGAGATTAACCTCAATTCCGCTGCGACGCTATCCATTCACCCCAGCACGATCGTGATAGCGGTTCAAGCCGGCTGATTTGCGGCGACGGCGGACTCGGGCCGGCTGTCACGTGTGACGAGCCGATCGAGCAGCCGGCGGCGCTTGCGCATGCCCGCCGCGTCGATGAGCATTCGGCCTGCCCAGCGGAAGACGTTGAACTCGGACACGAGGCCCCGCATCAGCCGCATGCGGGCGCGCTGCTCGCGCTCCGGCATCTCGAGGGCTGCCAGCAACGCCGACGCGCATTCGTCGGTGTCGTAGGGATTGACGACGATGGCTTCGGCCAGTTCGCGGGCGGCACCGGTGAACTGGCTCAGCACCAGGACACCGCGCTCGTCATCGCGCGAGGCGATGAATTCCTTGGCGACCAGGTTCATCCCGTCATGCAGGCTGCTCACCATGCAGACGTCCGAGGCTCGATAGTACTGGTGGACGGCGACGGGTTCGTGGTGCGTCGACAGCAGGATGATCGCCGGATGGCTGCTGGCGGTGGCAAACCGTGCATTGATGCGGTCGACCAGCGCCCGCACGCGAGTCTGGTAGTGGTCGTACTCTTCAATGCCGCTTCGCGTCGGCGCGGCGATCTGGATGAACGTGAATCGCCCAACCCATTCCGGCCATCGCTCCAGCAGCCGTTCGACCGCTCGTAGCCGTTCCTCGATACCCTTGGTGTAGTCAAAGCGATCGACACCAACACCAATGGCCTGGTCCGTCGGCAGGTCGTGTCGCCGTCGTACCGCCTCGCGGCAGTCGGCGACCGGCATGGTGGTGAGATCGGGCGACAGCGGCCACTCGATCGAAATCGGGTAGCGCTTGACCGCCGTCAGTTCCCGCCGATAGGACACCGCAAACGTCTCACGGTCGACCCGCGCTTCAAGCTGCCGATCGACGGTGTCGACGAAGTTGTTGCAGTGAAACTGCGTGTGGAAGCCGAGGATGCTGCTGCCCAGCAAGCCGTCGAGGAGCTCTTCGCGCCACGGGCAGATCGCAAACGCCTCCGGGTTCGGCCACGGGATGTGCCAGAACGTAATGATCGTCGCCGCCGGCAAAGCCTCGCGCACCATCCTCGGCAGCAGCGCGAGGTGATAGTCCTGGATCAACACGATCGGATCGGATGAAGTGGCTTCCTTGACGACGGCGTCGGCAAAGATCCGATTAACCCCCACGTACTGGGTCCAGTCGGAGGTGCGGAACGTGGGCCGAACGTGCGCGATGTGGCACAGCGGCCACAAGCCTTCATTCGCAAAGCCGTAGTAGTAGCCGGCTTCCTCTTCCTTGGTCAGCCACACCCGGCGCAGGCGGTAACCGGGATGTTCCGGTGGTACCGCGATACGGTCGTGGCGATCGACGACGTCGCGATCGGCGGAACCGCTGCCATGGGCGATCCACGTGCCTGAGCAGGTGCGCATGATCGGTTCGAGGGCCGTGACCAGGCCGCTGGCCGGGCGCCTGACTTCGATGGCGTCCCCCTTTCGCATGTGGATATACGGTTCGCGATTCGAGACGACCATCACTTCCTGGCCGCGCAGCTCGTTGTGCAGTACCGCGCGTAGCGCGTCGGGCGACCAGGCGAAGTGTTCTTCGTCGCGTGGGCGACGTTCCGATTCGATGTCACGAATCAGCTCCCGCAGGTCGCGCGCCAGTGGCCGGAACTCCGGCACTTCAGGGCGATTCTCCGCGCGCAACAATCCCTCACCGCGCATCAACGCGCGGACGCCCTGCTCCCAGCCGCGCCAGCTCAATTGCGCAATCACCACCGTGAGCAGCGACACGATGACGCCGAGTCCGACGAACAATGCGAACACGTAGCGCCTGGTTTCTTCACTGCGCCTGGTAACAAAGCTCATGTCGTGAATCAGCACCAAGTCGCCGGCCGGCCTGTCGCCGTGAATGACCGGCCGTACCGACATGAAGAGCGAGCCTTGTGCACTGCTGAGGATGTGCCCGGGCTGGCCGGCGAAGGCGTTGAGGTCAGCGCAGCGGATCTCGGACGGCAGCGTCCCGGCAAACAGCGGCATCGCCAGCGGTGACTCGCAGAATGCCACCGCGTAAACGCGCTCGTCCTCCGTGATGCGCGTGAGCGCTTCGACGACCCGTGCGGTGTCGCCGGCGCGAATCGAGTTGGCGATCGGCTCTCGCGCCGTGTTGGCAATCAGGCTGGCGCGAATGTCGAGATCGCGCATGAACCACCGCACCGTCAAACCGTCGACGAGCGGCAGTACCGCGTAGGCGAAGATCGCCAGGATTACGAGCAGCGGAACGATGAATCGAAGAGACAGGCGCATACTCGCACTCCCTACACAATCAGTCCCTTCCGAACCGCGTAGAGCACGATTTCAGCGGTGTTGTGGAGATTGAGCTTCTGCATCAGGTTGGCGCGATGGGTTTCCACGGTCGACAAGCCCAGGTTCAGCAGCGAGGCGACTTCCTTGTTGGATCGGCCTTCGGCGAGCAGTTGCAGCACTTCTTTCTCGCGATCGGTCAGCAAGTGGTACGAGTCGGTGAGTCCACGCTGCTGGAGTTGCCTGACGTAGTCCTCGACGAGCACGCCAGCCACGGCCGGGCTGAAGAACGGCTTGCCGGCTGCGACCGCGCGCACCGCGGGAATGAGATCTTCGTCGGTCGCGCTCTTCAGCAGGTAGGCACGGGCTCCGGCCGCGAGTGCGCGCATGATGTACGACTCATCGCCGTGCACGCTCAGGATGATGACGCCCGGCGGCGGATCCATCTTCTGGGCACGCGCGGCGACTTCAATGCCACTCAATTTCGGCATGGAGATGTCCAGGATCAGCAGATCCGGTTGCTGGTCTTCGCACAGCCGGATCGCATCCAGGCCGTCGGCGGCCTCCGCCACGACCGTAATCCCGGCGGCTTCGAGCAGTCCGCGCAGTCCCCGCCGGACGATGCTGTGATCGTCAGCTAGCAGCACTCGCAACGTTCGCCTCCGTCACTGAAGTGGGCAACGGCAACTGCACCGCCACCGTGGTGCCACGGCCGTCGTTCGCAGAAATGGTGACGGTGCCGTGCAGTTCCTTGACCCGCTCGTGCAGGCCAATCAAGCCCAGTCCCTTGCCGCGATGCGACGGGCTCAACCCCACGCCGTCGTCCCGCACGGAAAGCCGCAGTTGGCCATCGCTGGCGGCGACGTCGATCGTGATGGTGTTGGCCTCGGCGTGCCGCACGCAGTTGGTCAGAGCCTCCTGGACCACCCGATAGATGCAGGTGCGGTGCGTTTCAGGCAAATGGTCGAAGTCCCCATGCATATGAAGATCGACCTTGATTGCGTATCGCGACATGAAATCGCGCACGTGCCACTCGAGCGCGGCCTGCAGACCGAGATCGTCGAGCATGCTCGGCCTGAGCCCAAGCGCCAGGCTGCGCACGGTCAGGAAGATCTCGTCGACCAGGCCCTTGCATTCGGCGACGGCGGGCGCCATTGCCGGAGTCAATCGCTCGATTCGGCCCAGCTCCATCCGCAGCCCGGTCAGCACCTGTGCGACGTGATCGTGCAACTCTCGTGACAGATGCTTGCGCTCTTCTTCCTGCGCATTCACCACTTGCTGTGAGAGTTCTCGCATCTGGTGTTCAGCCTCGCCGGAACGGCGTTCCAGCACGCGCAGGCGCCAGACGACGACGATGGAGACGGCCAGGCCAAGCAGCAGCGTCAGCCAGAGTCGCTGGCGCAGTTCGGCGCGCACCTCCTGCTGGCGCCGGGCGACCTCCTGGCGCTGGGTCGCAAGGTTGTCGTTGTTGAGTTGTTCGATTTCACGCGCGATTGCCAGTGCCGCTTCGCGACGGGGCACCACCTCGCGCCTCAGGAAGCTCGCGCTGCGCGAAATCTTCTCGGAGGTGGTCCAGTCAAACAGCGGTTCGAAGGCCTGCCAGTATTCGTCGAGCTTGGCGTCGAGGCTGTCGATCTGGCTGCCCTGCGCCACGAGTCCCTTCAGTTCGGCAAGTGTCGCGAGATTCGTGCGCCGGAACTGGGAAATCTGCTCGCGGTATTCCGGCGCTCGCTCCCGTGCAATATCAAGCAGGTAGTCGCGGACGAAGATGCCGGAGAGGTTCACGTCCGAGCGCAGTCGCCGCAGGCTCTCCTCGACGCGCCGATGATGATTGTTGAGCTGGTCGAGCTGTGCGTAGATGTCGTCAGCTGTTCGGGCAGACGCGAGCATTGAGACCGCGATCAGTGCCACGAGACTGCCGAGCCCGAGCGCAGCGACGACCCAGGTCTTCAGTCGCATCCAGACTCCAGACCGAAGCGTACGTCAACCGCCAGCCCGTGGGCATCCTGTCGATACCGGAGGTGCTGTATGCCTCTTCAAGAAAACCATCCTCCCGTATTCCCCCGATGGTCTCGAGCCTGCCAATCCACGATCAGGCGCGACATTCAACTCCCTTCTGGCGAGTATCCGAACATCCCAACAGTGTCTATAGTCGGGCTGGCGCTGATCCTCGTCGGCATCGGCGCGATCATCACATGGGCCGCGTCGTCGCTGATTGTGTGCGGGAGCATCATGGTCGTGGCGTGATGTCGTACCTGCACGGCAAGGCGTTGGCGCGTGACGCCGCCGCTCCCGATACCGAGTTTTGAGCGGTCGTGGACCAAGGGCCGTTGCGGTCGGTGCCGCGACCAAAATGGGTCGGACTCGCAGCGTGGTCGATTTCGCCCGGCCAAACCCGTCGCGCCGCCGTCTAGCCCTGCAGTCATTTCGATTCCTCACCGGCTGCGCTCGCACCCCGGCTTGAGGTCAAAATTTCCACCGTTTCATCAGGGTTTTGCCATGCGTTTTCTTTCTGCTGCGCTCGCTTTGTCCGTGTGTGTGTGCTCGCCGTCGATTGCCGCGGCCCAAGAGGCGAATGGTTCGCCCGAACAGGCCGCTGCTATTACGCAAAGCACCGGTCGCGTGTTCACGGCCCGGATTGCGGGTGCATCCGACGCCTATGTGCGCTCACTGGTAGAGCAGTTGGTCCGTGGTCGCCAACAGGCGCGCCATGAACGCTGACGCCCCCACTGCGGCAATCCCGCTCAGCGCACTGACAGTTCTGCAAACCGAGCCTCAGGGAGCAGGTAAAGGCGGCGAAGGCGGTGAGCGTCAGATCACGAACGCTGAATTCATCGCTGCGGTCTTTCCAGAGGCGCCCGAGGGCGCTTTTGCGGCCGTGTGCAGCAAGAGTGGCGACCCCAATGTGGGTGGGTGGTCGGCCCATCGCGCCGACCAGGTCGCCGACACGCTTTCAGCCGAGCACAATAACTACCTCGGTTGTGCGAGTTTCTACCCTGGCGAGGACGGTTCGTTCAAGGCGCGTAAAGCCCAGTTTGCTGCATGCCATTTCCTGGTGCTCGACGACTTAGGCACAAAGGTGCCTCTGGACCGTCTGGACGGTTTTGAGCTGTCCTGGCTGATCGAGACGAGTCCCGGAAATTATCAAGGTGGGATCATCCTCGCGGAACCGCTGACTGACGGCGCGGTGGCCGTGCGCTTGCTCAACGCGGTGATCGACGCGGGTCTGTGTGACGCGGGCGCGACCGGACCTTTGAGCCGCTGGGCGCGGCTCCCGGTGGCGACCAACGGTAAACCACGATATGCCGATGAGGCCGGCGCGCCGTTTCGGTGTCGCCTGATTGAATGGCGACCGCACACCCGCTACACGCCTGAGGGGATCGTCGAGCGGCTGCAACTGGTACTCGCCCCGGCCGGAAGGCCGAAGCCGTCTGCCCGAGCCTCGCACGGCAACAGCGACGACGCCAACGAGGTGTTGACGCCGAGGGCGGCGGAAAACCCGGTCGTTGCGGCGCTCAAGGCTAGGGGGTTCTACAAGACGCCGCTGGGGTCCGGCAAGCACGACATGACGTGCCCTTGGGTGCAGGAGCATACCGATGAGCTCGACACTGGCGCGGCCTACTTTGAACCCGACGAGTTCTATCCGATGGGGGGATACCGCTGCCAGCACTCCCACGGAGCCAAACACCGCATCCGTGCGTTGCTCGATTTCCTCGGGGTGCGCACCATTGAGGCGCGGCACAAACCGGTGATTCGGGTTGTCGCCGGAGACTTGCATCATGTGGTTGACGCCGCCGAACAGGAGTTGGCGAACCGTGGGCGGCACTATCAGGCGGGCGGTTTAATTGTGTCGGTCTCCACCGACCCCACCTGCGGGGATCCGTCCATTGTTCCGACCAGCAACCCGGCGCTGACGCGCGAACTCTCGGTGGCGGCGACGTGGGAAAAATACGACGCACGGGCAAAAGACTGGGTGTGCTGTGACCCGCCGGCGCGGCACGCGGCCATTCTGTACGATGCGCAGAGCTTTCGCTACTTGCCGCCGCTGGCGGGTGTGGTGCGCCAACCGTATTTTCGGGAGTCGGACGGAACACTCATCACACAGGCCGGATATGACA
Organism: Acidimicrobiia bacterium; assembly: GCA_038144855.1. Taxonomy (GTDB): domain Bacteria; phylum Acidobacteriota; class Vicinamibacteria; order Vicinamibacterales; family UBA2999; genus 12-FULL-67-14b. Next base: position 5,942 of record JAYQOO010000100.1, on the reverse strand, counting down.
AGAAGGCCCAGCGGTTCGGGGTGTTCGATGCTCGGCAGTTTGTGATCCCTGACCCGACACCCATCGCGGCACAGGCCGCGCTGGCCTTGCTCGAAGACTTGCTCAGCGAATTTCACTTCGTCGCCCCAACCGACAAGGCGGCGGCCCTGGCGGCCATCTTCACCGCCGTCGTGCGCCCGTCGTTGCCCCATGCGCCGGGGTTTCACGTCAGGGCTCCGGTCTTCGGCAGTGGGAAAACCTATCTGTGCGAGCTGATTGGTGCCTTCGCCGGGCCGGGCGGGAATGCCAAGGTGAGCTACCCGACCACGTCGGAGGAAGCGACCAAAGTCATTCTGGCCCTGCTCCTGACTGGTCCGGCCGTCATCGAGTTCGACGACATGGACACCGACTGGATTCCTCACGGCACGATCAAGCGGATGCTGACCGCGGAGCACGTCACCGACCGGATTCTGGGCGTGAGCAAGACGGCGACGGTGAGCACGCGCACCGTATTCCTAGGGTCAGGGAATAACGTCGGCCCGATCCGCGACCTGCTGCGGCGCGTGTTGACGATTCATGTCGACCCGCGCTGTGCGGCGCCGGCGACGCTGGCGTACACCGGCGCACCGGTCGAGAAGGTGCGCCAGGAACGTGGCCGCTATGTGGCAGCCGTGCTGACGATCATTCAGGCCTGGCGCAGGCAGGGATCGCCTCGTGCTGCGGCGGACACTATTACGACGTACGGAGGCGCTTGGTCGGATTACTGCCGGCATCCGTTGATGTGGCTCGGGCACCCCGATCCCGCCACGGCGCTGCTGGATCAGGTGCGCCACGATCCTGACGCTGATGCACTCGGTGGTTTAATGAAGGAATGGCACGCCGTATTCGGCTCGGCCCCGACGACCGTGCGGCGGGCGGTTGAGGCCGCGACGCATGGCCAGGACGCGCTTCTCGATGCGATACGCGAATTTCCGGTGGAGGAACGCGGCGAGATCAATCGGTCGAAGCTGGGCTGGCTGTTGAAGAAGAATGCCAACAGGATCGTTGGAGGGTTCGAGTTTAAGCAGGCGGAGGCAGACGGGCGCACCGCTTGGCGTGTCGTAGCTGTCACGGCACCGCCTTTAACGCCTTTGCCGCCTTTCACCCCCTCGGCTGAGGAAATTGTCAAAGCGGCGAGGGGTGACTGTTGGGCGTCCCACGACGACCAAGTGGATTTTGATGAGCGCGCAGCCATTGCGGAGTATGACGGCGGCCTGAGCCGCGTTGAGGCCGAGCGCCGCAGCGCAAGAAGTGTTGGCCTCACGCGCCGGGGCCTAGGCGATTCCAGCGGGCTATAGAGCTGCCCCTCTGCCGATGCATAAGTGCCGAGGTTTGAAGACGGCGAGCGCGGACCGCCCTCCGACCGGCCTGGCTCTGAAGTAGATAGGAATAGACGATGAGTCAGACCGTACGGAGCAAGACGAAGACGGGTGGTCGCACGAAAGGGACGCCCAATAAGCTGACGGCAGAGGTCCGGGCAGCCGTGTTGCAGGCCTTGGATCAGGCCGGCGGAGTCGAGTACTTGGTCCGGATGGCACAAGAGCACCCGCCAGCGTTTCTGTCGTTGGTGGGGCGACTGCTGCCACGGGCGATGACGGGGGATGCGGCAGCTGCCCCCATCACCATCCGGGTCGTGAAGCCGTGGTGATGGGGGCGTCCTGAGATTGCGACATTCCCATGCTCCGGCTGTCTATGGGCTGATTCCACGGACGTGAGCCATCGAAGAAATGGTGGCCGCGTGACAACCCTTCGGTCATGGCCGCCCCACCGTAGCGGAGGCGAACCGCTGAGTGTGCGAACCAGGCGTTCGGACAGCGGGGGCCTCGCCCATCCATGTCGTAGACCACGTCGAGCGGCGCATCGCAATTTGGCGCGTAGGCCAGCGTCACTCGGCACTCGCGCGCGCCTCCTTGCACCGCCTGCACCGCTGCGTGACGCGCAGCATAGGCGGCCGCGCGGTCGATATGGCTAAGGTCTTTGCCCGCCAAGGCGCCGCCGCCTATGGCGATTCGGGGGCCGTAGTAGTCAACGACGAGCTTACGTCCGGTCTGGCCGTTGTCGCCGTCGCTGCCGCCGTTTACCAGTGGGCCATTGGGGTTCACGAGTAGTTCCACGTCATCGAACGGTGACGACCATCGCTCATCTCGCAGCCGCAAGTCGTCATAAGCCCGACGCAGTTCGGCGGCGATACTCGCGGCCAAGGCCACGATCGGCGTCTGCTCCCGCTGCTGGAGCGTGACCAGCACGTGCTCGAGCTGCCACGTTTTCGAGTGCTCCCGCAGCCGGACAAGAAGCTTGCCGTCCGGGCCTTCGCCGGCCAGTAACCCGGTCCGGCAACTCTGCGTAAGAGCCGCCCCGAGCGCCTGCGCCAGATAGTGCTCGGGTGGGAGCCAGCCCACGGTGGCGTCGTAGCCCGCCCAGCCGACGGTAATGCACTGGTCGTTCACCCGGTCGGTCCAGGTGCGTGGGTCCACGCGTTGCTGACAGACGACGTCGTCGACCTGATAGCGTGCGGCATCGACTGCATTACCCGGCACGTAGCCAATGTCGCGCCCCACCTGACGCACGATGTCGGCGAGGGTATGGCGGAGTGGCTGGCGCGTCACCAGACCTCCGGTGAGAAACACACGGTCCGACCAGACGCTCATCTCCACCTGACAGTAGGCGTAGGGGTCGACCTCGTAGCACGCCCCCACAATCGCGTCGGCCGCCTGGTCGCAGAAGCGGTCGGGATGGCCGGGCAGCACGACTTCACTCATCCGAATCATTGCGGTACCTTTCCGAGCTGCGTATATGGCAGCCCCACGCGATCGAAGGGAGCGGTCGTCCCATCGCGGGTGACGAGAATGTGTAAGCGCGTTGCCCGCACCGCTGCGACATCGGTGGCCGCAAGGGCTTCGATGTAGCCGTCGGTCACCACCACGGCGGCGCGCGGCCGTGTGCGGGCGATATGTGCGAGCACGCACCGCATGCTGGTCCCACCCGTCGTCCCGGTCACGAGGCGCCCCTGCTCAATGCGCGCCGGCATCACCTCGGTGCTGAAGGCCCAGAACGGCCGACGGATGTAACCCGACAGGCGGGCCAGCAGCGTGACCAGCAGCGGGAGTTCCGCGTTCATGGACCCGCTCGCGTCGAGATACACCTGAGCGCTGCCGACCGGCTGTGGCCGGTTGACCGTCCAGCGGGCATCGGGCAGGAACGCGCTCCACATCGCACGGAGCGTGGCGCGCCGGTCGCCCGGCGTCAGCACGGGCACCAACGCGTCGGCCGCAGTCGCTTCACGCGCGGCCCGCGGGTCTGGGAGCAGATACCGGCGCAGTACGGCGTAGGTCTCCCGTCGCCAGCGCTCCACGCCCGTGTGTGCTCCGCCGAGTGTCGCCTGATACGCAGCAGCTCCCACCCCGCGGCCCAGCGGGCTGCGGAAGACGCCGTGGCCGTTCATGGACTGCAGGGCGGTGTTGAGGGCCTCGGCCAGCTGACGCTCGGCGTCGCTCGGGGAATCAACATCGGGGGCGGACGTGGATGCGCCGTCCGCGTCGCTCCTCGTCCGGGCACCTTCCGGCGGCGCGTGATTTCCGAGCCAACCGGGTGCCGTCGGCGCGCGGCTGCATAGGGTCTCCGCCAGGTCACGGATGTCATCGGCCACGAGCCGTCCGTCGTAGAGTCCAAGCCAGGCTTGCGCAAACTGTCGTCGCCGTCTGCCCCTCACGCCCCCGCCTCCGCTGCAGGCGGCCCAGCAGTCGCGGTGTTCCTCCACGGTTGGGGGGCGGAGCCACACATACGGCCCGGTGACCTGCGCGTAGTAGCGGCTCATCATCGCGCTCGCCGCGACGCCCATCGTCCGATGAATGATGGCATTGATGACGGCATCGAAGGCCAGATGCTCGGCCCATGTCACCGGCGTGAAACGCTCGGTGTGCCGCAAGAGCACATGCAGGAACTCGTGTATGAGGACGGCCCGCACCTCGTGCTCGGTCCGGCAGTGCTCGCGCACAAATGCCAGATTCACACGCAGCGTCGGACGCTGCTCGCACGTCACGGCCAACGTCGGGACGTCGGGCGTGAATTCCAGGTGGAGAATTTTCAGGACCGCGCGCACCGCCAGCGGGTTCTCGTCGATCAGTTCCTGATAGATGTGGCGAAACATCGTCGGTGTCATGCGTAGAACCCCCGTCCGTCATACAGCACGAGTTGTCGGGTCAGGCTCGTCGTCGTCCAAAGTAGCGGCCGCGCAGGGTCATAGACTGACGGCGTGCACAGGCCAAGCACCAAAGCGAAGAACAGGCCCTCCCGCGGTGTGAGCGACGCCGCATCGACTGGCTGCGGCGTTGGGTCGACGTGGCAGATGCGTGGACCTGCTGGCAGCGCGACTACGGCGCGAGCCTCGAGCTCGGTCGCAAACCCTGTGGCGCGCAGCCAGCGCTCGGCACACGCCACCGGCTTTCGACGTCCAAAGGCCAGCCCGACCCGCAAGACACGTGGGCACTGTATGGGACCCGTGTCGTCGCCGAGCACCGTCGAAAACAATTGCTCCGTCCGTGTCCGGCTCATGGGGCCGCCGGCATTGCACCAGACGCCCTCGACAGTCTGGAGTGCCGCCCGGAGGCCGTCGGGCAGCGTGCCCTGCAGCGCGACGCTCATGCCCGCACCTTTCCGGCGAAGACCCGCACGCACCGGTGGAACTCAGCCTCGAATGCCCGCGGGTCGGTGAGCGGCAATCGGTGGATCGCGCAGTAGAAAAACAGCTGCTCCGCTCGTTTGCGCCGGGCATCTGCGAGCTTGTTCAGCACCTGTGCGTAGGTCGCCAGTTCGGGGTGTGCCGTGCCAGACTGTCCCAGTCGTTCCTGCCAGCTGACCTCTCCACGCACCGTGAGCAGCGGCTGCGCAATGCGTCCGAGGTCATTAATGCCTTCGGCCCCGATGGGCAGTTGTCCACCGGTCGCCGCAGGGAACGCAGCCAGCGCGAACGCGGCCGCGCGAGCCTGCGACTCGTTGGCGAGTATCTGCTCGACTGCAAGCGAGCCGGTGTCGGTGTCGGGACAGGAGTCGAGAAGCAGACGGGCCTTGCCGTCGAGGGTCGGCTCCAAATGCAGCCGATGCAGCCACTGGGCGGCCCCCTCAAGCATGGCCCCGCTCCACGCCAGTTCGTGCGCGGCCCTGACGGTTTCGGGACTCACCGTCTCACCCCACGTGGCCTGCGGCAGACTGCTGCCAAGCACGCCAAGGAATAAGGCCTTCCCGTGGTCGGCTGGTGGCCGCGTGGCATCGCCCTGCGTGACCGTAAGCGCCGCCAGTAGCGAGCGGGTGAGCAAGCGCGTGCGCCTCGGTGACACCCGAACGCCCGCCGTGCGCAGAGCCGTCGTCACGCCAGTCACATACTCGATGATGGTGGACGGACACGCCTCGAGTGCGAGCTGGAACGCGGCCTGCCACCCCGCCAGGGCCTCCGCGAGACGCCCACCATCGTCCGCGCGCGCGCCCTCCCCGGCGGGGGCAGCCACGTGCCGTCGGTCGTCCGCGCTCAGCGTGTCCCAGTCGCCGACCTCGACGATCAGCGCGAAGCGGTCGGCCAGTGCGGGGTCGAGCGGCTCCGAACCGAGGTAGGCTTCGCCGACGGACTGGTCCGACGAGCATGGATTCATCGCCGCCCAGCGGAAGCGAAGCGAGTTCAGGGGAAGGCCCTGTATCCGACGCTCGTGGACGAGCGAGAAGAGGCGGTTCTGGTGTTCCGGCTTGCAGCGGCTAATCTCGTCAATCAGCACCGACTCCGCGCCCCACACCGTCGCCGGCGTTTCGAGGAACCGCACCGACGCCTTAGCGTCATCCGGATACGGAAATCCGACGAGGTCATCGAACGAGATGAGACTCGCGTTGTAGTGCCGGTGCTCGAGTCCGAGGGCCTCACTGATGGAGTTAAGCAAAAA
>JAYQOO010000099.1:0-16151 GCA_038144855.1 Acidimicrobiia bacterium | reverse complement strand
ATGCCAGGCTATCCAACCTCGTGCCTGTCGCAGGCCTACCTGCTGCTCGTGCCGGCGCTGCGCGCGATGGCGCGGCTCGCGCCGCGCCAAACCGCAACGATGACGCTACCGGTCGGCCAGCGGATTGTGTCGACAACGGGCCGGCACCAGTTCTACACCGTCCGGATCGTCGACGGCCAGGCGATGCCGGCCTTCAAGGCCTCAGGCGATATCACGTCGATGTCGCAGGCCGACGGCTACATCGAAATTCCAGCGCAGACAGACATCGTCGAAAAGGGCGAGGTCGTCAGCGTGAAGTTGTTCTAGCGGCCTAGCCGACCGCCTGGCGGTCGCGAAGCCGCATCCAGCCCTTCACGATGCGATAGATCGCCCACACGCCAAGCGCGAAGAAGCCAACGCCCCACACCAGGAAGCCGACGAAGACCAGCGTCAGCGGCAAGCCGACAAGAAACACCACCGACGCCCACGCCACGGCGATCCAGAAGGTGCGGATCTGCCACGAGAAGTGCGACTCGAGCCACGTGCCCTGCGCCTGTCCGCGCTGCACGTAATTGACGATCACGGCAATGATCGACGGCCAACCAAACAAGAACGAGCCGAGCACCGACGCGGCGCCGAACGCACCGATCGCAAGACCAAGCGTGTGCAGCGCGTAGGTCACGTGCAGCGTGGTGATGAGGGACGGATCTGGTTCGCGAACGACCTGTGCTTCTGTCATCTTGATCTCCAGACGAGGATCACTTTCCGGCGAGACTGATGTCCCGTCAAAACCTGATCGCGTTTTCGATCGACCAGGACGCTAGCCGCTTTGCCGTGAACATCGACCTGACGGCATCACCCGCCGACATCACGCCGGCGTAGCCGCTGATCGACCAGAATTTCAGGAGTGGAACCTCTACGGTTCCTTCGACCACGGACCCGAGCGCGGAGCGCCCACCTGCGCTTCGGCCGGAGAAGCCAAAGAAGCGTCCCTTCGACGCAGTAGCGCCGCTGCCGTGGTACCAGAGGTCCGAGCCGCTGGCGAGGTGCACCGCATGTACTTCGATACGCGCTTTGAACCGGCGAGGTTCAATCCACAACTGCGCGAAGGCATCGCGCACGTTCATCTGCGCGTAGACAGATGACAGCGCGTACTTCCTGGATGACGGCAGCATCTGGAAGAAGGTGCCGTGCCGGTCGTCGCCGGCATTGCCGTCGCCTGAGGCCCACAGGTAGCCGGCTCGCAGCCACGGCGACAACGCCGCACGGCGCCATCGGTGGCCCGCTTCGACCGCGATGCTTGCCGCCTGGTGGCGACGGCCGTACCAATCTCCGGCCTGCGCCGCCACCCATCCAACCATATCGAAGTCGCCACTCTGTCGAGGCAGGATCCGGACGTACGAACCCCCGAGGGTCGCCACGGTCACGTCCACCGGCCGGTCCGTCGACAATGTGTTATCGGCCACGGCCGCTTCGCTGCGACGGTCGCGATACAGATACGCAAACCCCTGCCAGTCGACGTTGCTGCTCTTGAGCGTAAACGACGAGGCCGCCACCTGGATCTTCGGCATCGACAGGTTGGTCGATTCCTCGAACCCGCCCTGCGTTGGCACGAACGCCGACGCATTGAGATGCCAATGCGGCCGGTCGACGTCAACACGAATGCCATCAAAGCGGCGCTGATAGTACGACCACTCGAAGTTGCCGATCAGTCGCGATTGCAGGCGTTCGGAGCGAACCCGCTGCATCGTGAAGCTGCCAGATGTGACTTCGCCGCCAGACGCGAACGGCATGCGCCCAAGCGTGACCGACGCGCCGTTGTGCTTGACGCGCACGGTGAGCTCGCTCATGTAGAGCTGGTAGCTGTAGCGAACACCGGTGGCGGCAAAGTAAAACGCGCCGGTTCCCAGGCCGCCCGGGCCGATCGCCCGCGTCGGCAGGTTCTCGAGGCGCACGTAGTTAAAGGCGCCGCTGACGTCGAAGCGAGGGTTGTCGACGCGCACGCCAAGCTCGGCGCGATCGCCGATGAATGTGTAGTCAGGATCGCCGATCGGCGACGGCGTCGACGCGACCGGATCGATCGCGGGTTGGAAGTACGACCACGATTCAACGCGCGTGACGTTCGACACGGTGCCGGTCACTTTCGGCTCGACAGCCTGTGCGGATGCCGACACCGAAAGCGCCAGCACGAAGAAGAGCGCTAGCCCTTCAGCAGGCGGTTGACTTCGTTCCAGTTGACGACGTTCCACCACGCGCCAAGGTAGTCCGGACGACGGTTCTGGTACTTCAGGTAGTAGGCGTGTTCCCAGACATCGATGCCGAGGATCGCCTTCTTCCCTTCCATCAGCGGGTTGTCCTGGTTCGGCGTGCTCATCACTTCGAGCTTGCCGCCATTGTCGATCACCCAGGCCCAGCCGCTGCCGAAGCGCGTCGTGCCGGCCTGGTTCACCGCTGTCTTGAATTTCTCGAAGTCACCAAACGCGCTGTTGATCGCATCGGCCACCGCGCCGGTCGGCGCGCCGCCGCCGTTGGGCGCCATCAACGTCCAGAACAGCGAGTGGTTCCAGTGGCCGCCGCCGTTGTTGCGGACCGCCGCCTTGATGTCGTCCGGCACGCTGTTGATGTTCCTGACCAGGTCATCCAGGCTCTTGTTGTGGAGCTCCGGGTGCTTGTCCAGCGCCGCGTTCAGGTTGGTGACATACGCCTGATGATGCTTGCCGTGATGAATCTGCATCGTCTGGCTGTCGATATGCGGTTCGAGCGCCGCGGCATCGTACGGCAGCGCTGGAAGTGAATGAGCCATCTCTACCCTCTCTCCTCTACCGAATCATCAGCATTCGGTCCAATGCGATCTTAGCCCACTTCTTCTGCTCGTCCGGCACGACGATTTCGTTGACCACCTCGCCGTCCACGAGCGAATCCAGCACCCACAGCAGATGGTTGGGCGAGACGCGGAACATCGTCGAGCACAGGCAGCCGAACTGATCGAGCGAGACCACCGTCTTGCCGGGCGCCACCTCTTCAGCGAGGCGATGGACAAGATGGACCTCGGTGCCAACGGCCCACTTCGAGCCCGGGGCGCTGTCGCGCACCTGCTTGAGGATGTATTCGGTCGAGCCACTGTCATCAGCCGCCTGCACGACGTCAAACGGCACTTTCGGGTGAACGATCACGCGGATGCCCGGGTGCTCGGCGCGTACCTTCTCGATCTGCTTGGCGGTGAAACGCACATGCACGGAGCAGTGCCCCTTCCACAGGATCAGTTTCGCGGCGTCGAGCTGCTGGCGCGTCAGGCCGCCAAACGCCTCGTTCGGATCCCACACGACCATGTCTGACAACGGCACGCCCATCGCGAACGCGGTGTTGCGGCCAAGATGCTGGTCGGGCAAGAAGAGCACCTTCTCCTTCTGCTGCCACGCCCACTTCAATGTGGCCGCGGCGTTCGACGACGTGCAGACCGTGCCGCCGTTTTCGCCGACCAGTGCTTTGATGGACGCAGCCGAATTGATGTACGTGACCGGTGTCACCCGATCGGCAATGCCGAGTTGACGCAGTTCAGACCAGCAAATCTCGAGCTGATCGGCGGGCGCCATGTCGGCCATCGAGCAACCCGCAGCCAGGTCCGGCAGAATGATGCGCTGGTGCGGCCTCGCCAGGATGTCCGCGCTCTCGGCCATGAAGTGCACGCCGCAGAACACGATGTAGTCGGCGTTGGGATGCGTCGCGATCGCGTTGGCGAGCTTGTAGGAGTCGCCGGTGTAGTCGGCGAATTGGATCACTTCGTCCCGCTGATAGTGATGTCCCAGGATGACGAGCCGCTCGCCGAGCGCCGCGCGCGCGGCCGCGATGCGCACCGACATCTCCTCGTCGGACAAACCGAGATACGCCTCGGGCAGCGGCTGCCGCTCGTGAAGCGATTTCTTTTCGACCTCGTTCAAGACCAGCAAGAAGGTGGACATTGTGAAACTTTTCTCAATCTCCGGACGATTAAAAGGCCACGCGAACCTCATGCTGCTGAGGTGTCGCCTAGCCTGATCCCAGTCTACTTCTACAGGTTCGATGTCTGCCAGCGCCTTGCGATACTTGGCGCCTTACTGAAGTGCTGGAACCGGCACGCGAACGACGTTGTAGAGCGTGTCTCGTTCGATGGGCTCTCGACCCGCATCCCAGATCAACTGCTCGATGTCGCCGGTCGACAGCGCGGTCGGCGTTTTGGAGCCGGCCATGTGATAGATCGTTTCTTCCTGCACGGTGCCGTCGAGGTCGTCGGCGCCAAACCACAGCGCGGTCTGGGCGACTTCGACGCCGCAGGAAATCCAGTAGGTCTTGATGTGGTCGACGTTGTCGAGCATCAACCGCGCCACCGCGTGCACGCGCAACGTGTCGGTCGTCGAGGGCGGCGGCAGCTTCCGCATCTGGTTGTTGTCGGGATGAAACGCCAGCGGAATGAACGCCTGCAGCCCGCCGGTCTCGTCCTGCAAGGCGCGCGTCTGCAGCAAGTGGTCGACGCGCTCTTCCATGGTCTCGATGTGGCCGTAGAGCATCGTGACGTTGGTACGCATGTTCAGGCTGTGCGCAATGCGATGAATCGACAGGTAGCGATCGCCGTCACACTTGTCGTGGCTGATCTTCTTGCGCACCCGCGGCGCGAAAATCTCCGCACCGCCGCCGGGCAGCGAATCGAGGCCCGCCGCCTTCAACTCCTCGAGCACCTGGCGATCGCTCTTGCCGTAGTGATCCGCGAAGAACGCGATCTCCACCGCCGTGAAGCATTTCAGGTGAATGCCCGGGCGCACTTTTTTGAGGCCGGTCAGGATGTCGGTGTAGTAACTGAACGGCAGTCCCGGGTGCAGGCCGTTGACGATGTGCACCTCGGTGACGGGTTCGCCGGCGCGGGCCCGCAGCTTGTTGATGATCTGCTCGACCGACATGGTGTGCGAGCCCGGCATGCCCTCTTTGAGACGGGCAAACGAACAGAACAGGCACGAGGCTTCACAGACGTTGGTGGCTTCGAGACGCAGGTTGTGATTGAAGAACGTGCGCGCGCCATGGCGGCGCTCGCGCTCGCGGTTGGCGATCCAGCCGAGCGCCAGCAGGTCCTGCGCCACGAACAGGGCGACGCCGTCGTCGAACGTTAGGCGCTCACGCGCGTCCACTTTTTCGGCGATGGCCGCAAGGCCGGCTGCCTTCAATCGCTGCAACATGAGGTCTGCAGCCTCTATTGTAGCCCTGACCAACGACGACAGCCTACTCAGAGCACGAGGGACGTCGCAACAGCGGTCAGCCGCTCCCACGCACTGCCGGTCTGCAGATAGCCGGCAACGATCCGACGGCCGGCCGGGTACGCCAGGATGCGCGTTCGCTGTCGTTCGATCACCTGCAACATCCGCGGCGCATCGAGAATCAGCGCCGCCGAGGCGAGTTGCTCGGCAGCAGCGTTGCTGGCCAGTTCGCCATCGAGATAGCGGCGCGCGACCTTCACGACGTGCACGTCCAGCTCGATCACCGCGCGATGCACGGCGGCCAGTTCCGCCACGCTATCGCCATCGACCGCCGCCTCCCCAGACACTTCCCGGCACAGTGCCTCGAACGACTCTCCGGCGAGGAGGAGCGACGCTCCGGCTTCCGCCGCACCTTCGGCATACAGCAGATGCCCTCCAAACGACGGGTGAAGCGCACGCTCCCGCCAGCCGCGGCGCTGAACGAGGTCGTTGTCGGCAAGCACATACTGCAGGTGATGTCCGGGGTAGGTCTCGTGAGCCACCAGCCAGACCAGGCGCGCAAGATCAAGACTGCTCGCCTGATCGATCTGCACGCTGGTCCGCAGATCGCCTTCGTACGACGCGAGCGCCTCGACGCCGAGCCCCGGCGCCAGGCCGCTACGCGTGGACTCACCCGACGGTAGCGCGACGTGCGGCTCAAGGCGTCGCCGGCAGGCCGACGTCACCGCTGCCAGTGCAGCCGGCACTCGGGCGGGCGCAATCGCATGCCGCGCCCGAAAGGCCGCGTAGCGTTGCTGGAGAGCACCACCGCCTGGTAGTAGCCGCTGCAGCGTGGCTTGCGCTTCGTCCAAGGACACCTGCGCCGCTTCCGAAGACAGCCCGGACAAAAACGCCGTCACGGGCGCGCCGAACGCCAACGACGCCTCCTCATCAAACGCGAACGACTCGCCGGCAAGTCGCCGGGCGGCGAGGATCAGCGCGTCGAGCTGCTGCCGAAGATAGTGGGCTCGAGGATCGTCTTGGCCGGAGGCAGAGGCAAGGGCGGCGGCACGATTGATCTCGTCGAGGCGACGGCGAATCTGGGCCACGGGCTCACGCCGCTCTGGCCGCCAGTTGTCGGGGCCGCGCCAGGTTTCCACCAGTGTCGGCTGATGCAGCGCCAGCGCCAGCGCCGCGCGGACGTAGTCCTCGGCTACCGCATCAAGCGAGGGCTCGCTCTCCCTCCTCACACCGCAAGCGGCGCCCGCAGTCGCCGCCGCAAGCGCGGCCAGCGCCGACCTGCGAGTCACGCCATAGACACGCGCAGACATCTCTGCGTGCCATCTTCACACGTAATGCATTGACATACAGCGCCGGCTGGGGCTCAATGCCCATCTACCCACGGAGGCTCCATGACCCGGTTTTCACTCGCGCTCTTCGTTTCGTTGTCGCTGATTACGGCCTGCTCGCAGTCGACGCCGGCCGACCAGCCCACACCCACGACAGCAGCAACGCCCAAGCTTGGCGTGCGCCCTGCCGGCGACACCGAGATTCAACCCGACATGAGCCAGGTGCCACCGGAGTTGCAGCAGGTCTACGCTCACATCGACACCAACATCGACGCGCACGTCCACAACCTGCAGAAGTGGATTCAGCAGCCGAGCATCTCGAACTCCGGCGAGGGCATCCCGGAGTCGGCGGAAATGGTGAAGGGCTTCTTTGACGAACTCGGCTGCCAGCAGTCGCAGGTCTTTGACGTCGGCGTGACCGAGTACGGCACGCCGGGCAATCCCGTCGTCTACGCCAAGTGTGACGAAGGCGCCGAGAAGACGCTGTTGATTTACTGGATGTACGACACCATGCCGATCACGCAGCCTGACGCGTGGCACAACCCGCCGTTCGAAGCGCGCCTGGTCGAGCAGGCGCCCTTTAAGAAAGTCCTGATCGGGCGCGGAGCGACGAACTCGAAGGGGCCGCAGATGGCGCAGCTCAACGCCTTCCGCGCCATCAAGGCCGTCCACGGCAAGCTCCCGGTCAACCTGATCGTCGTCGCTGAAGGCGACGAAGAGCGCATGGACATCGGCCTTCGCAAGTGGGTGAAAGATCATCCCGAGCTTCTCGAAGGCGCCGACGCCATGTACCTGTTCGGCGGTCAGTCACCAAGCGGCGGCGGTGGTTACGGCGGCGGATCCGAGGGCTGTGTCTACGTGGAACTCACGACCAGCGGCAAGTCCTGGGGCCGGGGCCCGACCGACTCCGACATCCACGGCAGCAACAAGCGCAGCGTGGACAGCCCGGCGTGGCGTCACATGAAGATGCTGGCCTCGCTGGTCTCGGACGATGGCAATACCCCGATGATCGACGGCTTCTTCGACAACATTGCGCCCCTGACAGCGGCAGAGACCGCATCGCTCAAGAACGCGGCTACGAACACCGACCTCAAGGTTGCCGCCGACAACGTGGGGGTGGCGCGATTCATCTCGGACGATCCGTTCACCATGTTGAAGATGCAGCGCCATGGCACGTCGTTCAATATCGACGGTATCTGGGGCGGCAACATGTACGCCGGCGGCGCCGGCGCCATCCTGCCGAACAAGGTCACCTCGAAGCACAACTTCCGCTACGTGCCCAACATGACCGGTCCCGACATCGTCAAGAAGCTGCGCGCGCAACTCGACAAGAACGGCTACAAGGACGTCGAGATCAAGGTGATCGGTGATGTGCCCTGGGCCAAGATGAACTCCGCCACCGACATCGGCGAGGCGATGAAGCGCACCTACGAGATCATGAACATCCAGCACGGGCAGTTGCGCGCCGACTGGGGGATTGGCGGCGGCGGTGGCGCGGCCGGCGGCTACTGGCCGGCCTACATGTTCGGCAACGGCGAGATCGGCGAACGGATCTCCCCATTTAAGGGCGTGCCGATCATCAGCGGCGGCGCCGGCCTGGGAGGCCGCGCTCACGCGGCCAACGAGTACTACGTGATCGAGGGTGCCGGCAAGGTTTATGGCATGGCCGGCGCCGAGAAAGCCGTGGCCACGCTGCTGTATGCATTTGGCGGAAAGATCCCGGCCAAGGCGGGGACCCATTGATCGAGGTTCGCGACCTGCAGAAGGACTACCACGTCGGCGATCACGTGGTGCACGCCCTGCGTGGCGTGTCGCTGCGGATCGACGCTGGTGAGTTTGTGACCGTGGTCGGCCCGTCGGGTTCGGGAAAGTCCACGTTCATGCACATCCTGGGCTGCCTCGATCGGCCGACCCGCGGTCAGTACCTGCTCAATGACCGGGATGTGTCGAACCTCCCCGCCGACGAACTCGCGCGGGTACGGAACGAAACCATCGGCTTCGTCTTCCAGGGCTTCAACCTGCTGGCCCGCACGTCAGCCATCGAGAACGTCGAACTTCCGCTGCTGTACACGCGCGGCGGCGCGCTGCCGGCCGCTGAACGGCGCGATCGCGCACGGCGCGCGCTCGAGATCGTCGGGCTTTCCGATCGCGAGGAGCATCACCCGAATCAGCTGTCCGGCGGCCAGCAGCAGCGCGTGGCAATCGCGCGCGCACTGGTCAATACGCCTCGGCTGCTGCTGGCCGATGAACCCACCGGCAACCTCGACACGCAGACCAGTCATGAAGTGATGGACGTGTTTGCGCGACTGCGCGAAGAGCATGGCCTGACGCTGCTGCTGATCACCCACGAGCGCGACATTGCCGCCTGGGGCACGCGCACCATTGATTTCAAGGACGGCACTGTCAGCCTCGATCGGGCGAACGAGCCGGCCGCACCCGAGGCCACGTTCGCGTCGTGAAGCGCCTTCGCACCATCCATCCATCGGTGGATATCGCCGTCAAGGCGTTGACCCGCAACCGGCTGCAGACCGGGCTGACGATGCTTGGCATCACGGTCGGCGTCGCCACCGTGCTCACCATGCTGGCCGTCGGTGCCGGCGCGCAGCGCTCCATCGAACAACAGGTCCGCGCCGCCGGGCTGAACCAGATCACCGTGACGGCGGGGAACTGGAAACCCAAGGTCGACGACACCGGTGCGGCAGTCGCACACCAGGCTGACGCCGGCGACACCGAGCGATCGCCGCTGCCGCGGGGACGGGTCCCCCTGCCGGAGGTGGCGGACGACATCGCACTAGCGAGCCATCCGGAAGACAACCCGATGGAAAAGCACGACCACCCCCTCGCCTGGCAGCGCCTTGGCGACCTCGAAGCGGGCCTGGGTGCGGCGGCAACCTTGACCTTTGCCGACGCCGAAGCCATCGGCCGCCTCGACGGCGTCCAGTACGTGGCGTGCGGTGTGCACGCCAACGCGCGGGTCTTTCAGGGCGACAAGCGCTGGTTTACGCGCATGCACGGCACCGACCTGCAGCTGCTGGACATCAAGCGCACGTGGACGTTGAAGTACGGCCGCTTCTTCTCGGATGACGAGCAGGACGACGCCGAACAAGTCATGGTGCTCGGACAAGTGGCGGCAGAAAAACTGTTCGGCGCTGAGAACCCGGTCGGCCAGACGGTCACGCTCTGGAAGCAGCCGTTCCGCATCGTCGGCGTGGTGACCAGCGCCAGCTGGGTTGTCCGCCCGGCGCCTGGAGACGACGAGTTCGACGCGGTCTACATGCCGTACACCACGACCCACCGCCTGCTGAACCTGACCAAGCTCAATGACATCACCGTGACCGCCGCCTCGACTGGCGAAGTCAGTGCGGTCTCCAAGCGCATGTCCGAGTTGTTGCGCCAGCGGCATGGCATTGGTGAGATGCAGCCGGACGACTTCACCATCTCGACGCAAGCGACGCGCGCGATCACGATGGGCGGACTCCCTCCGAACGTCGCGTCGGCCATTGCCGGCAACGTCCGCGAACTGGAGCGAGTCACGCTCGAACAACTGGCGGGCACGCTCGAACGCTCCAGCCGGACGATGGGGTGGCTGCTTGCCGCCGTCGCCGCGGTGTCGCTGCTGGTCGGCGGCATCGGCATCATGAACATCACCCTGCTGTCGGTCACCGAACGCACGCGTGAGATCGGCCTGCGGCTGGCCGTCGGCGCGCGCGCCCGCGACGTGATGCGACAGTTCCTGATTGAAGCGACGGCCATCAGCCTGGCCGGCGGCGCCGCCGGGATCGTCGTCGGGGTGCTGGCGACATTAACCATCTCACGCACGCTGCACTGGGCCACCGTGGTGTCACCCGGTTCCGTGCTGATCGCCTTCGGGGTCGCCGCGGCGGTTGGCGTGTTCTTCGGCTGGTATCCGGCGCGCCGCGCGGCCGCGCTCGATCCGATTACCGCGTTGCGCTACGAGTGACGCGCTTCCTCTTTGCTTCGGCACAGATCGCCTGGCGCGCGCTCGGGCGCAACCGGCTGCGCACGCTGCTGACGGCGCTCGGCGTCGTCATTGGCGTCGCGGCCGTCATCGCCATGCTCGCTCTTGGCAAGGGGGCGCGCGCGTCCATGGAGCGCACGCTGCGCTCGGCAGGAACCAGCATCGTGCAGGTCACCGCCGGCAACTTCATTCGTGGCGGTGAAAGCGTCAACATCGCCTCGGGACTTGGCGCCGCCACGACGCTGACGCGTGAAGACGCTGCCGCAATTGCGGAGATTCCAGACGTGCTGAACATCGCCGCCGAACTGCGATCGCGGACGTGGGTCACCGCAAGTGCGCAAGCGCGCGCCTTCGTCGTCGTGCTCGGCACCGAGCCGTCGAGTGCGGACATCCACGGATGGACGTTCCTCAGCGGCGAGTCGTTCACGCGTGACGACGTCTCCCGCGGCGAGGCGACGGCCGTCATCGGCCGGGTGTTGAGCGCGCAGTTATTTGGAGACGGCGTGGATCCGGTCGGGCGGCGCGTGCAGATCCACGAGCAGTCGTTCGAGATCGTCGGGTGGATCCGCGCGGTGTCCAGGGATCACGACGAAGGCATCTTCGTCCCGGTCACGACACTGGGTCGAGCGACCGCGCGCCCGCACCTGCAACAGATCACGATCGGCGTGACCGAAGCGGGAGCGGCATCAAAAGTCGCGGACGAGGTCACGAGGCTCCTCCGCTCACGCCACGCGAAGGCGATCGCCACCAGCGCCGCCCGTTCGTCGGGCGCGCTCGGCGGACTGCAAGGCCCAAGCGGCGGCACGGCGCAGCCGGACGATTTTGTCGTGCGGACGCTCGCCGCGCAGCAGATGACGAAGGGGCTCTACACGGAGGTCGCGGCGTTTGCGCTCGCCAACATGCCGAAGCTTGATTCCGTGACCACCGAGGAAATGGCGGGCACCTTGAACAGGGCCGGCACGACCATGACGGCCTTGCTGGGCAGCATTGCCGCCATCTCGTTGATTGTCGGCGGCATCGGCATCATGAACGTGATGCTGATCTCGGTCACCGAACGCACACGCGAGATCGGATTGCGTCTCGCGGTTGGCGCGAGGCGGAAAGAAGTGCTCCTGCAGTTCATTGTCGAAGCGACGGTACTCAGCCTGCTGGGCGGTGTCGCCGGCGTGCTCGCCGGCGTCGCAGCGGCGCGGGGGCTGACGGCATTTCTCGAGTGGCCCACCGAAATCTCGCTGGATTCCGTGGCGATGGCATTCGTGATTGCTGCGGCGGTCGGCGTGATCTTCGGCTACTACCCGGCGCGGCGCGCCTCGCAACTCGACCCGATCAACGCCCTTCGACACGAATAGCAGCGTCGCGTCACTGCGCGCGCGCGCTGAACGGAATCTCGATCTCGTGCGGCTCGCCCTGGAGCCGGTAGCGGACCTTCACTGAGATGCCGTCTCCGGCAAGCGGCCGCGCGGTCGCGATCCACGCCTCACCGGCCTCGTCGATGGCCAGCGCCACCATTTCTGAAGCGGCACCTGGGCGTAGCACTTCGATCGTGACGCCGCTGGCCACCGATGCCGGCAATTCGTTACGCATCGAGTCACTGAACCAGACCTGAAGACGCCCGCTGGCCGAAAGCACCACTTCGTAGTGCACGTCGCCATTCATGAGCACCAGCCCCCCGTGGTGAGCGGTGTGATCGCCATGCGGCCCAGTGACGTCCGGGTGCTGCGCGTCGTTCGTCGCGGCGGGGCCAGCGGCGGTCGACTCGGCGACGCGCTGATCGCCGGCGCAAGAGGCCGAGAGCACCGCCACGAGCATGAGCCCGGTTATTCGCACGCGTCGATTATGCGGCACAGAAACGCCGGCGTGAGTGTAGTAACATCCCTTGTTCAACAAGACGACCCGGACAGAAGGGGAAGTGGGTGCGAAGCCCACACGGTCCCGCCACTGTAAGTCGGCGCAGCCTCGCTGAGGCGAACGCGGACGAGTCAGGTGACCTGCTGTCCAGAGGCTAGTCATTTCGAGCGCGTGAGACGCTCGGGAGACAACTATGACAGCGGTTCTCCGTCCGCGCCTGCGGACGTTCTTCACTTCGTTTCTCTTTCTCGTCAGTTCAATCGCAACCACGCCCGCACTCGCCCAGGGCCTGAGCGGACGCGTTGCAGATCCCGATGGCCGACCGGTCGCTGGAGCCGAGGTGTTTGTCAGCGGCGCGACGGCCACTCCCCTGCGCGCTCGTACCGGCACCGACGGCCGATACGCCATGACGGCGCTCGAACCGGGACGCTACACCGTCGTGGCCAGCGCGCCAGGCCTCGTCAGCGATGCGCAGGCCATCGACGTCACGGCCAACACCACGCTCGATCTCTCCGTTCGCGTCAGCGCGGTGACAGAAACGCTCGTGGTGTCGGCCGCTCAGATCGACCAGCCGCTCTCACGCACGCCCGACAGCGTGACGGTGATCGACGGGCGGGACATCGACGCAAAGCAGCAGTTCACGCTGGCCGCCGCGCTGCGCTCGGTACCGGGTCTCACGCTGCAGCAAAACGGCGGACCGGGAACGGTCACCTCGCTGTTCACGCGCGGAGGGGAATCCGACTACACGCTGGTGCTGGTCGACGGTATCCGTGCCAACGCCTTCGGCGGCGGCCTCGATCTCTCACAGGTTCCGCTGCATAACGTCGATCGCATCGAAGTGCTCCGCGGATCGCAGAGCGCGCTCTACGGATCCGACGCGATCGGCGGCGTGATCCAGGTCGTGACACGCAGCGGCGGCCGGCCGTCGGCGCAAGCCCAGCTCGAGACCGGCAGCCGAGAGATGCGTCGGTCTTCCGGCGCCACGACCGGCGAAATCAACGGAGTGCGCTGGCAGTTCGGCGGCAACTACGTCGAGGATGCCGGTTTCATGGGCACGGCCGCAAACGGTCAACGCGTGTCGAACGACGATGCCACCGAGGCGCAGGGTTCGGCCGCGCTCGGCTGGCGCCATCCCGGTCGCGGCTCGGACATCCAGGCGTCGTTGCAATACGTCGACACCGACCGCGGATCACCGGGCCCCTACGGGTCGGATCCGGCGCGCCGTTATTCCGGTGTCGATACCGTGTCGCGAGGGACCACCAGGAGGCTCGGCGGCGGCGTCCGCTACATGCAGCCGTGGTTCGGCGCGTCCAGCCGCGTCCGCCAGCGGGTAGAGTTCGACACCGCCGACTACGACCTGAACTTCGTCAGCGCGTTCGGCGCCTCGGAAGGCAACACGCGCCGTTCGCACGCGCGCGTGCAGACGGACGTGTCAGCCAACGCCTCGCTCGGATTCTCGGGCGGCCTCGAGTGGCTGGGTGAAAGCGGCGGCAGCACCTACATCGTGGCCGGCACGTCCGGCATGGTGCCGGTCGAGCGCAGCGTGCTCGGACTCTTCGCCGAAGGACGCTGGTTCGCCGGATCGCGCGCGACGATTACTGCCGGCCTGCGCGGCGAACGCATCACTCGTGACGCGCTGCCCGGCGATCCAACGGCCTTCCAGCCGCGTCCGAGTTTCCCGGAAGAGACCATTAGCTCGGTCAATCCCAAGATCGCGGCCTCGTTTGCCGTTCGCGAAGGCACTCGCCTCCGCGGCTCGTTCGGCACCGGCATCCGTCCGCCCGACGCCTTCGAGATCGCATTCACGGATAACTCCGGCCTCAAGCCAGAGCGCAGCAAGAGCAGCGAGGTCGGCCTGTCGCAGTCGGCGGCCGGCGGCGCCGTTCAACTCGACGCCACCGCGTTTTTCAACAGCTATACGGACTTGATCATCTCGGTCGGCCGCTCCTTCTCGGGTGTGAGCCGCTGGCGCACCGACAACATCTCCAACGCCCGCGCGCGCGGCGCCGAATTCTCCGGCGCATGGCGCTTGCGCGCCGGTCTCGATGTGCGCGCCAACTACACCTTCCTGGACAGCGAGATCCTTGCGGTCAACGGGCTGTCGATCGCGGCGACACCGTATGCAGTCGGCGACGCGCTGCTCCGGCGCCCGCGCCATTCGGGTGCGATCGACGCCGGGTGGACGCACCCGCGCGCTGCGGCGTTTGCCCAGGTGCAGATTCGCGGGGAGGCCCTTGATGCGGAACCCGCATTCGGGCCAAGCGGCGGTCTCTACAACAACCCAGGCCACACGGTGGTCAACGTCGGCGGCTCGGTGCGTCCCGTCAGATCGTTCGAGATCTTCGTGCGCGCGCTGAACCTGTTCGATCGCGACTACGAAGAAGTGCTGGGCTACCCGGCACCTGGCCGCACCGCTTACGTGGGTGCTCGATTTGCTGTGGGCAGATAACGTTTCGTTTCGCTACGCGGCGGGCGCGCCGCTGGTGGTGGACGGGGTCACCGTCCGCCTGGCCAGTGGTGCGCTCGCCGGCATTCTTGGCCCGAACGGATCGGGCAAGACCTCACTGCTGCGGCTGCTGAGCGGCACCCATACGCCGACAGCAGGCCGGGTGCTGCTCGGCCAGCGCCCGCTCGATCAGGTGAGCCGGCGCGAGGCCGCGCGCCAGATTGCCGTCGTCCCCCAGGAAACGGAACTCGCGTTCGAATACTCGGCCATTGAAATCGTCTTGATGGGCCGTCACCCGCACCTCGGCGTGTTTGCGGTGGAAGGACCAGACGATTTGCGCATCGCCGAGGACGCCATGGCCGCCACCGGCACGGCCCACCTGGCCTCGCGCTCGTTCCACCAGTTGAGTGGCGGTGAGAAGCAACGGGTCGTCATCGCGGCCGCGCTCGCCCAGGCGTCCGGCGTCCTCCTGTTGGACGAGCCGACGGCGTCACTCGACCTGGGGTATCAGCTCGAGATCGCCACCCTGCTGACACGCCTGAACCACGAACGCCAGGTGACGATGGCGATTTCGACGCACGAGCTGAACCTGGCGGCCTCGATCTGCCGGGAACTGGTGATGATGCGCGATGGCAAGGTGATCGCTGCCGGACCAACCGCCGACGTGCTCACGCCAGACAACGTGCGACGACTCTACGATGTTGAAGCTGACGTCCACATCAACGAAGCCTCTGGACATGTGACGGTCGTCCCGGTGCGTCGACTGCGATGAACATTCGCCGGCGCATCGTGATCGTGGTCGGCATGTTCGCGCTCTTCACCGCGGCGGTGATGCTGTGGGCGCCAACGGTCGGCAGTACCGCGATCTCGCTCACCAGGGCGTTCGATCGATCGATTCCGTGGGACGCGAACGTCGACGCGCAGATCTTTTTCGTCGCCCGGCTGCCCAGGGTGCTGGCCGGCGCCCTGGTGGGCGCGACCCTTGCCGCTGCCGGCGTCGTCCTCCAGGCGCTGCTGAGAAACCCTCTCGCGACGCCATTCACGCTCGGGGTGTCGGCCGGGGCGTCGCTGGGCGCCATGCTGGCGGTGACCATGCGCCTTGAGTTCGGATTGCTGGGAGTGACGTCGATCCCGCTCGCCAGCTTCGGCGGATCGATCGTGGCCACCGCGCTCGTCTACGCGCTGGCGGTGTCACAACGGCGCGGACTGTCGACCAACGTGCTGCTGCTCGCAGGTGTCACGCTCAACGCGTTCTTCTCGGCGTTGATCCTGTTCGTGCAATACATCGCCGACTTTGCCGAGGCCCTGCGCGCGATCCGCTGGATGATGGGCGGTCTCGATGTCGCGGG
>JAYQOO010000098.1:6269-16281 GCA_038144855.1 Acidimicrobiia bacterium | reverse complement strand
TCGATGCGATTGTGCGATCGCTCAAGAATCTGTCGCACGATGAGACACTGCTCGTCCAATCGGGTAAGCCCGTCGGTATTTTCAAGACGCATCCCGGCGCCCCGCGCGTCCTGATCGCCAATTCAAACCTGGTCCCCAAATGGGCCACCTGGGACACATTCCGGGAACTCGAGGATCGCGGCCTGACCATGTATGGTCAGATGACGGCGGGCAGCTGGATCTACATCGGCTCGCAGGGCATCCTCCAGGGGACGTACGAAACGCTCGCCGAAGTCGCGCGCAGGCACTTCGGCGGTTCACTGAGCGGCAAGATTGTCGCCACCGCCGGCCTCGGCGGTATGGGCGGCGCCCAGCCGCTCGCCGTGACCATGAACGGCGGGGTCGCGCTGGTGGTCGAAGTCGACCCGACACGCATTGAGAAGCGCCTGGCCACGAAGTATCTCGACGAAAGCACCGCCGACGTCGACGACGCCATCGAACGCGCGCGGCGCTATGCCATGGACGGCGTGGCGCGATCGATCGGCATCCTCGGCAACGCCGCCGAAGTGCTGCCGGCGCTCGTCGCGCGCGGCTTCACGCCGGATGTGATCACCGACCAGACCTCGGCGCACGACCCACTCGTCGGCTACGTGCCCGACGGCCTGTCGCTGGCCGACGCGGCGCGGTTGCGGGGCGCGGATCCGGAGGCGTATCAGCAACGCTCGATTGCCGCGATGGGCAAGCACGTCGCCGCCATGCTCGAACTGCAGAAGCGCGGCGCGATCGCATTCGACTACGGCAACAACATCCGCGCGCAGGCCGTCAAGGCTGGCGTTGGCGACGCGTTCAAGATCCCCGGTTTCGTGCCCGAGTACATCCGGCCGCTGTTCTGCGAAGGCAAGGGGCCGTTTCGATGGGTCGCGCTCTCGGGCGACCCGGAAGATATTCGCGTGACCGATCGCGCGGTGCTGGAGCTCTTCTCCGACAACGTGGCGTTGCGGCGCTGGATCACCCTTGCTGGGGAGCGCGTGCAATTCCAGGGGTTGCCGTCACGGATTTGCTGGCTGGGCTACGGCGAGCGCGCGCAGTTTGGGTTGCGCCTCAATCAACTCGTCCGCGACGGCGCGGTCAAGGCGCCGATCGTGATCGGACGCGACCACCTCGACACCGGGTCGGTGGCCTCGCCCAACCGCGAGACCGAAGGCATGCGCGACGGCAGCGACGCCATTGCCGACTGGCCGATCTTGAATGCGCTGTTGAACGCGTCGGCGGGCGCCACGTGGGTCTCGGTCCACCACGGCGGCGGCGTGGGCATTGGCTATTCAATTCATGCGGGAATGGTGATCGTCGCAGACGGCACCCGCGAAGCCGACGAACGGCTGGCGCGGGTCCTGACGTGCGATCCCGGCAGCGGCGTGGTGCGGCACGCCGACGCAGGCTATCCCGAAGCACTGAGCACCGCACGCGAACACGGAGTACGGATCCCCATGCAGGAGACGAGCCGATGATGGCTCCCCACACCGGCCTTGAACGCCGCGTGCTCGCCGCGCTCGACGCGACGCCCGCGCGCATTCCCGTCGTGATCGGCGGCTGTGGTTCAGGCCGCACCACATTGCTCAACGCCCTCGCCGACCGGATGGGACGCGACCGCTGCCAGTACGTCGACGTCGAACGCGCCGCCAGTACGCCCGAGCGCTTCCAGCAGGCCGTGGCGCTCGCCTCGCCGTTCACCATGAACGGCCAGTCGCCCGCGATGCAGGACACGGCGACCTCGGCGCGCACCGCATTCGACCGCACGCTCGCGCTGATCACGCGCGTCCGCTGCACCGACGATGCGCCGGCGACGTTTCTGTTCGACGAAGTGCTCGAACTGCGCACCTTCGAGAGCTTCCCTGGCCTGCGTCACGTGCTGCGCGAAATGCTGCACGCGATGGCCGAGAGCGGCAACCGGTTCGTGCTGACCAGCCGCTACGTGGCGCGCGCGCATCGACTGCTGCGTGACGGCGACGCGCGCTTCGAGGTCATTCACCTGCCGCAGCTCAATGCGTCGGAAGTGACCGCCATGCTGCCGCCCATGGGCGAGACCGCCCACGGTGATCGCGAGTATCTCGGCCGCACCATCCAGAGCCTCGCTGACGGCCGCGCCGCCTACGTGCGCGCGCTCGGCGAAGCGACCGGATCGATCAGCGGTCGCGGCGGTGATCCGATCAGCGCGTTGACGGCATTGCTCACGGGCGAAGGCGTGTTGGCCGCGTATTGCTCGCATCGCTACGAACTGCGCCTGCACAAGGCGCGCGGCTACGGCGCACTGAAAGCGATCCTCGAAATCCTCGCCGACGAGGAACCGCTGACGCTGACCGAAGTCGCTCAGCGTTTGCATCGCACGCCGGGCTCGACGAAGGACTACCTGTCGTGGCTTGAAGACGTCGACCTGATCGTGTCGCGCCAGAAGCGCTACAGCTTTGCCGACCCGCTGACCCGCCTGTGGGTGCGCCTGCACTGCCGGCCGGTACCGCCGTCGGTCGATGAAGTCGCGCGCGAAGTGCAGGCGTACGCGATGGCACGGCTGCCACAGGCCGAGCCGGCCCACGAAATGGCCGCGGCGACCGTGAGCAACTTCAGGAAAGACTCCGGACTGATCGAGATCGACTAGGCAGGCCTACCGGCCAACGGTCGAACCGGACGACAGCAATTCAAGCCCGCGCAGTGCCGTAACGTTCGGCGGCGCGGGCTTTCGCCTTTGCGGCTTCCTCTTCCCTGTTCTTCTTCGGCGCGTTCGTCTCGAGGTCATCGACCATCTTGCGCGCGACCTTGAAGATCCCGTCAACCGCTTCATTGAACGCCGCCTCGTTGGCTTTCGACGGCGCCGTGAACCCGCTGATCTTGCGCACGAACTGCACCGACGCGGCGCGCACTTCGTCATCGGTGGCCGGCGGATCAAAGTTGAACAAGGGGCGGATGTTCCTACACATGCCTGGCCTCCATCGCCGCGAGCGCGAGCTTGGCGCCTTCCTGCTCGGCTTCCTTCTTCGTGCGGCCGGCTCCCTGGGCGATCATCTCGTCGCCCACGAAGACGTCGACCTGGAACAGCTTGCGATGATCGGGGCCGACTTCGCCAGCAATGCGGTACGACGGCAGCGGCTTGCCCTGCGCCTGCAGCCGCTCCTGCAACCGCGATTTATGATCGCGGCCGAAATACTCAGGCTGCCTGGCGTCTTCGATCCCTGAGGCAAACTCGCGCATCAGGAACGCGCGCGCGGGGTCGAGTCCGCCATCGAGGTAGATGGCGGCAATCAGGGCCTCACACGTGTCGGCCAGCAACGCCTGCTTGCGACGGCCACCGGTCTTCTCTTCGCCACGCCCCAGGATCATGTGCTCGCCGAGACCGAGGTGCTCCGCCATTTCAGCGAGCGACGCCGTCGACACCAGATTGGCTTTGATCTTCGACTTCTGCCCCTCGGAGTAGCGCGGGAACGACCGGAACAGCGCTTCGGCCACGACCAGGCCGAGCACCGCGTCGCCCAGGAACTCGAGCGACTCGTTGTCGGCGACGCCGCCACTGGGATCCTCGTGGGCTTTCGACTTGTGGGTCAGGGCGTGTTCGAGCAGGCCGCGATCCCTGAACGCGTAGCCGAGACGCGCTTCGAGCGCGTCGAACTCCTGCGGCAGTGGCACCACAATCCCGCCGCCGACCTGTTCGCGATGACTGTCGATGATGCGGATCGCTTCAGCCGCCTCATCGTCCCGGACGGAGACGCAAATCTCGCCGAGCGGGTTTAACTTGAATTGGAACAAGCCCGGGGTGGGACCGGAGGTGCGCAGCGTCTGCACACCGTGGCTGTCCAGTAACGCTTCCACCACGTTGGCCTCGATCTCGGAGGCCGTGCGAAAGATCACCGTCAGGCCGGTCGGCGTCACGCGGCGCCCTCGGGACCCTCGATCTTCATCAGGATCATCGTCATGTCGTCGTGCTGATCGGCCCCGCCGGCGAAGGCACGCAGTTCGGCCAGGATGTACGAGCGCAACTGGTCGAACGGCAAGTGCGCGTACTGCTCCACCGCCTGCGCCAGCCGCTGCTCACCGAAGCAATCGAACGCCTCGTTCATCGTCTCCGAAATGCCGTCGGTGAACCAGACGACCAGGTCACCCGGCGCCAGCGAGATCGTCTGCTCCTTCAGCACGTTGTCGAACATCGTGCCGTCGTCGATCTGGAGGCCGACGACCAGGCCGTCTGGCACCAGCATCCGCGCCTTGCGCAGGCCGGCCGGCTGGTTGGCCGGCACGTGGATCAGCGGACAGTGGCCGGCACGCGCGAACGTCATTTCGCGGCGCTCGACGTCGATCACGCCGTACGACATGGTGATGAAGCTCTTGCCGTCGAGATTGGCCGACACCACTTTGTTGACAGCAGCCAGGAACTCCTTCGGCTCGTGATGCAGTCGCGACAGCGACTGCACGATCACCTTGAGCTGCGCCATGTAGAGGCCGGCCGCCAGGCCTTTGCCGGCGACGTCGGCAATCAGCAACCCGAGCATGGAGTCGGTGATCGGCAGGAAGTCGTAGTAGTCGCCGGCGACCTCGCGCGCGGGTTCACAAAATGCCGAGACGGCCAGTCCCGTCACGCGCAGCGGCCCGGCGGGCAGCAGCTTCTGCTGGATCTCGCGCGCGGCAAACATTTCCTGTTCGAGTCGACCCTTCTCGGCCATCTCGCCCAGCAGCGTCGTCACTTCGGTGGTCATCAGGTTGAACGACTCGGCGAGTTCACCAAGCTGGTCGCGCGCGCGGACAGGAATCTGGTGTCCGAAGTTGCCGGCGCGGACGTGCTGTGTGCCCGTGAACAGGTCATGCACGGCGCCGGTGATCTGGCGCGCGAGGACGAAGCCGATGGCCAGCGCGACGAACTGAATGATCAGGAACAACCCGCCGACGGCCGCAAGAACGACGAGCAGCACCCGCCCGAACGTCAATTCCCCCACCCGCACCGGCGACATCACCGAGATGCGGTCGTAGATCTCGAGCGTATTGAGCAGGATGCTGACCGACGCGCTCTCGGGCTCACCGGTCGGCCAGTCGACATGGTCGAGGAACACCACCCAGCGCGCCTGCCGCAGCGAAAACATTGGCCCGGTGTCGCCCTGCACCGGCCGTTCCTCGATCGGCTTACCAAGCGTTGGTGCCACGCCGTTCGGCAGAAACGCCGTGACCTCGTCCATCCGGATTCCTGTCTCCTGCTGGATCCGCGCCTCGATCACCGTGGACATCGGCATATCGAGGATGACCGCCCAGGTGGGATTCGGAACCTCAGGCAACGCCACCGCTCGCATCACGAGGCGCGTTTGTTCAGGCTGCGCGAGATCGTTCGTGTTGGGTGGCGCGTTGTATGCGACCAGCCCCGCGAATCCCTCACAGCCGATCCACTTCGGCAGCACTGTCGGCGCCGGCAGATGTCCCCAGGCGCCGGCCGTCAGCGGCAGGTGCGCCGGCAACGAGCGTGGCACGCGCGCCGCCACCGCGGGCTCGACCTTACAGGTCAACCCCGAGACCGGTACAACCGCGACCGACAGGAACGGGTACCGCGTCTCCGAACTGGATTGCCGGCGCTCCAATGTCTCGGACAACGCCTCGGGCGTGGTCACCCGTTGGGCTTCGAGTTGCACGGTCTGCGCGAGGAATCGCGCCTGGTCCGTCAGGTTTCGCACTCGTGACTGGACAAGGTACGAACTCACGTTGAACGCCAGGATCAAGCCGGCCAGCAGGAAGAATGTGATCACCAGCAGGGCCGGCACGACGCCGACAAACACGTACGACAGGATCAGCTTTCGTCGCACGCGCCACAGCAGGCGGCGCTTGGCCCAGACCGCCAGGCGGGTCAACCCGTAGGCGGCGGCAAACAGCAGCGCGAGGCTGCCAACCATGTCCAGTGCTTCGAGGGCCGACGGCAGTGCCCCGGCGAAACCAAGCGGCCAGGTCACGGCCTTGATCAGCGCGCCGAGGACGAGCGCGCGGCCCGGAAAGGTGCGCAACAACCACGTCCGCCAGACACGCCACCGCGACGGCAGCTCGCCGGGCAGCAGCGCAACAGGTCGAACCGGGTCGCTCATCGGGCGCCTACCAGAGTATCCTTTTCGTTGACCCTATGAAACTCAAAGACGACGCGCGCTTCAGCACCATTTGCATTCACGCCGGCCAGGAACCTGACCCTGCGACCGGTGCGATCATTACCCCGATTTACCAGACGTCCACCTACGTGCAGGACGGCCTCGGCCAGCCCCACGCGGGCTTCGAATACGGGCGCACGCAGAACCCGACCCGCATGGCGCTCGAGCGTAACGTGGCCGCCATCGAGGCGGGGGCCGCGGCGTTTGCGTTCGCGTCGGGTATGGCGGCGATCGACACGTTGCTGACACGCCTTGAGTCGGGTGACCACGTGCTGGTCAGCGACAACACCTACGGCGGCACGTTCCGCCTGTTCGAGCGCGTGCGGCGCAAGTTTGGCCTCGACTTCACCTACGTCGACACCTCGAAACCCGAGCTGGTCGAGCCGGCGATCAAGCCGAATACCAAGTACCTCTTCATCGAGACGCCGACCAACCCGATGCTCCACGTCACGGACATCCAGTGCGTCAGCAATCTCGCCCATAAGCACAACGTGAAGGTGGTCGTCGACAACACCTTTGCCAGCCCCTACATCCAGCGCCCGCTGACGCTCGGCGCCGACATCGTGATGCACAGCACCACGAAGTTCCTGAACGGCCACAGCGACAGCGTCGGCGGCATTGTGATTCTCAAGCACCAGGACGACATCGACTGGATGAAGTTCGTGCAGAACGCGGCCGGGGCGATCCTCGGCCCGATGGATTCGTGGCTGATCCTGCGTGGCACCAAGACGCTCACGGTCCGCATGGAGCGGACCAACGAGAACGCCCAAGTGATCGCCGAGTATCTCGAGGCCCATCCGAAGGTCACGCGCACGATCTATCCGGGCCTGGCCTCACATCCGCATCACCGCCTTGCCAAAAAGCAGATGAAGGGGTTCGGCGGCTTGATCTCCTTCGACGTCGGCTCGCTCGACAACGCCAAGACGGTCCTGAATCGCCTGCGGCTGATGGCGCTGGCCGAAAGCCTCGGTGGCGTCGAAACGCTGATCTCGCATCCGGCGATCATGACGCACGCCTCGGTCCCGAAGGATCGTCGCGAGATGCTGGGGATTACCGATGGCTTGATTCGTATTTCGGTCGGCATCGAGGACGTCGAGGATCTGCAGGCCGACCTCGACCAGGCCCTCAGTGCCCTCTGAATTCGTCCTCATCCTGACGACGTTTCCTGAGGATCAGGATGCGGAGGCGTTGGCGAAGGCGCTCATCGATGAGCGCCTTGCCGCGTGCGTCAACATCCTGCCCGAAATGCGGTCGGTCTATACGTGGCAAGGCAAGACCGAGTCAGCGGCTGAACGCCAACTCGTGATCAAGACGGCGCGATCGAGGGTCGACGCCCTCGAAGCGCGCCTCAAGCAGCTCCATCCGTACGACGTCCCCGAGTTCGTCCTTATCGAGATCGCCGGCGGCAGCTCCGACTATCTCTCCTGGCTTTCAGACAGCACCCGCTAGTTCGCACCACTACCTCGGAACTCATACGAAGGCGAGGCACCCGTAAAACCGTAAAACCGTAAAGATGCTTTTGTGCTTGCATGGTAAAACGTTTTAATGTAAAAGTGTGCACGCGGTTCACCGTTTTTGTTTCTTGCCGTGCTGCCGTGTGAGTGGTTACACTGCTCAACGTATTGGCGGCAAAGCGGACTGACAGCGACACGGTGAAAACAACCGTCGAGCTCCCTGGGGAGCTTTGGCGGGCCGCGAAGATCCGGGCGATGGATGAACGCGCGGACCTTCGGACGGTGCTGATTCGCGCGCTTGAGGATTACTTGCGCGAGAACGAGCCGGAACGGCCTGCAAGCAGTTCGCCGAGCCCATGACCGACACGGACGAAACCACAGAACGGCCGACCGTTACCGCGCCCAAGGCGACCCTGGCAAGTCGAGGTCGCAAGTGGCTGCGTCACGGCCTTTTCCTGATCACCTCGGTCATCGTCATCGACGCGATCGCCGGCGAAAAGGGCCTGCTGGCTTTGCTCCAGGCACGCCGCGAATATTCGGCGCTCGAGCGATCGCTTGAGCGCGCCCGCGCTGAGAACGCCGAGCTGCGCGAGATGGCGCGACGCCTCCGCGAAGATCCCACCGCTATTGAAGAACAGGCACGCCGCGAACTTGGATTGATCAAGCCGGGCGAAGTCCTGTTCATCGTCAAGGACATCACCAAGAAGTAATCCACAGCCAACAGCCGCGGTTTCAACAGTTGGCTGACAGTCGGGGCCGGGTACGTAGCGAGATGCTGCGACCCGGCTTTTCATTTGATACGCTTGTCTTTCTCTCTTGGAGGAGGACACATGGCACGTCAGGCAGAAGCGGAATGGAAAGGCGATCTCAAGGGCGGCACTGGCCGCGTCAAGCTCGGCAGCGGCGCGTACGAGGGCAACTACTCGTTTGCGACGCGCTTCGAGAACGGCAGCGGTGCAAACCCTGAGGAGCTGATCGGCGCCGCACTCGCCGGCTGCTATTCGATGGCGCTCGCAAACTCACTCGCGCAGGCCGGTTTCACGGCCACCAGCGTGCACAGCAGCGCAGAAGTGCATCTCGGCAAGGACGACATCGGCTTCCTGGTCAACCAGATCGACCTCACCGTGACCGCGGTCGTTCCGAACGTCGACGACGCGACGTTCCAGCAGCACGTCGCCAAGACCAACACCGGCTGCATCATCAAGCGCTCCCTCGCTGCCGTGCCGGCGATCAACGTGAAGGCGACGCTGAAGGCGTAGGCCGAAAGGGTCATGGGCCAATAGGCCAATGGCGAAAAAGGCTCCAGTCAAGAAGCCGCGGCCGGGTGCAAAGCCGGCGGCGGCGCACGTGGTCTACAACACTCCCCTACCGAAGAAGCTCGGGATCAAGGCTGCATTCAAGGTGGCGCTGCTCGCGTCGCCCAAAGGGTTTGCGGCAGGGCTGGAGCCGCTGCCGGAACAGGTGCGCTTCACGGCGCGTCCAGAACCAGAATCCGATCTGTTCCTCGACAACAGCGGCGCGAGGATGGCGACGGCGCCCAGCGCCAGCAACACCAATCCATTCCGTCTCGCCGAAAACGGCACGAGCTCATCCTACCTTGATTGCCGCGGAGGACTTGACCTGCGCGCGCGACCGGGGGCACGATGGCGACGGATATTCGAGGCGGACTATGAGCACATCAAAGGCTGGACGCAACGACGCATGCCCGTGCGGCAGCGGCAAGAAGTACAAGAAGTGCTGCGAACTGAAGGAAGGCAGCCTGCGCAACCGCAGCAATACCGCGATGCTGGTCATCGTCGGGGTGCTGATGGCAGCCGGCGTCGTCGCCGGCATTACCGCGTTCACGGCCGACAGGAACCACGTCTCGCGACCCGGCGGAACCTGGTCTCCGGAGCACGGCCACTATCACTAGACACTGAAGCGAGGCTTCGACCGCGCGTCTGGCGGCAGAATCTCTAGCGCCCTGGACACGACGCGTTCAACAACCGGTACGACTCGACATCAAATACCGGCGGTGGCGGCCCCGGATCCCGTCCGGAGGTCCGGCTGCTCGGCATCACGGGCGTAATGCGCACGCGCCCACCCGCAAGGCCGATCCCAGGCTGAGTCGTATCGGACTGCTTAATCAACCCGGTGATCTCCACCATCGAGCCTTCGCGCTTCTTGATGTCCGCCAATACGTCCTTGGGTCCCGCGAGGCGGATCTTCATGTTTTCAGGCAGTTGCACACCCATGGGCTCATGACCGGGATCGCGGCCGACGGTGAACACGCGGCCGCGGGCGCAGCCGGATATCGACAACCGGGCTGAGTCCTTTGGGACCGGCCGCTCCTGTGCGAAGAGTGGGCTCAACGACAGCGTGACTGCCCAGAGGACGATCGCCGTGGCTCTCATGCACCCAGCTTACAGGTACCCGCTTCGC
>JAYQOO010000098.1:0-6259 GCA_038144855.1 Acidimicrobiia bacterium | reverse complement strand
TTACCGCTCCCGGGGGGGGGGGAGGGTGCGGGGGCGGGCGCCCACCCCGCGGCCGCACCCCAGCGGTAAGCGTCTGGTATTCGAGCTCTTCCCCACTGGCCGCGCTCCGTAACAACAGGCCGCCGCGACTCATGTCGCCACGGCCTATGAACGAGACCGGATAGCGCAGGCGATCGCCAAAGATCGGCAGCAGGATATCGACGTACTTGCCGCTCGCCACGCTGCCCAGCAGCACAACCTGCCCGCCCTTACCGATACGCTTCGCCAACGCCTTGGCATCCTGCTCGAGCGCGAGGCGATACGCGGCGTTGTCGACGCTCACGTCGCCGACCGAGAACTCCTTGAGCAGTCGCAGGTTGAATGGCAGCGACGGCGGCTGCAGGCCCCGTGTCGGCGTGATGATCAGCGGATCGCCGAATCGCTCGGCATAGGCGAGCTTGCCGCGAAAGTACAGCCCGCTCATGAAGGCAAAGGCACGACCGAGCGACATGGCGCCCGAACGGAATTCGCGCGCCGAGACCGCGTCGGACTTCGTGTTGAGCAGAATCGCCGCCCGCCGCCCGCCACTGTGGGCGGGCGACAGGAGGAACACCGTCGCCATGACGGATCGATTCTACGGCGATCAGGCACGTGGATACCGATCTGGAGGCGTTGATAGAATTTCCAGACCCGGATGTCACCCTCGAAGCCGCTGACGCGGCTTTTCGTCACCCCGCACGAGCTCGTCGTCGCCAAGCCCGCGGGGCTCGCATCCGAGTTACCACGAGATGCCGCGGCGGACTCGCTGATCACCCGGCTCAAGTCTGAAGGCTTCGACAACCTGCGACTCGTTCATCGCCTCGACGCTCCGGCATCGGGACTGATGGTGGTGGCCCGAACCGAACAGGCGGCCGCGCACTACTCCGCCGAAATCGCCGCCCGGCGGTGGCACAAGTTTTATGTGGCGGCCGTGGGCATCAGCGGTGATCGCGCAAAGCACCTCGTCGGCGATCACAAAGCCTATCTGTCGACCAGCGGCCGCAAGGCAACCGTAGTTCGCTCGGGCGGCAAGCCCTCATTCCTCACCATCGTGCATGCCGCCAGCGCGCCTGCCACCAGCGGTTGCAGTCACGTGCTGGTGCAACTGCACACGGGACGCTTTCATCAGATTCGCGTGATGTTGGCGGAACTTGGCGCACCACTGATCGGCGATACGGTGTACGGAGGTGCGGCGAACCGCGCGCTCTATCTCGAGCACGTGCTGCTGTCCGCGCGGACGTGCGATTCCAGCCCCCACGTGTGGCAGGCACCGGCCCATGATGCGCGACCAGCCTGGGCCAGCTCGCTTGACGAAGCGATTGCCGAGCAGGCGACCCGTCTCGCTACTGCCGGGTGAACAACACAGCGGCAACCCGGCCCGGTTCACGCACATCGACCGGCCATTTCGGGAGCTGTTGCCAGCGAACACCGCTGATCGTGCCCTCGACCAGCGCCTGGAGTTCGCCCTCGACGGCCAGCTCGCGGGCGTTGGTGGCGGCGAAAATCCTGCCGCCGGGCGCCAGGACCGCGACGGCCGCTTCGAGCAACTCCGGGTAGTTCTCGGTCGCCTTCCATGGCTTGACGCCGCGACGGCTGTTGCCGGCGCCAAAGGTCGGAGGATCGAGCACGATCAGGTCGAACCGCTCGTGCGCGTGGCGGGCGGCATAGGCCAGGTACGCCATCGCGTCCATCCGCGCGTATCGGACGCGCGACTCATCGAGTCCGTTCAGTGCGTGATTGCGGCGGCCCCAGTCGAGGTATCGCGGCGACACGTCGACGTTGGTGACGTGAGCGCCGGCGGCAACGAGCGGCACCGAGAACCCGCAGGTATACGCAAACAGGTTGAGCGCGCGCTTCACGCCTCCCTCGGCCAGCGCGCGACGGTGCTCGCGATGTTCCAGGAACAGTCCGGTTGAAAATCCGTCGTACGGGCGCACTTCGAAGTGCACGCCGTATTCGTCAACCGTCAACGCTTCTGGCTGCGGCACACCGGCCCGAGACGCGGGTGCGGTCGACTCCTCGGGCAGTTTGCCTCCGAGCCGAGAGCGATCCTTGATGAATCGTTTGACGTAGACGGACTCGACACCATGCGGATGGGCCGACGCCAGGGTGCCCCGTGCCGCATCGCTGACCTGCGCGTCCGACCATCGCGCATCGTCGTAGACGTTGAGGATGGCTGCGGGCCCCAGGCGATCGACGTACACCCCGGGGACTCCGTCACCGGCGCCGTCCAGCAACCGATAGGCCGTCGTGGTTGGCGACGACAGCAATGCCGAACGATGCGCCAGTGCCCGTGTCAGCGCATCGGCGAACATGGGCGTGGCACGCATCGCACGCATCGTAACCCGTCTCGGGCCCCCGTTGAACCTGCAGGCTCCGCCTTCAGGCGGAGCATCGGCAATAATCATGCTTGAGTGGCTCCGCGAACCGACACGATCTACAAAATCATGCCTGCCGACATGTGGGCTCGCGCCGTCGAGGCCGGCGCGTTCACGGGCTCCCCTGTGGACGTTGCTGATGGGTTCATCCACTTCTCGACGGCGGCGCAGGTCCACACCACGGCAGCCAAACATTTTGCCGGACAGGCTGGCCTCGTGCTGGTCGCGATTGCGGTCGAAGACATCGGCCACCCGCTGGCGTGGGAACCCTCGCGCGGTGGAGACCTGTTCCCGCACCTGTACACGCCACTGCCAGTCAGCGCCGCCCTCTGGGCGCTACCGCTGCCGCTGGACGCCGACGGACGCCACGTTTTTCCGGATCTCTGAGGGACTGCTATGTATTACGAGACCGCGAAGAACGATCACGGCCTTCGCTACAACCCGCTCAAGGCATGTGTAGTGCCACGGCCGATCGGCTGGATCTCAACGGTCAACGCCGAGGGCCGCGTCAACGTCGCGCCCTTCAGTTTCTTCAATCTCCTGAGCTACGACCCGCCGTTTGTCATGTTCTCCGCCGGCACCCACGAGATCGACGGCGGGACGAAGGACACGGTGGCCAATATCCAGGCCACCGGTGAGTTCGTCTACAACATGGCAACGTGGTCGCAGAAGGACCAGATGAACCGGACCGCGATGATCGTCGATCGGAGCATCGACGAACTGCAGGCCTCTGGCCTCGAGGCCCTTCCGGCCCGCCTGGTGAAGCCGCCGCTGATCAAGGGGTCGCCGGTGAACTTCGAGTGCACGCTGCACCAGATCCTTGACCTGCCAGGCCGCGTCCCGTCAGGGGTTCACCACGTCGTGATTGGCAAGGTGGTCGCCGTGCACATCGATGACGACGCCCTTACGGATGGCAAGGTTGATGTCGTGAAGCTCAGGCCGATCGCGCGACTTGGCTACAAGGATTACGTCAGCGTCGAGACGATCTTCGAGATGGAGAAGCGCACTACCGAAGACAAACCGCGGACGCGCTGACCGTCCTAGCGGTGCAGCGCCACCAGGTCGCCGACCATGATCGCATCGGTGGCTCTTTCGATACGGATCGTCGCCGAATCCGGCCTCAGCGCAATGATGACGGCGTCGCCGATGATCAGCGGTGGCGCGCCCTTCGCGCGCCGGAACAGCGTGACTCGCTGACCACGCTGCGCGCCCTGCACGATGCCGCAGTCGATCACCATCATCTGCCCCGCCGCGCTCATCTGCTGGCCGTTGTCGCCCAGCAGCACCTTGGCCGCGTCCTCGAACTGTGGCGTGCCACGCCGCTCTTCCATGCGCGCCAGTTGCGGCACGTAGCGTTCGACCGCGTCCCCGGCCACCATCTCGCCGCAGGAGTAGACCACCAATGCAGCGGAGGCCCGCTTCTCAACCTCGATGACCTGAATCAAGCCGGCGGTCAGTTCGCCGTAGGTCGCCAGCTTCTTTGCCGCCGCCAGGTCCCCCGAGCGGAATCGGCGGCGCACGACCAGGTTCTGGCCGACGGTAATGCCCGCGTCTTCACCGGCGTCGAAGCGCAGCACGTCGCCAGGGCCAAGCAACTGCCGTCCGGGATCATCCCGATGTGACACCACGCGGCCAACGGCCAGCGAGAAATTCGGCGCCTCTCGCGGCCCACACACCGAGGCCAGGATTTCGGGATCAACCGGTTTCGCCGTCGGACGGGGTCTGGGCTTGGGAGCCGGCGGTGGCACCGGGGCCGGAGCCACGACCTCAACCTTCTCGCTCAAGGCTGCAAGCGACATCTCCTGGTCGAGAATCGCGGTCTGGCCGGCCGTCAGCCGGAAGTTCGAGATGGTGCGGGTTTCAAAGCCCGACAACTCGAAGTCGATCATGTACGTGCCTGGAACCACCCACGGCGTGACGTATCGTCCGGCGTTGTCGGTCACGACGTTGGTCGGCGCAATGCTTGCGCCTCGCAGCGACACGGTCACGCCTGGCAGCGATCCCCCTGACCTGTCGGTCACGACGCCCGACACGCGCGCGCGATTCTCTTGAGCGGCCGAGGGCACCGCCGTGAAGAGGCACGCGGCCAGCGCGATGATCAAGCTTCGGGTCAACATGGTGGATCCTGACTCGGGTACCACGACTATCGGTCCTGGCGCAAAGAGGCTGTAGGCTTCTGGAATGGATTCCGCCATCCGCTTCCGCCGCGCGACCGTCAACGACGTCCCCGCGATCGTGCAACTGCTTGCCGACGACGCACTTGGCGCGACGCGGGAACACCCGGAGCCGCCGCTGCCGCAGAGCTATTACGACGCCTTTGCGGCGATCGACCGCGATCCCAACATCGAGCTGATCGTGGCCGACTCAGGAAGCGAGGTGGTTGGGACTGTCCAGCTGACCTATCTGCCGGGGCTGAGCCGCCAGGGCATGTGGCGCGCGCTGATCGAAGCGGTGCGCGTCGCGGCGCCGGTGCGTGGCCAAGGCATCGGCGCCCTGATGATCCAGGACACGATCGCGCGGGCCAGGTCTCGTGGCTGCGGCCTGGTGCAACTCACGTCCGACAAGAGTCGAGAGGATGCACAGCGCTTTTATGAGCGGCTTGGCTTCAAGCGCACGCATATGGGCATGAAGTTGTCGCTACAATGACGCATGCCTGTGACGCGGCTCGAGCAGCAAATTGCCTTCCTGAAAGAGATCGACAAGCTGAAGACAGTGCTGCGGCGCACATCGCTGATCGATCGATCCAGGCTCGAGAACAGCGCTGAGCACTCCTGGCATCTCTCAACCGCCGCATTAGTGCTCGCCGAGCACGCCCCCGAAGGCACGAACACCCTGCACGCAATCCGCATGCTGCTGGTGCACGACCTCGTTGAGATCGACGCGGGCGACACGTTCGCCTACGACCGGCAGGGACACGCCGACAAGGCCGCGCGCGAAGCCGCGGCCGCAGACCGGCTGTTTGCGCTGCTGCCGACCGACCTTGGCGCCGAACTGGTCGAGTTGTGGCACGAGTTCGAGGCCGGCCGGACGCGCGAGGCGAAGTTCGCCATCGCGCTGGATCGATTTTCCGGGTTGCTGCAGAACTGGGGCGGTGCCGACGGCGGCACCTGGCGCTCGCATCAGGTGACGCGCGAAGCGGTACTGCGTCGTATGGAACCGATCCGTGAGGGTGCGCCGGCGCTCTGGTCGTTTATCGCCGCCGTGATTGAAGAGGCGACGGCCAAGGGACACATCGTCGATCCCTAGCCGGCGCCAGCCGACCTCTTAGGCCATCCGGGTCTTCTTGGTCACGGCCTTCTTGGGCGCCGCGTCTTTCACCTTCTGCGGCTTCAAGGCTTTGACCTCTTCGTCACTTGCCGTCTCGAGGTGCTCGTCGGCGATCGACGTCTTGAGCTTTTTCAATCCGCCCGCAGTGAAATCGATCTGGATGTACTCGTCGGAGCGCACCAGAATGCGCCCCGCGCCCCATTCAGGGCGGAGTTTGTGTCGGACAACCGCTTTTTCTTTGAAAGGCATCGCTACTCGCACCTGTTATTTTATCGCAGAATCGACCGGATTCATTCCTTTTATCCGCATCAATCCGCCGATGGTCCTGGAGTTGAGCCGGTTTGCGGCATTACTGCACATTGCCTGGCTGAAGGAGTCGTGATGAGCTGCAGACAATTGTTGATGGCAGGAGTGCTGCTGGTCGGGACCGGCCACGCCACCGCCCAGACAGGAACACCACCAACCGTCGACCTGGCGGCTGGTTGGATCTGACCTGCCGGGTTTCTTCGAACCAATCGTTACTGGAGAATGGCCCCTTCGGGGTTAGCTAGCGCGTTCGGTTCTTCGGTCCTGACGTCATCCTGTTCAGCGCGAGG
>JAYQOO010000097.1:6990-16295 GCA_038144855.1 Acidimicrobiia bacterium | reverse complement strand
TCAGCGCGGGGCCCGGTCCTCGACCGTCCACAGGGCGCATGAGCGCCAACAACGCCAGGCGGCCATTCCTGTAGCCGGATCCTTCGTGGCCGAGGGTGGGCCCCCATCCTCCAGCACGCGCCGCCACGCCAGACTGGCTCACGCCATAGGCGATCGAACCGGTTCCAGAGATCAACACGACGCCGGGACTTGCCCCCGCGCCGGCGACGAGCGCAATCAGGGCGTCGTTCACGATGAGCGTCTTGTTCCGGAACCCGAGGCGGCGCATGATGTCGCGAATCACACGCGCGTCATCCTCGCGGTCAACGCCGGCAATGCCGAGGCAGACCGCCGCCGGCGGCTCGGCATGCCCCTCCGTCGCACGGTCGATCACCGTATGCAGGATTTTCTCGACCTCGAGCTCGCCCTCGGTCTGCAGGTTGGCAGCTCCGGCCCGGCCTTCACCAACGACACGGCCAGCCGCATCGGCAAGCAGCGCGACGGTCTTGGTTCCGCCAGCGTCGATTCCCAGGACGTGCATCCAATTAGCTTATGCCGAGTCGAGGAGCTTGCTAGAATGGTGTGTTCCCCATGATGCGGTTTCGCGCACTGTTCCAGGCATTCGCCTTGTCGCTGATCGGCGCGACGATCGCGGTGCACGCACAGGGACCTGCGCAAACACGTGCACTCTGGGTGACGCGCACCACGTTGAACTCGCCGGAGTCGATCAGGCAGATGGTCGCCTCGGCCAAGGCTGGTGGATTCAACACGCTGCTGGTGCAGGTGCGCGGCCGCGGCGACGCGTACTACGCCGGCACGCTCGAACCGCGCGCCGCGGAACTGGCCGGCAAACCCACTTTCGATCCGCTGGCCACAGTCCTCGACGACGCGCATGCGGCAGGCCTGAAGGTGCACGCCTGGGTCGCGGTCAACCTCGTGTCCAGCGCGGTGACGCTCCCGGCGTCGCGCGATCACGTCATCTATCGCGCCCCCGAATGGCTGATCGTGCCCAGGGAACTTGCGGCGGAGATTAAGAAGATCATTCCCCTCAGCCCGGCCTACCTCGGGCGCCTGGCCCGGTGGAGCCGCGCCAACAACACGTCGGTCGAAGGCCTGTACCTTTCGCCATTGCATCCTGGCGCCCAGGATCACGCGGCTGCCGTGATCGCCGAGATCGCGACCAACTACGACGTCGACGGCATTCATCTCGACTACATCCGCTTTCCAAACGCGGAGTTTGATTACAGCCCGGCCGCGATGGATCAGTTCAAGGCGTCCATCGCACCCGACCTGACCGACCGTCAGAAGCGCGAGGCCGCCACCCGTGAGGCGATCGATCCGGCCGCCTATCCGAACCTCAATCCCGAACGCTGGAGCGACTTTCGCCGCGAACGGTTGACCACGCTGCTGATCAAGATCCGTGCGGCGGTCAAGGCCGTGCGGCCAGCCATGACCGTCAGCGCGGCGGTCGTGCCCGACGCGCAGGTGGCATTTGAGGAGCGCCTGCAGGACTGGCGAGGGTGGGTCGACCAGTCACTGCTCGACGTGATTTGCCCGATGGCCTACACCACGGATCCGGCGGTCTTCCAGAAGCAGATCGCGGCCGCGCGCGCCTATGCGGGCTCCCACCCAGTGTGGGCAGGCATCGGCGCCTATCAATTGACCCCGTCCCAGACGCTCGGCCATATCGCCGCCGCCAACAAGCTCGGCGCCGCCGGCGTGATCCTGTTTTCCTACGACGCCCTGATCGCCCCGCCCAACGGCGCCGGATCGGTCAGCGAACTCGGCCGCGCGGCATTCCGCGCCACTCCGGAGTAAGCTCTCGGGCGTGGCATCCCTCTCGGGGATCGACTACCTCGTCATCGGCGTCTATCTCGTCGCGATCACGGCGTTTGGCTCGTGGTTTGCGCGCTATCAGAAGACGACGCGCGATTATTTCCTGACCGACCGCAGCGTGCCGTGGTGGGCGATCTGCTTTACGATCGTGGCCACCGAGACCAGCACGCTGACCTTCATCGGTATTCCCGCGCAAGCCTACGCGGGCAACATGACCTTCCTGCAGCTGGCCGTTGGCTACATCATCGGCCGGATCATCGTCAGCGCGTTGTTCATCCCGGCCTACTTCAAGGGCGAGCTGTTCACCTCGTACGAGCTGTTGCAGCGCCGATTCGGCACGAAGGTCAAGACGCTGTCGGCCGTGATCTTCCTGGTCACGCGTTCACTGGCTGACGGCATTCGCCTCTTCACGACCGCCCTGGTGATCTCGATCGTCACGCAAGTGCCGGTGACCTGGGTCGTGATCGTGCTCGGCGCGGCGATGATCGTCTACACCATGCGCGGCGGCGTGTCGGCCGTGATCTGGACGGATGTGGTGCAGATGTTTGTCTACATCGCCGGCGCGGGAGCGGTGGCGCTCGCCCTGCTGTCGCGAATTGACGGCGGCTGGTCGGAAGTCGTGCGCGTCGGCTCGGAGACCGCGCGGTTCGTCGTGCTCGATCCGGCGCTGGATTTCAGCCGTGCCTACACGATCTGGGCGGGCTTACTCGGCGGCGTCGCGTTGACCCTTTCGACGCACGGCACCGATCAGTACCTGGTGCAGCGCCTGTTGTCGGCGCGCAGCCAGAGGGACGCCTCGACCGGCATCGTCTTGAGTGGGTTTATCGTGTTTGTGCAGTTCATCTTGTTCCTGCTGATCGGCGTGATGCTGTACACGCACTATCAGCAGGTTCCGCTGCCGCAGGCGCTCGCCCGCAACGACCAGATCCTGCCGATCTTCGTCGTCAACGAATTGCAGAACGGCCTTGCCGGCTTCATCGTCGCAGCCATCGTCGCCGCGGCACTGTCGCCGTCACTGAACGCAATGGCGGCCACCACCGTCAGCGATTTCTATCTGCCCTATTTCAATCCCCAGGCCGATCAAGACACCCAGATGCGGGTGTCGAAGCAGGCCACCGTCGCCTGGGGCATCGTGCAGTTGCTCGTCGCGATCGGCGCGCAGTTCATGAACCGGTCCGTCCTCGACGCCGGGCTTGCCGTGCTGTCGTTTGCGTCCGGATCCGTGCTCGGGGCGTTCATGCTCGGCACGCTCGTGCCGTCGGTGCGCGAACGCGACACGTTTGCAGGCATGATCGCCGGCCTGATCGTGATGACGTGGGTGTGGTGGGCGACGCCGATCGCATTTACGTGGTACGTGTTGATCGGCGCCGTGACGACTTGCGCCGTCGCCATCCTCTCGCGCCAGGTGTCCGGCGCGCGGGCATGAAGACGGTCGAGACGATCCTCGCTCAGGCGATCGCCTCCCGGGTGTTCCCTGGCGCCGTGATCGAGATCGGCCGCGCCGGCGGCGCGATCACGACCATCACCGCGGGCGCTCTCACCTACGACGCCGCCGCACCTGCGGTGGACGCCCGCACCATCTACGACCTCGCCTCCTTGACCAAGGTCCTGGCAACGACCGCGCTCATGGTTGACGAGCTGCGGAGCGGCCGCATGCGCCTCAACGACCGCGTCCGCCACTGGATTGACGCGTGGACGGGCGAGGAACGCCAGGCCGTTACGCTGCGCGACCTGCTCGAGCACTGTTCAGGCCTCCCCGCGCATCGACCGTATTACCGCTCGCGAACCGGACGCGCCTCGTTCGAGTTGGCCATCAGCGAAGAGCCGCTCGACTACACGCCCCGCACGCAGTCGATCTACTCCGACCCGGGCTTTCTGTTGCTGGGGTTTGCGATGGAGCGCGCGGCCTCCACTCCGCTTGATCGGCAGTTTGACGCGTGGCGCGATCGCGAACTCGGCCCTGGCGTCGAGCTGCGCTTCAGGCCTGCGGCGACCTGGATGCCCCGCATCGCGCCGACCGAAGACTCGGAGTTTGGTGAAGAACGTCGCGGTGAGGTTCACGACGAGAACGCGGCGGCAGTCGGCGGCGTGGCCGCGCACGCCGGGTTGTTTGGATCCGCGGCAGGTGTCGGCGCATGCGCTCGCTGGTGGATGCGGTCGCCGGCGTGGAGCACCTTTACGGCAAAGAGTTCGGTGCCTGGCAGTTCCCGCGCGCTTGGCTGGGACACCATGCTTCCCACGTCGTCGTGCGGCGGCCGGATGTCAGCGCGCGCGATCGGTCACACCGGCTTCACCGGGACATCGCTCTGGATCGATCCGGAGCAGGATCTGTATGTGGTGATTCTCACCAACCGCGTCCATCCCTCTCGCACCGGCGACGGAATTCAGGAAGCGCGGCGGGCGCTGCACGACGCGATCGTCAGCGGCCTCCAGGCGGACGCTGACCTGGGGTGAAGATACCCCCGCCGCCAGGGGTTACGGTGCGCGGGTTCTGCTGATTG
Source organism: Acidimicrobiia bacterium (assembly GCA_038144855.1). Lineage (GTDB taxonomy): Bacteria > Acidobacteriota > Vicinamibacteria > Vicinamibacterales > UBA2999 > 12-FULL-67-14b. Next base: position 11,979 of record JAYQOO010000097.1, on the reverse strand, counting down.
GGAGGCGGGCCCTGGGGCTGCCCGAACTGCCCCGGTTGTCCAAATGGACTGGTGCCGCCGCCAAACGGCGGCCGATTCGGCGTCCCAATGCCTGGAGCGCCTGGCATCCCAAACGGTTGCTGGCCTCGCCCCCCCTGCCCACCCGGAATCCCTTGTCCCGGCACCTGCGGCTGAACCGACTGCCCCGGCCGCTGCGCCGTCTGAAGGTAGACGAACGCCCACTCGTTGTAGCGACTGCGCCCGTTGTACAGCTTGATCGACGCTTCCTTGCTTTTGGAGGTCACGCCGATCAGGCCTCCCTGAGGGCCGAAACCGCCGGCCTGCGGATTGGCACCTGCCGGTGTCTGCACCGGGTTGCCCTGCGTTGCGCTTTGGCCGGGACGCTGAGCGACCTGCGCCCCTTGACCGGGCAGGGCCATCTGCGAGTTGGCGTCGAGCAACTGGAAGTCGTCGTTTGTGATCGGATCCTTGTATTTCTTGCGGAGAAACCGTTGATCGACCAGGACATCCACCGACGGGGGCGCCGTGTTGGCGAATTTTCGCTGGAACAGGCCGATCGCCCGCGCGTACTGGTTGCCGCGGAAGATCAATTCCTCTTCCTTCTCCCGGGTCGCCATGTGCGTCCAGACCGGCAGCAATGCGCTCATCAGCACGGCCATGACGCTCATGGCGACCAGCAGGGCCGCCATCGCGTAGCCGCGCTCGCCACGGCCGCGAGCGAAGTCGAACGGTTGACCCGCTAACTCCATGCATCTATTATCCTTAACAGGCCTCTTGAAGCAATCCACCGAAATCCGCAGTGCCGATTTGGCCGCTCTGAGCACGTCGCGGCGCGTATCTTCCACCTCACTTATGACGCGCCTGTGGGCTATCGCGGCCGTGACGGTCGTCGCGGTCGTGGCGTGCGATCGGGTGCCCCTCACCTCGCCGACGGGATCAACGATCTCGTTGTCAGTGGACAAGGAATCGCTGCCGGTCGGCGGCACCGCGACCGTCATCGCCGTTGTGACTGAGTCATCGGGCACCGCCGTACACAACGGCACCATGGTCACGTTCCAGACGACTTCCGGTCGTATGGATCCGATCGAAGCGCCCACCGTGAACGGCAAGGCGACGTCGACGTTTATCGGCGCCGGTTCCGGCACCGCCGTGATCCACGCGTTCTCCGGCCCGGCGCGAACCGGAAGCGGCAACAGCTCGGCAGGCGGCGTCAGCGTCAAGGTTGGCACCGCAGCCGCCGAGCGCGTCTCGGTCCGCACCGAACCGATCAGCATTCCCGTCACCGGTGGCACCGTGACCGTGATCGCCGGCCTGTTCGATGGCGGTGGCAATCCGATCAGCAACACGCCGGTATCCATTTCGGCGGACTTCGGTACCTTGAGCGCAACGTCGGCGACAACGGACGCCAACGGTGAGGCGCGCGTCAGCCTGACGACAAATCGCACAACCGTAATCACCGTCACGGCCGGCACCAAGAAGGAGCCCGTGACGTTGACGGCCCTCAATCCGCCCACCGTGACGCTGACCTGCGGCGCAACCGGGAATACCGCCGCAACAGCGGGCGTGCCGATCAGTTGCACCATCGCGGCAACCGCGTCAGGCAGCACCACGTCGACGGCGCCAGTCGTGAATGTCACCGTCAACTGGGGAGATGGTTCTGGTGAGCAACCGCTCGGCGTCAACGGTTCCACAACCGTGTCCCATACCTTCACCTCGCCCGGCCAATACGCGGTGACGGCCGCCGCCACCGATGCCAACAGTCAGCGTGGTACGGCGGTGCTGACGCTCAACGTCACCCGTTCGCTGCCGACGCTCACGACTTTCACGGTTCCAAGCACGGCAACCGTGGGCGTGCCGGTGGCCATGTCGGTGACGCCACCGACCAGTCCGACGCTGCCGATCCAGAACGTCCGCATCGAATTCGGCGACAACACGTTCAGGGATCTCGGCGCGATCAACGGCCAGACCGGCTTCACCAAGACGTATTCGAGCGCCGGCGGGTACACCGTGACCGCGACCGTGACTGATTCGACGGGACAGCAAGGTCGGCTCTCCGCGGCCATCATCGTGAGCCAGGCCGCCGCGGCGACCATTACCTTCACCAACACCACGACCGGCGGCGAACCACTGAAGGCCGGGACGAACGAAACGTTCAGTGTCTCGGCAACAGCCGGCACCGGAGCCCCTGCCATCACCAACGTGAAAGTGACGATCCAGGATGGCGAGGTGCTCTACAACGGCTCGAACCCCGGCTCCTTTGCGTGGAGACCGAACTCTGCCGGCACGGTGACGTTCACGATTGTCGCGACCGACTCGTCAGGCCAGACGTTCACGCTTGTCAAGACGATGACCGTCGACCCGTAAAGGGCATTCATCCCGCTGAAAATGCGAGGGGCCGGCATGCGTGAGCAGCCGGCCCTTTTCCATTCTGGGATTGAGAGACTGACGACTGAACTGGCAGCTACTGACTGAACACTCTCAACTGCCGAGTGTCGATTCCTGACTCCTGCTTAGTTCCACTCCGAGTATCGCGAACCATCGAGCGCGGTGCGCTCGGATCCGCTGTGCACGTTGTCGATGCCGCCCGCCGACGCCGGGTTATTGGCATCCGGTTCGGCCTGTTCGGTTTGCCACGTATCCTTCGACTTCGTCATTGGATCGGTTGGCACTTCCCGGATGTAGCCTTCGCTGACCAGCTCTGAGAGGTCCGCCGGCCACTTGTTCTTGTCGGCGTAAAACTGATCCATCGCATCGCGCATCCGGAACAGGTTCTCCTTCAACGCCGCTTCTTCCGCGCGAGTGACCGCGTTGCGGTACTGCGTCATGCTGACGGCCGCGAGGATCACGACCAGGGTCATGACCACCAGCATCTCGATCATCGTAAAGCCGGCCGAGCTGCCGCGTCGAGACTGCCCGCGGCTCACTGATGGCGTCTTCATCCCGGACGTCCGGCCGGGTTGCCCAGCATGAAAGGTCGTGCGCATCGTCAATTCCAGTCGCGGTACTTCGTGCCGTCCAGGCCTATGCCTTGATTCTTCGAGTACACGTCGTAGACGTTCTGGCCATTCCACGACGATGAGTCCGGCTTGTCCTGATACCCGCGCAGACCCCAGTCGTCGTCACCGGTCGTCGGATCGACAGGAATCTTCCGCAGGAACTTGATTCGCCGGCCGGTGGCGTCGTTGGAGACCGATACGCCGTCAACCAGCGTCTGCAAGTCGGGCGGATATCCCTCGCTATTGGCCTTCAATTCCGTCGTCGGGATCATCCCTTGATCGGCCGCATCCTTGAACTTGTCGATCGCGGTGCGCATCTCGCGCAGCACACGGCGCAGCTCAGCTTCACGTGTCCGCTGCACTGTGACCCTCGCGAGCGGCTGGATCGCGGAGGCGAGGATCAACACGATCGTCGTCACGACGAGCAGTTCGACGAACGTGAAGCCTTGCTCCCGTCTCACGTCATCGCACCGTGATGCCGGACGGCATGAACTGCAGCGCCGCACTCTCCCCTCCCGGGATGGATGCCGAACCTGACAGTCCCACAGAACCCGTGCCGGCCGTCAGCGGCTCGACGAGCAACGCAGCCAGCAATCCCGACGTCGATGCTCCGATCTTGTCGCCAGGCCGCGTAATCACGATGTCGATGCGGCCGCCCTTCTCGTCGATCTGGCTGTTGAAGACCGGCATCGCGCCGCCCTGGCGCATGAAGGTGCCTTCCTGGACGTTGCGCACGCGCACGAGTGCCGGGTTGTAGGTGATCGACAACGTCACCGTCGACAGCCTTGACGCTCCCGCTACCGAGACTGGAATCGTGTACGGTCCGCTGCCTACGCGCATTTCGCTCGGCGGACTCAGGGCGATGCGTGCCGGTGCCTGGGCCACCGCAGGCGGTGTTGCCGGAGCCGCGGGCGGTGTCGCAGGCGAAGCCGCCGATGGCACGGGCGTCGCAGGCGCCGGGCTGGTGGTCGGCGCTGCTGGCGCCGCAGGGCTTGCGGGTGCTGGAGGAGTGAAGACCTGGACGTTGCTTTGCGGTGCCGGCGCCGGCGCCGGGGGCGCGGGCGTCATCCCCGGGATCGGCGAGCTGCCGGCTGGCATGACTGGTTGCTGGGTCGAACCGGTCGGCAACACCGGCGTCGCAGCACGCTGCGGCGCGGCCGGAGTCGGCACGGCAGGCGTCACGGGCGCAACATTTCCCGCCATCACCGGCGAAGGCGCAACACCTGGCGTGGTCGGAGCCTGCGGCGCCGGAGCGGCAGCCTCGGGCTCGGGCGTGCCGCCGAGCGTGGCGGGCGGTCCGGTCAGCGACATGTTGCTCTGCGTGCCGATGTAGATCGGGCTCAGGTCCTGGGCGCGCAACTCGTGCGTGCGCACGATGCGCGGCGTCAGCAGCATGACGATGTCGGTCTGCTTGATGTTCTGGTCGTTATTGGAGAACAACTGCCGGATGATCGGCAGGCGCATCACGCCGGGAAATCCGGTCAGCGACTTGCGTTCGTCTTCACGCAACAAGCCGGCCAGCAGGTTCGATTCACCGTCGCGCAACCGCAGCTTGGTGCCGACCTTGCGCGTCGAAAACGACGGCAGGTTCTGACCGGCAATGTTGGTGTCCTGCCCGCGGCCGCTGAGGTCGATGGTGATCTCGAGAATGATGTCGTTGTCGTAGGTGACCCGCGGCGTCATTTCGACGTTCACACCGATCGTGCGGTAGCCGTACGACACCAGCGGATTGGTGGCGCCGCCGCCGGCCGCGATCGGCTGGAAGGTCGTGCTCGGCACGGGGATGTCTTCACCGAGGTTGAGCGACAGCTTCTGGCCTTCGACGCCTCGCAGATTCGGCTTGGCCAGCACCTTGGTATTCGAATCGCTCTCGAGGAAGCGCACCACCGCCGACGGCACCGAGAGGTAGAAGTCCGCGGTGCTGACCCCCTGCGAGATCGTGTTCAGGTTGAACGCCGTTGCGCCGACCGCGGACGGCGCCCCCGCAGGCGAA
>JAYQOO010000097.1:0-6980 GCA_038144855.1 Acidimicrobiia bacterium | reverse complement strand
CGGGGGCCGCCGGGGGGCGCCGCGCCGCGCCCGCCCCCGCCTCTGGCGAAAACGACAGCGCCGCCGAGTAGCTGCCGAGATCAAGCCCGTAGCGCTTGGCGCGCTCGCGGTTGACTTCGAGGATCTGCACATCCACCATCACCTCGGCGCGCGGCTTGTCGTTGGCCTCGATGACACGTTCGGCAATGGCGACGACCGGCGCGGTCGCGCGAATGGTGATCGTGTTGGTGGTCTTGTTGGCGACGATCTGGGGCTGGATCGCCATGCCGGCCACGCGAATCAGCTGCACCAGCACCTGTGAAATCTCGCTGGCATCGGCGTGCGAGATAAAGAACGTGCGAATCACCTGCTCTTCGTACTGGGTGCGCTTCTGGGTGTTGTCGGCAGCCACGATGATCGTGCGATCGTTGAGCACCCGGTAGAATAGCCCGTTGGCGATCATGATCTGCTGCATCGCTTCTTCGAACGACACACCTTCGAGCTTCAGCGTGATCGAGCGATCCTGGAAGTCGCGGTCAAAGGTCACGTTGATGCCGCTGTAGTTGCCGGCGAAGACCAGGATGTCGCGGATGCTGGTGTTGACGAAGTTGACGATCAGCGGCTCGGGATTCGACGGATTGAGCATCGGCTCGGCCGCCGCCCGGCGCGCCTGCTGGCGCATCCGCTCGATGTCTGAACGCGGCTGTGCCGCCTCAATGCGATCGCGCAACGTGCGGTCGACCTGGGCCGCCTTCGCGCCAAGTTGACGATTCGACGGTTCGAATTCCTGGGCCTTGCGGTAGGCGCGCAACGCCTCTTCGAGTTGATCGGCCGCTTCGAGTTGACGGCCACGCTCGGCATACATGCTGGCGGCCGCCAGCATCGCGCGCTCGAGCGCAATCTTGTAGTCCGGACGATCAGGATCGTCCTGCAGGGCCTGGCGATAGAAACCGACCGCGGCTTCCCAATCACCCGCGCGACCCGCCGCTTCGCCGCGCGCGAACGCACGACCGGTGGCGCAACCTGCAACGACCATGGCTGCCAGCGCGACGAGAACGAGGCTCCCTACGACACGCCTAATCATCTATACCCTTTGCGCAACTACTGTCCGCTCAGGCGGATCACCTGCCGCCCTCGCCCATCGGCGTAGGTCATCTCGACCGATTCGGTGCCGATCTTCACGATCGCGTACCGGCCATCGATGATATCGCCGTCCCTGCCATACATCGGCGCGGACTTGCCGTCCGTCAGCACCGCCCATTTCACGCCGCTCGCGCGCTCGAGCACGCCGATGAACTTCAGCGGTATCGGCGGCAAGGGTGGCGGCCCAGCCGGAACCGCCGGCCGCGGCGCTTCCGTGACCGGCGGCGCCGAGACAACTGGCCGCAGTGGCGGCGCCACCACTCTCGGCTGAAACCTGAAGGGGTTGCGCGGCGTGTCGCCGGGTTCCAACCGATCCGCGGCAAGCGCGTCCAGCTTCACCGGATCGACCGGGCCGGGCGTTTCCACCTGGGCAGCCGCACGGCCACGCGCACGCGTGTTTCCAGCCGCCGTCGTCGTGGTCGCTGCAGGCGTTGACGGCCAAAAGGTCCACGCCGCCAGGATCAGGACCACCACGGTGGCCACGCCGATCAGGACCTGACGCCGTTCAACGGCCATCGGCACCCCTGGCGCCCGTCACGGGCGCGGCGACCGCCGGGCTCTGCGCCCCCCTGATCCGGTAATAGGTCGACAGCTCCAGTGCCAGCGACAACGTGTTGTTCGTCGAGCCCTCGGTCAGCTGCAGGTTGTCGATCACGACAAAGTCCGGACCCGTCTCGATGGCGTAGATGAACTGACGGATATCTTCCCAGTCGCCGCTCAACGCATAGTTGACGTGCATCCGCTCCAGCGCGGAATCCTTCAACTCCTCGGTGGACGACGAACCGTTCTCGAACGTCACGTCATGCGATCGCGCCAGCTGCGCGAGCTTCAACTGCGTCACCCGGCGCGCCGTCATGAAATCCTTCGGCAGCACCTCCGCGTAGAACCGGTCCAGGTCGACAGCCGCTTTCGACTGACCGTCCCGCGTCGCCTCGGCGTCCTTGAGCTCCGCCATCGCCTCGCGCAGTATCCGCGCCGACGTCTCCGCCCGCTCGGCGCCGCTTTGCACCGACTGGCGCAGCGGCAACACCACCGCGACCAGCACGACGACGTTGATGGCCAGCAACAGCCCGACCGGCACCAGCCAGCGCCGGTGGTCGGCAATGACCCGATTGAGCGGTACTTCGGCGCCAAACGTAAACAGCGCCTTCACCGCGCACCTCCTGCGGATCGATTCGCGGGCGCGGAGCTGGCGGAGGACTGATTGGCCGGTGTCTCCTCACCTGGTTCAGACGCCGGTGCAGGCCGTACAGCTTGGCCGGAAGGCGGAGCCGCCGGCTTGTAGTAGGCCTGGACGTCAGATTGCAGTCCGCCGCCCTCTTCGGGCCTGTCGGCGCGGGACATCACACCTTCAAACGCGCCGGTCTTATCCAACGCGTCCATGAACTGCTCGAGGTCCTCGACGCGCCTCGAAAAGACGGTGATCGAGACCATGCGCCGGCCTTCACCGTCGAGCTGCGGCTGGACGCCGCCGATGCGCACGTCGGCCGGTAGCGTCGCCTGGAACTGGTTCAGCAGTTCCGTCCACGAGAAAGTGCGGCGGTCGATCAGCGCATTCGCTTCTCCGGCCGCCGCCTGCACCGCCGCGAGCTTCGAGCGATCGATGGATCGACGCACGTCCTGCGCCTGGTTACGCAGCGCAAGTGCCTGCGCCTCGTTGTTCGCAATGGTCGCGCGCGCGTCGCTGTTCTGGGCGCGCAGGCGAAGGATTTCGTAACCGTTGAACAACGTCAGGCCCAGCGCAACGACGCCCACGGCGCCCAGTGCCGCGCGCACCGCGCGTTCGTTGTAGAAGGGCCGCGTCGAAAGGTTGGTCCGAAGCATCGGCTACGCCACCTTCCGTTCGCGCATCAACATGCCGACCAGCGGCGCCAGCGTGTCGAGCAAGTCAGCTGAAGCGCCGATCCGATCTTGCAGCGCCGCCGCGCCCCGGGGATCCACGGCGTCCACCGAAACGCCGAGACGCTCTTCGAGCCCGCGCCGGACGCTGTCGGCGCCACCGGGCAGTTGCGCCGCGCCGGCGATCATGACGCGTCCGAAGCCACCGCCCTTGAGGCGATCTTCGTAGTACATCGCGGTCTGATGAATCAGGTCGGCGAGCGTGCCTTCAGCTTCCTCGCCCCGATTGCGGAAGAACAGGAGCGATCGATCGCGCATCACCGCCAGAGTCAGGTAGGTGTCGGTCACGTGGACGAGCAACCAATCGCCGCCCGGCACCGCGCCGCCTGCGAGAATGCCGTTGATCACGCCGAAGGTCGACAGGTCGACCAGGCCGGCGTGCGCCCCCGCCATCAGGCACGCCTGCTCGTATTGGTGAATGACGTCGGCCCGCGATAGCGCGACGACAAACTCGCCCGCGCCATCGGCATCGCGCGCGCCTGGCGACACACTAAGCACGGCTTGCTCGATCGGAAACGGCGCGGTCTTGCGCACCTGCCACCGGACAATCTCCTGCAGGTCCGCGGCGCGTGCCGGTACCTTGTCGAGCTTCAAGAGCGACACCTTGGCAACGGTGTCGGGCACCACCAGCGCCACTTGCGACGGCCGGCCGCCGAGTTGCCCGAGGACGCGTGACAGCGCCTGCGCGACCACTGGCACATCCGGCATGTTCAGCGCGGCGAGCCCGGGATTGATGACGCCCGGCGCGATGGCTTCAACCGCGTGCGCCGCAATCACGGCCTGCCCTCCACGCCACGCTAACCGTGCCGCCGAGACGTGGGTGTGGTCGATTTCCACGGCGACGTCAGGCGCCGGGGTCTGGAAGAAGTCGCGGAGACTCATTCGACGAACGTCACCTTGTTGATTTCCCGGAGGGTCGTGAGCCCCTCGAGCACGCGTTCCACTGCCGACTCGCGCAGCAGGCGCATGCCCTGCTCTTTCGCGGCGCGCTTCACTTCGGAGATCGGCCGCTTGTCGAGAATGATTTCGCGAATGTGATCGGTCAGGTCCAGGAGTTCGCAGATCGCCATCCGGCCCTTGAAGCCGGTGCCGCCACATTCAATGCAGCCGGTGCCTTCGTAGAGGGTCTTCCCAGTCAGCAACGCGGGATCGATCGCCGACTCCGCAAGCACTTCGGGGTCGGGAACCGCGGGATGCTTGCAGGCGTCGCAGATCTTGCGCACCAGCCGCTGCGCCATCACGCAGTTCAACGCCGAGATGAACTGGTACGGTTCGACGCCCATGTTCAGGAAGCGCCCGAGCACGTCAAACACGTTGTTGGCGTGCACGGTCGTGAACACGAGGTGGCCCGTAAGCGCCGACTGAATGGCGATCTGCGCCGTCTCGGGGTCGCGAATTTCGCCGACCATCACCTTGTCGGGATCGTGGCGCAGGATCGAACGCAGGCCGCGCGCGAAGGTCAGCCCCTTCTTCTCGTTGATCGGGATCTGCGTGATGCCCCGGAGCTGATACTCGACCGGATCCTCGATCGTGATGATCTTGTCCTCGGGCGTGCGAATCTCCGACAACGCGCCATACAGCGTCGTCGTCTTGCCGCTACCGGTCGGGCCGGTGACCAGCACCATCCCGTACGGTTCGCGGATGTACTTGCGAAACCGCTTCAGCTCCTGCTCGGGGAAGCCAAGGATGTCGAGGCGCAGCTCCGTAAACTGCTCGCTCATCGACTGCTTGTCGAGAATACGGATCACCGCATCCTCGCCGTGCACGCTCGGCATCACCGACACGCGGAAGTCAATCGTCTTACCCGGCACGCGCAGCCGGAAGCGGCCGTCCTGCGGCACGCGCTTTTCGGCGATGTCGAGCTCGGCCATGACCTTGATACGCGACAGGATCGAGCTGTGAAAGCGCTTGGCGATCGGCCGCATCGCGGACTGCAGCACCCCGTCAATGCGGTATTTCACATACACCGCGTCATCCTGGGTCTCGATGTGGATGTCGCTGGCGCGGCGCTGAATCGCGGTGAAGATCGTCGAGTCGACCAGGCGGATGATCGGGCTGCTGTCGCCGGTCAGCTTTTCAACCGTCAGGTTCTCGTCGCTGACTTCCTCTTCCTTGAGAACCTGGATCTGGAACTCTTCGGTCGCCTCGTCGAGCACACGCTGCGAGCTTTCGCTCTTCTTCAGCATGCCCTCGATCGCGGAGCGCACGCCGACCATCACCCGCACGGGAGTGCCGAGGATGACCGACAGCTCGTCGATCATCGGCAGGTCGGTCGGATCCGACACCACGATCACGAGGAACTTGCCGTCACGGCGATACGGCACAAATCCATAGCGCAGCATCAAGTCCGCGGGAATCGACCGGAACAGGTCCTGGTCGATCCGGAACTCGTGCATGTCGAGGAACTCGAGCCGGTAGCGATCGGCAAGCCGCCGTGCCGCCGAGTCCTCGGCAGACCGTTCTGCGGCGCTGACGTCGCCCGGCTCAGCGATCAGAGCCTCGGGATCGAGCGTGTCTTCGGGGGTGGCATCCATTAGCGGTTTCCGATCACCGACGTCAGTTGGAACAGCGGCAGATACAGCGCCAGCACGATGCCGGCAATGACGACGCCCATGAACACCAGCATCGCCGGCTCCACCAGCGTCACGAAACGGGCGACCTCGGTATCGATCTCCTCATCGTAGAAGTCAGCGAGGCTGTTGAGCATCTCGGTCAACGCGCCGGTCGACTCGCCAACCTCGATCATCTTGATCGCGACGTCCGGCACGGTCTTCCGTTCCAGCATGGTGGTGGCAAAGCCTTGCCCTTCGCGCACGCGCACGGCGACGAGCTCGAGTTCCTTGCCCATGTAGCGATTGCCGGTTGACCGCGACGCGATCTCCAGCGCGTTCACGAGGGGAATGCCGCCGCCAAGCAGCGTTGCCAGCGTGCGCGCCATTTGCGAGGTCGTGAACTTGTGGACGCTCGGCCCGACCAGCGGCAGCTTCAGCAGGATCCGGTCAAATTGCGCGCCGCGCCCCGGCTGCTTGATCCAGGCATAGAACGCGAGACCCGCGCCGGCAAGCACCGCGAGGATCAGGTAGAACTGCGCCCGCACCACGTCGGAGATACCCACGATCACTCGGGTGCTGAGCGGTAGTTCGGCATCGAAACTCGAGTAGAACTCCGCAAACGTCGGGACGACCTTGATCACGATGATGCCCACCAGGAGCGCCGCCAGCAGGATCAGGATGACCGGATAGATCATCGCGGAAATGGTCTTCGAGCGAACCGTGTCGATCGTCTTGGTGTACGCCACGAAGCGGCGCAAGACGGCGTCGAGGTTGCCCGAGCGCTCACCCGCCATCAGTGACGCGGTGTAGACCGACGGAAACAAATCTCCATGGGCGATGAAGGCGTCCGACAACGCCGTGCCGCCCCGCACCTTTTCATAGACGTCGTCGAGCACCGACTTGAAGGCCGGATTGCTCATGCGCGCGCGAAGAATGTCGAGCGACTGCACCAGGGGCATGCCGGCCTTGAGCAACGTCGCCAGTTCCTGGTTGAAGACGAGGAATTCGTGACGGGCAATCTTGCGGGTCTTCGTGCCAAAGCTAAGCCCGGCAATACCGAGCCGCGGCCGAAGTGAAAGGACGTGCAGTCCCTTGTCCTCCAGTTCGCGCCGAAGGGCAGCTTCGTCCTGGGCGACGTAGACGCCCTCGATAATTTCACCCGATGTCGTGCCGAGCCGGCAGCGGAACTCCATCCCTAAAAGATTGACCCACAGGGGATTATACGAGTTTCCGGTGAGGTAATCCCACACGTTTCCCCGTCAGGTTAGACGATGGATTGGCCATGAATGGCCGGGACGAAGCGAGGGCGATCGTGAACGACGTGCCCGGCCGGGGCCGGGCAAGACTCAGTTCGCGCCTGAGACACCGACACGCCGCAGGATGCTGCGGACGTAGTTCTGGGTCTCT
>JAYQOO010000096.1:1365-11410 GCA_038144855.1 Acidimicrobiia bacterium | reverse complement strand
ATCAAGGCCATCAAGGCCGTCGAGGACGAAGCGCGGCGCGCCGGCATCCCTGCCGGCTGGCTGCGGCAGTGAGCGCCCCCTCGATCCTGCTCGTAGAAGACAAGGACTCCCTGCGCGCGATGCTGAAGCTCGCGCTCGAGTCGCAGGGCCATCATGTGGTCGAAGCGCGCGACGAGCACGCTGCGGTCGCCGCGCTCAAGGAATCCCATCCCGCATTGGTGCTGTCCGACCTGCGTTTGCCCAAGGGTGACGGCATGGGCGTGCTGCGGGCCGTGAAGGAACTGGATGCCGAGCTCCCGGTTATTGTCATGACGGCGCACGGCAGCATCCAGGATGCCGTGGACGCGATGAAGCACGGCGCGCTCGACTTTCTCGCCAAGCCCGTCGATCCCGATCACCTGCTGTTGCTGGTCTCACGCGCGCTCGCGCAGCGCCGCTTGCTGTCGGACTACCGTTTGCTGAAGGAAGAGGCGGCGGCTCGCCGGGGTGGCCCCAGCATCAGCGGCGACTCACCCGCCCGGCGGCTGGTGATGCGCGCGATCGATCGCGCGGCCGGGACCGACACCACCGTTCTGCTGGAGGGCGAGAGCGGCACCGGCAAGGAGTTGTGCGCGCGCGCCGTGCACAACAGCAGTGCCCGATCGGGCGGGCCGTTTGTGGCCATCAACTGCGCCGCCATTCCCGAGAACCTGCTCGAAGCGGAGCTGTTTGGCTTCGAGCGCGGGGCGTTTACCGGCGCCACGCAGCGCAAGATCGGCAAGTTTGAGATGGCGCAACGCGGCACGATCTTCCTCGACGAGATCGGCGAAATGCCGCTCGCGCTGCAGGCCAAGATGCTGCGCGCCATTGAAACGAAGCGCATCGAGCGCCTTGGCGGCGGTGCGTCGATTGCCGTCGACGTCCGGATTGTCGCCGCGACCAACCGGATGTTACGGCAGGCGGTGGCCGCGCGGCAGTTCCGGGAGGATCTCTACTTCCGGCTGTCGGTGTTTCCCGTCACCATTCCGCCGCTGCGCGAACGGAAGGAGGACATTCCGAAGCTGGCGCATCACTTTGTGGAGCGCGTCTGCAGGGACGTCGGCAAGAAACTGACGTTGTCGACTGACGCGCTGGCGATGCTGGTCGAGCACTCCTGGCCCGGCAACGTCCGAGAATTGCAGAACGCCATCGAGCGCGCCGTGATCCTTGCAGAGGGTGATCGCGTGCTGCCGACGAACTTGAATCTTGCGCCGCGGGCGTCGATGGTGGCCACCGATCCGTGGGATGCGCTCGATTGGTCGGGGTCACTTGCGGAGGTCTCCGCGCGCTTCCTCAACGAGTCGGAGCGACGGAAGATCGCCATGGCGCTGAAGCAGGCCGGAGGCGACAAGGGCCGGGCCGCGGATTTGCTGCAGGTGAACTTCAAAACGCTGGCGGCCAAGCTGCGCCAGCACGGCCTGGACTAGGCGCGCAGGCCGATCTTCCTGACGGCGGCCTTGATCTCCTTTTCGCTCACATCCTTCAACTCAACCGTCTTGCCGCGATCCGACGCCGCGACGAAGTGCAGCGTGCCGGCGACGATCTTCTTGTCGCGGCCGATTGCGGCGTAGACCTCCTTCGCTGACAGGTCGGCAACCGGCGGCAGCGGGCCGAGGTGCGTGATCAGCGTCTCCACTTCTTCGAGCAGGGACGCCGGTGTGACGCCACGAGCCACGCCGATCTGCAATGCCGCCAGCATGCCGTAGCCGATGGCTTCGCCGTGGCGGAACTGCTTGTATTTCGTGACCGCCTCCAGCGCATGGCCGACGGTGTGGCCGAAATTGAGGATGCGTCGCAAGCCGGACTCGCGCTCGTCCGCGGAGACGACGTCTGCCTTGATGCGGCACGAGGCCGACACCAACGGCGCGACGGCGTCGCCGTCGCGATTGAAGATCGCCGTGACGGACTTGCTGATGCGATCGAGCAGGTCGGGCTGGCGGATGACGCCGTACTTGATGACTTCGTAGAGGCCGGCCCGGAATTCCCGGCGCGGCAAGGTCTGCAGGACCGCCGGGTCGGCGACGACCAGGCTTGGGGCGTGGAACGAACCGATCAGGTTCTTGCCGAGCGGATGATTGACGCCGGTCTTGCCGCCGATCGCGCTGTCGACCTGCGCGAGGAGGGTGGTCGGGACGTGCACGACCGGAATGCCACGCAGATACGTCGCGGCGGAAAACCCCACCAGGTCGCCGATCACGCCGCCGCCGACGGCGATGATCGTCGTGGCGCGATCGGCCTTGGCCTTGACCAACGCGTCGAGCACGCGCGCGACGGTGTTGAGGTTTTTGTAGCGCTCGCCGTCTTCGACGAGGATCGGAGTGCGATCGGCACCGACGTTGCGGAACAGCGGGCCGTGGAACTCCCAGACACAAGGGCTCGACACGAGGATGCGCCTCGGGCCGAGCTGGAGCGCGTCGAGTTCGCGGCCGAGCGTCTTGATCGCGTCGTTGCCGATGATGACGGGATAGGCGCCCGCGGCGGCATTCACCGTCACTCGGGTCTGGGACATGCGAATGTTAGGATAGCATCCGGTGCTGCGCCGCACGGATTTCCTGATCATTGGCAGCGGCATCGCCGGTCTTCGCGCCGCCGCCGATCTGGCGCTGGCCGGTGATGTGCTGGTTCTCACCAAGGCCGATCCCACAGAAAGCAACACGGGCTACGCACAGGGCGGGATCGCCGCGGCCGTCGGTGACGGTGATACCCCTGCGCAGCATGCCGCCGACACCGTTGCGGCCGGTGACGGCTTGTGCGTGGACGCGGCCGTGGATGTCCTGGTCACCGACGGCGTGCGCTACGTCGAGGGACTGGTCGCCTGGGGCGCGCGATTCGAGCGCGATCGACACGGCCGCCTCTCGCTCGGACGCGAGGGCGCGCACGGCCGGCGCCGGGTGCTGCATGCGGCCGACGCGACGGGTCGCGAGATCGGTCGCGCGCTGTGGGAGCGGGTCTCCGAACAATCGCGGGTGCGCGTCGAGCGCAACACCCGAGTGCACGAGCTGATCGTCCGCGACGGTCGCTGCGTCGGCGCGCGCTTCACGAGCGATCGCGGGACCCACGAGGTGCATGCCGCCGCGGTCCTGCTGGCCACTGGTGGCGCTGGGCAGGTCTTCCGGGAAACGACCAATCCATCGATTGCTACCGGCGACGGTGTGATGCTGGCGTGGTTTGCCGGTGCGCGGGTCTCGGATCTTGAATTCGTGCAGTTCCATCCCACGGCGCTTGATGTGCCTGGCGCACCTCGATTCCTGCTGTCGGAAGCGTTGCGAGGGGAGGGGGCCGAACTGCTCAACGCGAGCGGTGAACGCTTCATGCCCCGTTACGAGCCGCAGGGTGAGCTGGCGTCTCGGGACCTGGTCTCCCGTGCGATCGTGCGTGAACAGGGACGGACCGGCGGTGCCGTGTTTCTCTCGATGGCCAAGCACGATCCTGAATGGACGCGCGCGCGTTTCCCGACGATCGCAGCCGCGTGCCGGTCTGTCGGGCTCGACCTGGCCACCGATCGCATGCCCCGCCGCCCACTACGTCATGGGTGGCGTGGAAACCGATCTGTGGGGACGTACGACCGTTCCCGGTCTCTACGCCGCCGGCGAAGTGGCGTGCACCGGCATACACGGCGCCAATCGCCTCGCGAGCAACTCACTGCTCGAGGGCCTCGTTTTTGGCGCCCGAGCCGCGCAAGCCATGCTGCTCCCCGGAGAAACCATCACTCCTTTCTCCGTGCTTGCCACTTCGACGCGGCCCACGGGGGCAGCTCCAACGCCGCCGGTGCGGCGGGTGGGGGCACGTCCAGGCGAGGCGGACGTGAGGGGGCTGATGTGGAATTCGGTGGGGTTATGGCGCGAGGAAGCGCTGCTCAGGACCGCCCTGGAGGCCCTGGATGAGTGGTACGCGGGGCTCGGCGACGATCGCAGCCGGATCGCCGCCCTGATCACGGTCGGACGCCTGATGGCACGCTCGGCCCTCCGCCGTGAAGAAACCCGCGGTAGCCATGCCAGATCCGACTTTCCGTCCCGAGATGACGTAAAATTTAGGATTCATCTGGGAGACGAAATCCACCAATGGCCGGTAAACAGGAAGACGCGTTCGTTACTGAAATCACCAAGCAGTCGGTCGATTTCTCGAAGTGGTACATCGACGTAGTCCGCAAGGCGGAACTGGCCGACTACTCGCCGGTCAAGGGCTGCATGGTCATCCGGCCGTACGGATACGCGATGTGGGAACACCTGCAGCGCGAACTCGACACGCGCATCAAGGCAACCGGTCACGTCAACGCCTACTTCCCGCTGTTCATCCCGGAGAGCCTGCTCCTCAAGGAGAAGGACCACGTGGAAGGGTTCGCGCCACAGGTGGCCTGGGTCACCAAGGGCGGCGACGAAGATCTTGCCGAGAAGCTGATTGTCCGCCCGACGTCGGAAACGATCATCGGCGTGATGTACCAGAAGTGGATCCAGTCCTGGCGCGACCTGCCGGTCCTGATCAACCAGTGGGCGAACGTCGTTCGCTGGGAGAAGGTCACGCGCCCGTTCCTGCGCACGACCGAGTTCCTGTGGCAGGAAGGGCACACCGCCCACGAGACGGCCGATGAAGCGCAGGAAGAGACGATGAAGATCCTCGCGCTGTACAAGGATGTGTGCGAGAACGTCCTGGCCGTGCCCGTGATCGACGGACAGAAGAGCGAGAGCGAGAAGTTTGCCGGCGCGTCGAAGACCTATTCAATCGAGGCGTTGATGGGTGACGGCCGTGCGTTGCAGGCCGGCACCTCCCACAACCTCGGACAGAACTTCGCGAAGGCGTTTGAAATTCAGTTCCAGGGCCGCGACAAGACCGTGCAGTACGCCTGGACGACGTCCTGGGGCGTCACCACCCGCCTGATTGGCGCGGTGATCATGACGCACGGCGACGACAGCGGCCTGATCCTGCCGCCGAAGATCGCGCCGTATCAGGTCGTGATCGTGCCCATCCCGCGCGGCAACTGGAAGGAAACCGTGCTGCCGAAGTGCGAGGAGATCAAGGCACAGCTCACCGCGGCCGGCATCCGCGTCAAGCTCGACGCGGACGAAAGCCAGACGCCCGGGTGGAAGTTTGCCGAATACGAGATGCGCGGAGTGCCGCTGCGCCTCGAGATCGGTCCGAAGGACATCGAGAAGAATGCCGTGTTTGCCGCCCGTCGCGACACGCGCAGCAAGGCGTCGATGCCGATGGATGGTCTCGCCGCGGCGATCACCGCCATGCTCGACGAGATTCAGCAGGGCCTCCTCGACCGCGCCAAGAAGTTCCGCGACGACCACACCACGCGCACCGACTCGTACGATGAGTTCAAGCAGACGATGGAAGGCCGCCCGGGCTTTGTGATCTCCCCGTGGTGTGGCGACGCGAAGTGCGAGGCAGACATCAAGGCCGAGACGCAGGCGACGATCCGCAACATCCCGAAGGGCTACGAGACCGCGCCTGGCAAGCCCTGCATCAAGTGCGGCAAGCCGGCCACCGTCTCCGCCTGGTTCGCAAAGGCGTACTAGTCCCCCTGGAACGATGCCGAAACAGGCCGCCGGCATCCTGCTCTACCGTCGAGGGCCATCAGGACTTACCGTCCTGTTGGCCCATCCCGGCGGACCTCTCTGGACGCGCAAGGATGCCGGTGCCTGGACCCTTCCCAAGGGACAGTTCACCGACGGCGAAGCGCCGCTCGACGCCGCCAAACGCGAGTTCGAGGAGGAAATGGGCTCCAAGCCCACTGGCTCCTTCCAGCCCCTCGGCGCCCTGAAGCAGCCGAGCGGCAAGATTATTCACGCCTGGGCGTCGGAATCGGACTTCGACGTCACGACGGTGAAGAGCAATCTGTTCTCGATGGAGTGGCGCCCGAGGTTCGGCCGGATGGGGGAGTTTCCTGAAATCGATCGGGCGGAGTGGTTCTCGATCGATGAGGCGCGCCGCAAAATGTTAAAGGGCCAGCAGCCGTTTCTGGATCGGCTCCTGGCCCTTCTGAACAGTCAGCAGTCAACAGACTGCAGTTAAGAGTTACTGCAACCGGATCGTCAGCGCGGCGCGGCGGTTCAAGCGGCGCGTCTCTTCGCGGCTGTTGTCGTGCTTGGGCCGCTCTTCACCGTAGCTCACCGTCTGGACGCGGCTGGCGTCGATGCCGCGGCTCGTCAGGTAGTCACGCACGGCAGCCGAGCGGCGCTCGCCGAGGGCCAGGTTGTATTCGGTCGTGCCGATGTTGCAGGTGTGGCCTTCGACCGTGAAGCGCAGGTTGCTGTCGTCCTGCATCGCCTTGACGGCTTCGTCGAGGATGCGGGTTGCTTCCGCGCGCAGCGAGTAACGATCGAACTCGAAGTGCACGTCTTCGAAGGTCATCTGGCGCTTCGGCGCGGGGGCCACGACCTGCACCGTCACGGTGTCCGTCGCGGTAAGGCCCTTGCCGTCGTCCACGGTGATCGTCAGCGGCACGGCACCAGGCTGGCCAGGAGCCGTCCAAGGCGTCTGGCGATCGCCAGCGTTGCCGAACGAGCCAGTCGGGCTGGTCCAGCGGTAGCGGAGCGTGTCGCCGTCCGGGTCCTGTGCGTCGGCCGACGCGGTCAGCTGACGACCGACTTCAACCGTGCAGGGTTCGCACCGCGCCTTGACTGTCGGAGCGCGGTTCGGCGGCATCGCCGGCGTCGTCGGAGCGGTCGGGGTGACCGTCACGGACGGCGCGTAGTTCTTCACGGTCGGGCTGTAGCCGAAACGCAACTGCAGGCCGAGGCGATCGAAGTCGCTGTCCTCAGACACCGTGAAGTCACGGCGATGCAGGAAGTAGGACGCGGTGTAGGTCACACCGGCGCCGAGGTAGATACCGTTGCTGGCGTTGAACTGCACGCCGCCGAAGATGTCGCGCGTCGCATCGGGATCCCACTCGCTGGGCATGCCGGGCGGCACGGGGCTGCCTTTGAACGTCTGTGACTGATCGAAGAGCGCTTCGCCAACCATTTCGGCGACCAGACGCACCTTCGAGCGGCTCGGGAACGCGCCGCCGATGCCCCACTTGAAGCCGGGCGTCAGGTTGTAGCCCTCGGGCTGTCCGCGCAGCTTCACGCCGGCGTTGGCCGTCAGTTCTAGCTTCTCGGCGAACTCGCGGGAGCCGATCAGGTCGAACTGGAAGTCCGGCTTGCGAGTGCCGAGGCCCTCATCGCGGCTGGCCATCGGCAGCTTCGCCATGACGCGAACAGCCGTGGCGACGCCGTTACCGGCAGCCTGCGACGTGAGGTTCAGCTTCGCGCCGACCCACGCGTCACCGATTCCGGTGCTCCAGCCCTTCTGAATCAGGTAGTCCTGGGGCTGACCATTGCGCGCCACCGGCACGAGGTCGGCATCGATGCGGCGATAGGACAACGCACCGAAGAGCTGGATGCGATCCGTCGCGCCAAACGAGAACATCGGGCCGATGTTGGTAATGTCGCTGAACCCCTCGCTGCGGTCAGCGTTGACCAGCTGAATGCCAGCGCTCCACGTGCCCTTGGGCAGCGTCTCGCCGAGGGAGGTGAACCAGATGCCGGTGTCGCCGACCGTCGTGCTGCCGGCGGGACGGCTATCCTGGGCCCAAACAAAATTTGTACACACCAAGCACAGCGTCAGGCCAATCGCCAGATGGCGAAGGATTTTCATACAGAGAGTGTAGAGCCGGAATTACTGGAAGTCAAACTAACCGGAGGGGTTAGCTTGCTTTATTCGTCTTGATCCGACTTCTTGGATTTCCCAAAAAGCCACGCGGCTGCAATGCCGAATATGTAGAGCACGACCATTGGCCCGCCGACCATGACCTGCGTCACCGGATTACCGTCGGGGGTAATCACCGCGGCGAAAATGAAGATCAGCAGGACGGCGTACTTGAAATTGCGTGTCAGGAAGCCGGCCGTGACGATTCCCAATCGGGCCAGGACGAACATCAGCACCGGCAACTGGAAGGTGAGTCCGATGCCGAGCGCCAGCTTCACATACATGCCGAACACTGGATCGATGCGGGGCGTGAACTCGATGTAGCTGTTGGAAAAGCTGGCGAAGAACTGCCACGCAGCCGGGAACACGAAGTAGTGCGAAAACGCCGCGCCGGCGATGAAGAGAGTGGAAGACGAGAGCACGAACGGGATGGCGAGCTTCTTCTCCTTCGAATACAGCCCTGGAGCGATGAAGAGCCACACCTGCAACATGATGTACGGCGAAGCGATCAAGACGCCGGTCAATGCCGCCATCTTGATCATCAGCATGAAGCCTTCACCGGGCTCGGTGAAAATCAGCTTGCCGCCAGGGATGTCGCTCGTGAGGCGCTGGTAGATGAACGCCTCGATCTGGTTGATGAACGCAAACGCAGCGATGAACCCGACCAGCAACCCCACCACCGCGTGCGTGATGCGCTTGCGCAACTCGTCGAGATGTTCGAGGAACGTCATCCGGCCTTCGCCGGCCGGCTCCTCGTCCTCGCCAAACGGCGAAAAGCCGCCTTTGGCGGGGAGGTTTTCCTCGTCGTTGCGGTTCTGACTCGGGAAGGGAACGAGAGCCAAGGTTCGTGCAGGTGCGTGCGAAGCGTCAGTGCCTGTTAGCTACGGGCGACGCTGTTCTCGTCAGCCTTCGGGAACGCGGCATCCGCCGTATCGACTTCGGCCTTTGCCTTGGCCGCGGTTTCTTTCTGCTCCTCGATCTTGATTTCCTGCTCGAGGGTGTTCTGGAGGTCGGTTGAGGCCTTCTTGAACTCGTTAAGGCTGCGGCCCAGGGACTTGCCGAGCTCAGGGAGCTTGCGGGGGCCAAAAATGATCAGCGCGATCACCAGGATGATGATCAGCTCGGGCATTCCGATTGAACCAAACATATACGTGCTCCCTTTGCACTGCCGGGACGGCCAGAATACGGCCGAAAGCGTCCAATAAGCCAGTATAGTCCCAATTTCGTCCCTCTGTCCTTGTCGGGCCGAGGGCACTCAGTTACCATCGCCCTATGCGCAGCCGATCGACCGTTGCAGCCCTTCTCGCCATCCTGATTTCCGCCTTCGCCGGCGGTGTGTTCGGCAAGAGCGCCCTGGCCACGACCGAAACCGTCCCGAATCACTACAAGACGTTTACGGCTGCTCTCACGGCCATCCAGACCCAGTATGCCGAACCGGTCGAGTCCGACCGGATGGTCTACAGCGCGATCAACGGCATGCTGCAGACCCTTGATCCGCATTCCAGTTTCATGGACCCGCGCACCTACGCCCAGATGCGTGAGCGGCAGGAAGGCCGCTATTACGGGCTCGGTATCACCATCTCCTCGGTCAACGACGATGTCACCGCCGTCAGCGTGTTCGAGGGATCGCCGGCGTCGCAGATGGGCATCCGCCGCGGCGACGTGATCGCCACCGTCGAAGGCGTCAGCGCCAAGGGGTGGACGACGGAAGCGACCGTCAACAAGCTCAAGGGGCCGAAGGGCACCTTCGTGAACATCGGCATTCGACGTAAGGGCTTCGAGCGGCTGCTGGAAATGCGCGTGATGCGTGATCAGGTCAGCATCCCGAGCCTGACCGCGTCATTCATGATCGACGCGACGACCGGCTACGTCGGCGTGAAGGATTTTGCCGAGCACACCAACGAGGACCTCGGCACGGCGCTCGAAGCATTGACCAAGCGCGGCATGAAGCGCCTGGTGCTGGACCTGCGCGGTAACCCCGGCGGTCAGCTCGACCAGGCGATCGAGATCACGAACCGCTTCGTGCCGAAGGGCTCGATGGTGGTCTACACGCGTGGCCGCGTGCCGAATTCAGATTCCGATTATCGCGCGACCGACTCGCCCGACTACGTCAACATCCCGATGGTGACGCTCGTGAATCGCAACAGCGCCAGCGCATCGGAAATCGTGTCAGGCGCGCTGCAGGACTACGACCGGTCGCTCGTGGTTGGTGAAACGACGTTCGGGAAGGCGCTCGTGCAGTCGGTCTACCGCGTCAGCGGCGGCGCCGGCCTGGCGCTGACGACCGCCCGCTACTACACGCCGAGCGGCCGCCTGATTCCGCGTCCGTGGGACG
>JAYQOO010000096.1:0-1355 GCA_038144855.1 Acidimicrobiia bacterium | reverse complement strand
TCGTTCGATGACTACCAGATCTACAGCTTCAAGGATCAGAAGGAGCGCGAAAAGTCGCCGGACCAGTTGAAGTACACCTCAAGCGGCCGCAAGGTCTACTCGGGTGGCGGCATTGAACCCGACCTGCGCTTCGATGGCCCGGTCGAAGGGTTCAATCCAACGCGCTTCGGTCGCACGTTGCATGGCCGTGGCTTCTTCCTGTCGTACGCGGAACAGTTCAGCGCCGAAGGCGACCCGCGCCCGGGGCATTCCGGACCGCCACGGCGCCTGGTGAAGAACGGCTTCCTAGTCGATGACGCCATGGTGGCGGACTTCAAGGCGTTCGTCGTCTCGCGCAATTACAAGATCGAAGAGGACGCGTGGGCCAAGGACGTGGAATTTATCCGCGCCATGATCCGCTATGCGATCGACGAGTCGGTGTTCGATATCGCGACCGCGCGGCAGCACCTGATCACGGTCGACCCGCAGGCGAAATTCGCGATTTCGAAGTTCCCGGAAGCCGGGCAACTGCTGACTTTGAAGAAGGCGCCGACGGCCAAGCAGTAGGGCGGATCCCAAACCCGGCCCGACAACGGATTAGGTCAAAGACCCCCTAAATATTGGGGGTCTTTTCGTTCTTGCTACCATTCAGTGTGCTTGTTAGACTGGCGGGCGTTTCCTCTCAGGCCCGCCTACGCCATCGGCTACGGCGGCCAGGCTCCGTCTAAATGCATCTCGAACGTCTAGAAATCTCAGGTTTCAAGTCCTTCTCGGATCGCTCCGAGCTGGCATTCGACCGTGGTGTCACCGCCATTGTCGGCCCCAACGGCTGCGGCAAGAGCAACGTGGCCGACGCGCTGACGTGGGTGCTTGGCGAGCAAAGCGCCAAGAGTCTCCGCGGCGACAAAATGGAAGACGTCATCTTCAATGGCTCCGATGCGCGCAAGCCCACCGGCGCCGCCGAGGTGCGTCTGCGCTTTGGCAACGTGATCGTGCCGCCGTCGGTGCTGAAGGAACTGGGCGAGGAAGTCCCGGTGGCCGCGCGTCCGGAGGACGGAGCCGTCAACGGCAACGGGCACCATCCCGGCGAGTCCGACGAGCTGTTCCAGTCGGTGACCCGTGAGGTCGAGGTCACGCGGCGACTGTTCCGGTCCGGCGAAAGTGAATACCTGATCGACGGGCAGACGTGCCGTCTCAAGGACATTCACGAACTGCTGATGGACACGGGCCTTGGCGCCAAGGCCTACGCGATCATCGAGCAGGGCAAGATCGGCATGATCCTCAGCTCGCGGCCGACCGATCGCCGTCAGCTGATCGAGGAAGCCGCCGGCATCACCAAGTACAAGGCCCGTCGCCGCGCCGCCGAGTTGAAGCTC
>JAYQOO010000095.1:0-16785 GCA_038144855.1 Acidimicrobiia bacterium | reverse complement strand
GCCCAGGGCAGCATGTGCCCCTCCGCCATCCCCTTTGCGGCGTCGCTGATGTAGGCCGACGTCGAGGCCGGATCGGGAACCGACGTAAACCACAGGTTCCACAGCGCTCCGTCCGACGCGGCGGCCACCAGGCCGTCGTGGTGCTCGGCTGACAGCGGCTCCAGGCGAATGCCGTGGCCTTCAAGAGTTAGCGGCTTGGGATCGATCACGTCTGCTCCATCAATTCGAAATACAGCAGCGGCACACCGCGGTAGACCTTGCCGCCTCTCGCAGTGTATCCGCACTTGCGATAGAACTCCCCCGCCCCTGCCGGCGCGTCGTAGGCATCGAGTCGAATCGCCGCAGCGGGGATCTCGCGAGCCACCTTCACGGCGTGCTCGAGCAAGGCGCGTCCAACGCCGGATCGTTGCCGGTCGGGCAGCACCGCCATGTTGATCAGGTAGATCGCCTTTTTCACCGGTGTGAAATACGGGACATCGATCGCCCACGGCTTCTTGTTCTGCAGGGTGAGCGTGCCGACGATCGTCGCGCCCGACTTCGCGATGATCACTCGAGAGTCCCGGATGTCGCGCATGACCGCCCCGTCGTGGGTGTGCGAAGACCAGTGGCCTTCGCCAAAGTCCTTCGTCAGCCGGTCAGCGGCAGCGACGCGCACCGCAGCAATCGCCAACGCGTCGGCGGCAGTTGCGAGTGTGATCTGCATTTGGAAAAGCGGCCTGGCGACCTGCCCTACACCTACGTGATCAAGATCACCGTGATAGTGCTTGTCGAGCGACATGCGCTCGAGGTTTGGTCCCTCGGGCGACAGGTCGCTGGCTTGCGGGAGTGATCTTGACGTCGAACATCCCCTTCGCGGTCGGCATGCGATTCCTGCTGACCTATTGGCCTGGCTTGTATTCCCTCTCCGTGTGCTCCTTCAATTGATCGCGATAGAAGTACACCTCACGAAAGTTGCCAGTGGCGTAGCGCTCAGCCTGGTCGTTGAAGTGCTTGGAGCCAGGAACGCTGTTCAATCCGCCGGCTGTCACGGCCTTCGCGGTCACCTTGTCGCCAAACTCGACCACCGCAACGAAGCTGTTGCCGCTCGTGCCGTACCACCGCTTCGTGCCTTCGTAAGCGCGGGCGCCAAATGACGCCAGCGATCCATAGCGCGCCGACGCGAACATCACCGGCGTACTCGGCTTGCTGTCGTCAAACTTCTGCACGATCGCACCGTCGTTGCGCTGGAAGCGGTTGATCTCCCCCCACGGCGTGTTCCACTTGCCAAAGTCGGCCGTCAGCTTGTCGACCGCCGCAGCCAGCGACTCCAGGCGCTGCTGCGCCGTCGCGCGTGACTTCATATATTCGTAGTTATTGACGCCGGCCTTGCGGGCCTCGGCGGCCACCCGTGTCCACAGGTCGTCACCGTAGAAGGTGGCGACTGACTGCGCCACCGAATCAACGCCCCAGCGGTAATCCCAGTCCTTCAATACCGCGATCGCCTCGGCCGTCTTGGCCTTGAGCGGATTCGAGGCCGGTGCCGCGGCGTGCGCCTTCAGCAGCAGCGGGATCTGGATCTCGAACTCCGGCTGGTACGAGTCGAACGCGACATCCTTGATCAGGCTGTCGACCGTCAGGCCCTTCTTGCCGGTCAGCACCTTGATCGCATGCACGCCGCGCGGATTCTCGCTGCCGGCATCGACATACGCCGGGAACGCCTTCTGGCTGGGGCTGTTGCCCGGGCCAGCGGCGGAGAACGGGTAGTTGTTGGTGTTGTAGACCCAGCCGTTCTTCGGATTCACCACGTTCGGGGACTCATCGAACGAATGCAGGCCGTTCCATTCTGTCGCGGGGTTAGTGCCATCCACGGGCTTGGTCCAGTCGAACTTCGGATCGCGCTTCGGGACGAAGTTCGAATGCAGATACGCGATGTTGCCATCCGCATCCGCATACAGCGTGTTGTTGGAGGAATTGGTGTGCGCCTCCATGACCTTCTTGTATTCGTCGAGGCTGCGCGCCTTGGTGCGCGAGAAGGACTGGATCAGAGCCTTCATCGGCTCTTCCATCATTCGGACGCTGACCCACTTGCCGTCGATCGACTTGACGACCGGGCCACGATGCGTCCGGTAGGTGGTGAACTCGCGCTGGCTCATCCCCTGGGCGGACTTGAACGGGATCACGATCTTCTTCGCCACCAGTGGCTTCTCTTCACTACCGACCTTGTAGGTGTATGTGCCGTCAGCCTTCTTGGTGATCGACTCGACGTACTCGTCGATGTTGTCGACACTGCTGGTGGTGTGCATCCAGCCAGCCTTGTCGTTGAAGCCCTGGTAGATGAAGAACTGTCCCCAGGTCAACGCGCCGTAGGCGTTCAAGCCTTCCTCGCTCACCATCTGCGCTTCTTCGCGGAAGAAGAACGAGGTATGCGGATTAATCAACAGCATCGCCTTGCCTGATGCCGTGTTGGCGCCGGCGACGGCCACACCGTTCGAGCCCGTCGGCTCTGCCGGCGGCGCGAACGGATCGAACTCGTCGACGCGCGCCGTCTGCGTCCCGGGGGCCGCGGCACCGTAGAAGGCTTCGAGCTGTCCCAAGCTGACGCGCTCGATGTCGCCGCCGATGCTGCCCTCGCTGAACGACAGCGCCATCCACGGTTCGAACCTGGTGATGACGCGCGGCTTCACGTCCGTGTGGGTGGCCAGGTAGAAGTTCAGGCCGTCGGCCCATCCATCCATCAGCGCCTTGAGCCACGCCGGGCTAGCGGCGTATTGCGTCTTGAGATCCACGGGGTCGATGAAGAGCTTCATGCGCAGGTCGCGCCAGATCTCCTTCTCCCCTTCCGCCTCGGACAGCCGGCCCTGCGAATTGATGAAGTTGGTCTCGACCCGGTTGAAGTCATCCTCCGCCTGCGCATACATCAGGCCAAACACCACGTCGGCGTCGGTCTTGGCGTAGATGTGCGGAATGCCCCAGTCGTCGCGGATGATCGTGACGCCTTCGGCGCGCTTCTTCCACGCGGCAAGTTCAGGGCTGTCGGCCGGAGGAGGAGGCGTGGAGGCGCTACAGGCGGAGACGAAAAGGACCAGCAGGATGGCGAGTTTCTTCATGTGCGAATTATATGGGTTGAATGTCGGCACGGGAACAGTCCGCCTGAAGGCGGACGCCGCAGGAGCAAGGCCGCGAACGCAGGAGGCAGACATCGGACGTCGCAGGATCAAGGCAGCGGACGCCGCGGATTCAGACACAGGCCGCCGCAGGATCCGGACAGCGGGCGCCACATGATCGAGGCTTCAGAGGGTTCCCCGCGGCATCCGGCTTTAGCCGGATTGTTCTACTGGGAAATCGCCACTCGAAAACCAATGAACGGGCGACGCGCGGCCGGCTCGGCGCCACCGCGGGCGGTGGTGCGCAACAGTTGAGGGCCATCGGCAAAGCCACCACCACGCATCACCCACAGCGCGTCTTGGGTGAGGTTGGTGCGGTCGTCGGCGTCCGTGTAGGGATACGGCTGATACGGACTGCGTGTCCACTCCCAGACATTGCCGGCCATGTCCGAAAGCCCATTCGCACATTCCGGACAGGCAATCGATCCCGCCGCCACCGTCGCCTGCGAGCCGAAGTTCGCGCGGTCGCGGCGCGGCTCAGCCCCCCACGGGAACCGGCGACCATCGTTACCGCGCGCCGCCTTCTCCCATTGCGCTTCCGTCGGCAGGGTCACGCGATAGCCGGACGGCAACGAGCCTTTCATGGTCGAGTCGAGCCACCGGCAGTAGGCAATCGCATCAGGCCACGACACAAACGCAACGGGATGATCGGCAGGCGCGGCCAGCGCGCGCGGATCGACATTCCACTTGGTCGCCTGCGCAAAGCGCGTGAACTCCGCCACGGTGACCTCGCGCTGTGCGATGAAGTACGCGGGCAGATCCACGGTGCCTTCCGGAGATGCTACGGACCAGCGCTCGTTGTCGAACGCCATGGGATCGCGCGCCTTGTCGACGCCCATCGTGATCGGGCCGGCGGGGATCTCCACAAAACCAGGAATCGATGCTGACTGGCTGGTGGCCATCAAGGCCATTGCCAGAATGGCTCTTAGGAGCATGCGAAGCTCCAGCCATGTTTGCAGGCACGCTGCTTCAGCTCAGGCTCCGGCATCTCGAGAAGATTCGGCCCACCCTCTCGCAGCAATAGCCGCAGATCGAACGGGCGCGGATCGGTCCGCGCCGGCGTCGTCGCGTCCAGTGCGTTGACGCAACCAGCCTGGTAGCGCCCTTCGCAGGCACGCGCAAAGTATGAGAACGCGCGTTCGTCGTCCCGCGGCACGATCTTCCCTTCGGCGTAGTGCACGCCCAGTTCGTTGCACGCCCAACCGGCGTTGTCGGCACAGTACGACCCTTCGACACGCAGCAGCCGATCACACGCGTTGGTCTTGCCCTCGCTGCAGGCCTGCACCCAGAACGGCAGCGAATCGCCCTTATGCATGCCGTCGGCGGCCCCCACACCGGTCATGACCGCAAACAAGACCGCCCACGCGCCCATATGTGCGAGATTGCCTTTGCCGAGCGGACCGTCAAGACTCAAGGCGCGCAGGATCGGCTGCGGGCCGATCGCCTTCACGAACCGGTCGATCGCCGGCACCGAGAGATTCAACAGCGGCACGCACAACAGCTTGTCGTAGAAGGTCGGCACGCCCATCGCGCCGAGCAACGAATACAGCCCGAAGACGCCGAGGCCATACAGCACGCCAAAGATCGTGCGCCCGAACGGCGTGCGCGGCGACGTCGAGGGATCGGTTACCAGCAGGTGCATGCCGAGGAACACCGCAGAAGGAATGTCGGAGTCCAGGAAGTACGGCACTCCGGTGACCTGGTAGTAGACGGCGCTCAATCCGACCAGCGTGATCGCCGCCATGGCGGTGACGGTCGTGATCGAAAAGAAGTACATGACGATCAGGCCGGTCAGGAACAACGCCGTGTAGATGTTCGGGCCAAGACTGAAGGTCGTCGCGATCTCCTGCCCCC
This sequence comes from Acidimicrobiia bacterium, assembly GCA_038144855.1. GTDB lineage: Bacteria > Acidobacteriota > Vicinamibacteria > Vicinamibacterales > UBA2999 > 12-FULL-67-14b. The sequence continues at coordinate 11,788 of JAYQOO010000095.1, read as the reverse complement.
ACGTGATCGACGTACTGCCGGTCGCGATCAGCACCACGGAAAACAGCGCGAGACTGAACGCGGAGGGATTGAAGATGTGCACGCGCCTACCGTCTCGATCCCAACGCACCAGCGCCTTGCCGAGAAAGCCGACCGCGATCAGCAGGAACTGCCAGTAATAGACGTCATCCTTGAACCAGAGGAACAGGTTCGTGCTGTTGACGATCGGAATCGGCCCCCAGCCAAGCTGATAGTCCTCGCCGCGCGACCACGCCAGGAGAATGTCGAACGCGTAGGCAAACAGGAACTGCCCGACGAGCAACGGGAAGTAGTCGTAGACCGGCGGCCAGTAATAGCCCCAGTAGGCATAGACGGAAAAGTGGCAGAACGTCTGGATGTAGTGCTGCGGCCGCGGCTTGGTCGGGACGATCTTCGGCGGTCGCTTTGCCCTCGCCAAACGGAACGCGAGCGCAAAGATCCACACCAGCAGGACACCGGCAGCGCCCAGAAACGACCACCTGAGCTGGGAACTGGCCTGAATCCGCGGAAAGGCAGTCATCGCAGCGACGGCGACGGCCAAGCCTGCGGGGAGGGCGAACGACTTGATCAACAGTTGACAATATAGCCCGTCGGCTTATTCTTTGACCTGCAAATCCGGTTGTTTTTCGAGGAAACGAGGCTGGCGCATGAGAAAAACGGTAAGGTCCGCGGCCCTCTTGGGGACCGCGATCGTCTTGGCACTCGTCGTGGCATACCTGCCCGGCGACGCCCAGCAAAGGGGCGAGTGGCCGGGCATCACGGGAGGCGACACGTCGACGCGGTACACGCCGCTCGATCAGATCAACGCAGCGAATTTCAACCAGGCCAGGATCGCGTGGGAATGGCGCGGTGAAGTGCCGCCGGGTGTCGAACTTGGCGACATCAACGCGCGTTCGCTGCCGATCTACGTCGACGGGATGTTGCTGACGACATCGGGACCGCGCCGCACGGTGGTGTCGCTCGATCCGGTGAGCGGCAAAACGCTGTGGACGTTCCAGGAACCTGAGACGCCGCGTCACGCCTACTCGATGCGTTCGAACCACGGCAAGGGCGTGGCGTATGCGCGCATCAACGGCAAGGGCGTGGTGTTCATGACCAGCCCGGGCTTCTTCCTGCACGCGCTCGACGCCAAGACCGGCCAGCCGCTCGAAGGCTGGGGCGGTGCAGTGCCCATCCGTGGCTTCCCGAAGACCGGCACCGTCGACATGCTGAAGGACCTGATCGCCGACTGGCAGCCGTGGATTGACGCGAAGCAGACCTACGATCCGGCGAACGGATTGCCGCTCTCGCTCGGCTACATCACCACCTCGTCGCCGCCGATCGTCGTCAACGACGTGCTGATCGTCGGCAACTCCGCGGAGCAGGGCTATAACCAGACGCGCATTGAGAACGTGCCAGGCGACATCCTTGGCTACGACGCCAAGACCGGCAAGTTCCTGTGGAAGTTCCACGTCATTCCGCGTCCGGGCGAATTCGGCCACGAGACGTGGGAGAACGATGCGTGGAAGTGGACCGGCGACATCTCGTCGTGGGCGCCGATGTCCGCCGATCCGGCGCGCGGCCTCGTCTACATCCCGACTAACGGCGCCACGATCGACTACTTCGGCGGCTTCCGCCCGGGCGACAACCTGTTCGGCACGAGCATCATCGCGCTCGATGTGAAGACCGGCAAACGCGTCTGGCACCACCAGCTCGTCAAGCACGACATCTGGAATTACGACACGCCGACAGCGCCGGTGCTGATGGACGTCAACGTGCCTGGCAAGGGACGCATCCCCGGCCTGTTCCAGATCACCAAGCAGTCGTGGGTGTATTCGTACAACCGCCAGACCGGCGAACCGATCTGGCCGATCGTCGATCGACCGGCGCCGCAGTCGCTCGTCCCGACGGAAAAACTGCCGGCCACGCAGCCGCACGTCACCAAGCCGGCTCCGTACGATTTGCAGGGCCGCACCGAAGCCCACCTCGTGGACTACACGCCTGAGATCAAGAAGCTCGCGCTCGAGCGCGCGCAGAAGCTTGACCTACTGGCTCCGCTGTTCGCGGCGCCGACGCATCGCGGCAACAAGGAGGGCAAGGGCCCGGCGAACATCTGCCCCGGCGGCGGCGGCGGCGCCAACATCACTGGCCCACCCGCCGCGGATCCGACGACGGGCGTGATCTTCGTGGCGTCGATGAGCGGCTGCTCGCCCACACTCCTGGCGCCGGCCGCAGAGCGAGACAACGACCGCATGACCGGCAAGACGCTCGCGGCGTGGATCACGTCGCGCGGTGAAAAGCCGGTGCCGCCGCCGATGGCGAACGATCCGCTCGCCGGCTTCCCTGACATCTTCAAGGGACCGGTCGGCCGTATCACCGCGATCGACATGAACACCGGCGAGCACCTGTGGATGATTCCGCACGGTGACACGGACCAGAAGGCACAGGAGGCGTTCCGCGCCAACCCGCTGCTCAAGGACGTGAAGAACCTCGACACGAACTGGGGACGCCGCGGCACCGCTGCGCTCGCCGCTTCGGCGACGCTGCTCTTCTCGGCCGGTCAAACCGCTGACGGCCGCAACAACCTGTTCGCGATCGACAAGAAGACCGGCAAGCGCGTCGGCGCCCTGCCGATCCCGCGCGCGGGCGGCTACGGACTGATGTCCTACCTGCACAACGGCAAGCAGTACATCGTGATCCCCACGAATGGTGGGTATACGGCGGTGGCACTTCCTTAGTAGCAAGTAGCAAGTAGCAAGAAGGCCGGGCTCCGCAAAGGGACCCGGCTTTTTCTTTTCTTGATACCTGCTACTTGATTCTTACTACTTCAGAAGCGCACGCCCGCTCCCAGGGTGAAGCGCACCGCGTGGCCGAAGAAGCCGTCTTCCTTGATGTCAAAGTTGCTGTCGAAGGTCGGGCCTGGGTATTTCAGGATGCGGTCTGCGATGTCACCGCGAATGAAGAAGCGCCGGCTGGCGTCGAACTCAATGCCGCCACCGATCTCGTAAGCCTGCAGCGTATCGCCTGACGCCAGCGAGCAGTTCAGCGGCGGCGGGAAGATTGCGATGCACGCGAACGCGCCCGGCGTCGCGCCAACTTTCAGGAATCCCGCGGCGACTTTCGCAAACGGGCGGATGCGATCGATCTTTGGTCCGACGGTGATGCCGAGCAGACCTTCGGTTCGATTACGGCTGAACGCGACGCCGTCGGGTTCGTACTCGCCGGGATACCAGGTCACGTCGGCTTCAATGCCGATCAGCGAGATCGGTTTGAAGGAAATGCGTCCGCCAAATCCATTATCGGAGCTGTCGAACTCGCTCCACTTGGACGAGGTGACGTGCGCATCCACTTGAACTGACTGAGCAATGGCCGGGCTGGAGGAAAGGACACACAACACAATGAAAGCGGGAATGAAAGATCGCATCTTCCTAATCTAGACGACAAAAGGCCGGAAGCGTTCTTCCACTTCCGGCCCCTGTTCGCCTGTTGGCCCCTGGCCCGTTCGCCTGGTGACCTACGACCGTGCCGTCGAGCGGCGGCGCATTTCCGAAAACTTGCGCACGGCGCGATCGAACCGGTCCTGCAGCGGCTTGCGCTGTTCGGGTGCGAGCGGTCCCATGCGCGCCCACGCGGCCTGCGCGCTGCGCACTTCCTGCTCCGCGGCGCGCTGACGCGCGTCCTCGGCCTGGCGTGCCGCACCGGCGCCCATCGTGTTGGCGGCGAGCGCTTCACGCCACTGGCGCGCGAGCAATTCGGCCGGCGAGAGATTCTTGACGGGCTCCGCCGCTTCGGTCGGCAACAGCTTTTCGACCTTGGCGATCAGCTTCTCCATCTTGCCTCTCGTCTGATCGGGATCGAGATCCGTGCCCTTGAAGCCATCGGGCCACTTGGTGACCAGCGAGAACAGCGCCGCGTTGACGCGATCGGCCAACGGCGCGAGCGTGTGACGCGGCAGATCCGGGCCCTGCACCCAGCGGGCGCGCGCCGCCTGGACCTTCGCGTAGAGATCATCGGGCTGCGGCGCGTCAGTCGCGTCCGCGGCCGGCAGCAACGACTCGAGTTCGGTGACCGCCGCTTCGCGATCGCCGATCTTGCCCTGCAACGCGGCCTGATCGCGATTCTTGAAGCGCTCGAAGAACATGTCGCAGGCGCCACGGAACTCGTTCCAGATCGCATCGGACTTGCTCTTCTTGACCGGGCCGATGGCCTTCCACTCGACCTGCAGCTTCTTGATGCGCGAGGCCGCCTGCTCCCACTCGGTTGATTCCGAGAGTTGCTTGGCCTCGGCAACCAGCGCTTCCTTGCGCTTGAGGTTCTCCGTCCAGTCCTGCTTGCGCTGCTTGAGATCGTCCTGGCGGCGCGTGAAGAACTTGTCGCACGCGGCGCGGAAGCGCTCCCACACGGCCTTCTCGTTGCCGCGGGTCACGGGGCCGATCGCCTTCCACTCGGCCTGCAGCGTCTTCATCGCTTCCGCGGTCTTGACCCACTCGGTCGACTCGGCCATCGATTCGGCGCGCACACAGAGGGCTTCCTTCTTCTTCAGGTTCTCGACGCGCTCGGTCGCCTGCTGCGCAAAGAAGTCCTTGCACTTCTCGTAGACCTGTTCCTGGGCGGCCTTGAAGCGCGTCCACAGCGTCTCTGCCTGCGAGCGCGGCGCGGCCGCGACCGGCTTCCATCGCTCCTGCAGCGTCCGCATTTCGTTCGACGCCTTCTCAGGTTCCGTCTCGGCCAGCGGGATGAGCGCTTCCATCTTCTGGCAGAGCTCTTCCTGCACCTGGACGTTGGCCCAGCGCTTCCACTCTTCTGCTTCACGCAGTTCCTGGATGCGCGGGGTCAGCGACGTGCGCACCGCCTGCAACCGCACCATCAGGTCTTCGCGGTCCTGCTTGGTCGGCAGCGGGCCCATGGTGCCCACGGCCAGCTTCACGTCCTTCATCAGCTGGTCGGTCTGTTTCAGAGTCAGCGATTCCGCCGCGGCGCGCTGCTCAAACTTCTGCACCAGCGCCTGCAGGCGATGCAGGTTTTCAGACTGCTGCTTGCCCTTGGCATCGCGATGCTTCTGCTCTTCGGCCTCGAGCTTCTGCGCCGCCGCCTCGTAGCGAGCGCTGAGGGCCGCGTCGATCTCGACGTCACGCGCAATCGCCTGCCACTGCTTGCGCAGGGAGTACCACTGGCTGCGGATGTCGTTGTAATTGTCACCCCCGGCCAGGGCCTCGATCTCCGGCACCAGCGTCGGCAGGCGTTCCGCCGACTGCTTCGCCAGTTGGCGGCGCTCGTGGCGCTTCTCGGCGGCGCGGCCGGCCTCGGCAAAGCGCCGATCGAGTTCGGCGGCCCAGGCCGATGGCATCGCCGGCATGCCTTCCCACGACGCGCGCGCCTGCGCCACGCCGTCGGTAATGTCGTCGCCGGTCAGCGCCTCAACCTTCGCGCAGACGGCAATGCGCTCTGACTGCTCCTGCTCCAGGGCGCGGCGCTGACGCTCGGATTCCGCACGCGCCGCTTCGTCAGCGGCGAGGCGATCGCGCACGACGGTCGATGCCGCTTCGAACTCGGCTTCGAGCGCCGATTCGATGTCGGCGTCGGCGAGGAGTTCAACCCACGCAACTCGCGAGGCGGCATAGGTCTCGCGAACGTGAACCACATCGTTGACGGCAGACAAGCCGTTCATGCGCGCGATCAGATCGCGCGCGCTCTCCTGGTCGGCGTCCTTGTAGACCGGACCGGCTTCGGGCGCGGCGACGACCGGCGCAGCGGCCTTCAACAGGGTGCGCGCTTTCTTCTGCGCCGGCTTGGTGCGCGCTTTCTCCGCAATGGCGGCCAGCGTGTCGCTCGACGCAGCGTCATTTCGTGACGCCGAGAGCTTGTCGATCGCGGCCACGGCCGCATCGGCGTGCTCACCGCGAAGCGCGACGCCTTCGATCTCACCCACATCGGTCAAGCGTTCGAGCGCCACCAGGCGCGCACCGGCTTCGGCGGCGTGACGGGCAATGCTGCCCAGGATCTTCTCGTCGCGCACCGCCGCGATGGCGACGCGGCGCACTTCATCCGGCCCAGCCGACTTGGCGACCTGAGCGAGTTCCCGTTCGCGGCCGAGCGAGGCCAACGCGGTCACGGCAGCCTTCGAGACGGCAGCATCGTGCTTGGACGCCTGGTCAACGAGCTGCCCAAGCGCGTGATCGCGCACGCTGCCCTCGGACTCGTTGCGCACGATGTCGGCCAGGACCGCGGCGTCCGTGATGCGCGCCACCGCCACGCGCCTCACGCGCGCGTCGGTATCGTCCTTGGCGAAGGCGTTGAGCGACTCGAGGTCGGCGGGATCCAGTTCATGGATCGCCTCAATGCGAATGTTGGGATCGGGGTGGGTGGACTTGGCCTGCGGGCGGAGCTTATCGAGAATTCCCATGGGTGTTTCAGACGCCGCCGGCCCGTGTGGGCCAGACGCGCCTTCCTCTTCTTAGTGAGTCAATCGGTGCCCCAGCCAGGGGCAAAGCGGTCAGAACAAGAGCAGGATTATCTCATGTGCGGGGGGCGAAGGTGCGGCAGGGCAAGGCTGCACCGGCGCACGTCGCACTCCGCACCCTTGCACCAAACATATCCATTAATATAGATTTGTAGATATGAAAGAGGCATCCGCCCTGTATCGTTTGCTGGGTGACGAGGCCCGGCTGCGACTGCTGCGGGTCCTCGACAAGAACCGGTTCAACGTCAAAGAACTGACCGGCATCCTCGGGCTCGCGCAGTCTGGCGTGTCACGCCACCTCGGCCTGCTCAAGGAGGCCGAGCTCGTGATCGAGGAACGCGACGGGGCCTACAGCTTCTATCGCCTCTCACCCGCCATCAAAGACGATGGGAAGAGCCCGCTGTGGCCGCTGCTGCAGGCCCAGTTCGAAGCCTCCGCCGCCACGCCTGCCGTGAAAGCAGACGACTCGCGCCTGCAGGAAGTGCTACGGATGCGCCGCGAGAACTTCGAACACCTGGGGCCCGAAACCCGGGACGGCCGGCAGCTGGTGCCCGGACGCAGTTGGGCGGCCTGGTCGCGTGCGCTCGGCATGCTGATTCCGCCGTACGACGTCGCCGATCTCGGCTGCGGCGAGGGCTACCTGACCGTCGAGACCGCGCGGTGGGCCCGGCACGTCATCGCCGTGGATCGCTCCACCGGCGTCCTGGCGCGCGCAAAGGCCCTTGCGGCACGAAAGAAGCTGTCGAACATCACCTGGAAGAAAGGTGAACTGGAACAATTGCCGATCGACACCGGCACGATGGACGTGGCGCTGCTCTCGCAGGCGCTGCATCACGCGGACGAACCGGCTGAGTCGATCAAAGAAGCCGCTCGCATCCTGAAGCCGGGCGGGCGGCTGTTGATTCTCGACCTGCGCCCGCACGATGAGACCTGGGTCCGCGACAAGCTTGGCGACCGATGGTTCGGCTTCAGTGATGAACATCTGTCCGGCCTGCTGACCCGGGCCGGTCTGAGCGACGTGCGCGTCCAGTTGGGCGCGCGCCGCACCAACGATCCATTTGCCGTGCTACTCGCGATCGGAACGAAGAAGAAAGTAGCAAGTAGCAGCAAGTAGCAAGGCAGACCACGTTCATGACCACTACCGACATCAACCAACGCGCGGTTCACGCGCAGCATCCGCTGGCCGAGTTGCTCGCCAAACGCATCGCCATTATCGACGGCGCCACGGGCACGACGATCCGCACCTACGGGATGAAGGAAGCCGACATCCGCGGCGAACGCTTCCGCGACGCGCCGAAGGACCTGTTGAACAACGGCGACCTGTTCTCGTTGACGCAGCCCGCCATGATGGGCGACATCCACCGCCGCTTTCTCGAAGCCGGCGCGGACATCCTCGAGACCAATACGTTTGGCGCGACCAGCATTGCGCAAAGCGAGTTCTTCGTCGACGATCCGCGTGAACACGGCGGCCGCAAGGATCCCGACTTCTACCAGCGCATCATCGACGATCCGTTCCTCCGCCAACTGGCCTGGGACATCAACGAACAGTCCGCGCGCCAGTGCCGGGAGTGGGCGGATCGCGTCGCGGATGCGACCGGACAGCGGCGCTTCGTCGCCGGTGCGATCGGGCCGCTCACCGTGTCGCTCTCGAACTCGCCTGATGCCGACGATCCGGGATTCCGCGTCGTGACCTTCGATCAGGTGAAGACCGCATACATCGACCAGGTCCGCGCGTTGATCGCGGGCGGATCCGACGTGCTGCTGGTCGAGACGATCTTCGATTCCCTGAACGCCAAGGCCGCACTGGTCGCGATCCAGGAGGTGTTTGCCGCCGACCGCGTGCAGTTGCCGATCATGATCTCCGCCGCCGTTGGACGCGGCGGCGAGACGATGATCTCGGCCCAGACCGTTGAGGCGTTCTGGACCGCGGTGGCGCAAGTGAATCCGCTGTCGGTGGGCCTGAACTGCTCGCTCGGCCCGGACCTGATGTACCCGTTCCTCGAGCAACTCTCGTCGAAGGCCACCGCCGCCGTGTCCTGCTACCCCAACGCCGGCCTGCCCAACCCGCTGTCACCAACCGGATTCGATCTCGGCCCCGATGACATGGCGAGGCACCTCGCGCACTTTGCGAAGGACGGGCTGATCAACATCGCCGGCGGATGCTGCGGCAACACGCCGGAACACATTGCCGCGATCGCCAGGGCGCTCGACGCGGAACCGCGCCGCACCGTGCCCTCGCGCGCGATCACCGGCGAAGACGTGCGCCGTCGCACCGTGAGCGTGCCGAAGCCGCTGCAGTTGTCCGGTTCGCAGCCATTCGTCCAGCAACAGGGCGTGTTCATGATGATCGGCGAACGCACCAACGTCGCCGGCTCGCCGAAGTTCGCCAAGTTGATCAAGGACGGCAAGTTTGACGAAGCCGTCAGCGTGGCGCGGCAGCAGGTCGAGAACGGCGCCAACGTCATCGACATCTGCATGGACGAAGGGATGATCGACGGCGTCGCGGCCATGACACGCTACCTGCAACTGCTCGGCAGCGAGCCCGAAGTCGCCAAGGTTCCCTTCATGATCGACTCCTCGAAGTGGGAGGTCATCGAGGCGGGCCTGAAGTGCCTGCAGGGCAAGGGCATCGTCAATTCGATCTCGCTCAAGGAGGGCGAAGAGGTGTTCCGGCAGCGCGCCCGCCACATTCGCACCTACGGCGCCGCGGTCGTGGTGATGGCATTTGACGAACAGGGCCAGGCCGCCACGCTGGCCGACAAGATCCGCATTTGCGAACGCGCCTACCGCATCCTGGTCGACGACCTCGCCTTCCCACCCGAAGACGTGATCTTCGATCCCAACATCCTGACGGTTGCGACCGGCATGGACGAGCACAACAACTACGCGGTCGACTTCATCGAGGCGACGCGGTGGATCAAGGCGAACCTGCCGCACGCGAAGGTGAGCGGCGGCGTCTCGAACATCTCGTTCAGCTTCCGCGGCAACAACGTCGTCCGCGAAGCCATGCATTCGGCATTCCTCTACCACGCCATTGCCGCCGGCCTGGACATGGGCATTGTCAACGCCGGCATGCTCGAGGTCTACGAAGAGATCGAACCAGAGTTGAAGACACTGGTCGAGGACGTGCTGCTCAATCGCCGCCCGGACGCGACGGAACGGCTGGTCGAGTTCGGCGAGGCGCTCAAGGCCGCAGGCGCCGGAACGACAACGGACCAGAAGAAGACCGAAGAATGGCGGCTCGGGACGGTCGAAGCCCGCCTGTCGCATGCCTTGGTCAAGGGCATCGATACCTATATCGATCAGGACACTGAAGAAGCCCGCGTCAAGCTTGGCCGGCCACTCGCGGTGATCGAGGGCCCGCTCATGGACGGCATGGGCGTCGTCGGCGATCTGTTCGGCGCCGGCAAGATGTTCCTGCCGCAGGTCGTGAAATCCGCCCGCGTGATGAAGAAGGCGGTGGCGTACCTGTTCCCGTTCATGGAGGCCGAGAAGGCCGCGCTCGCGGCGGCGGGACAGGTGGTGAGGACGCAAGGCAAGATCGTCCTGGCGACCGTCAAGGGTGACGTCCACGACATCGGCAAGAACATCGTCGGCGTCGTGCTCGCCTGCAACAACTACGAAGTCATCGACATGGGCGTGATGGTGTCGTGCGAGAAGATCCTCGAGCGCGCGAAGGCGGAGAAGGCCGACCTGATCGGCCTCAGCGGATTGATCACGCCGTCGCTGGACGAAATGGTGCATGTGGCGCGCGAGATGGAGCGCCAGGACTTCCATCTGCCGCTGCTAATCGGCGGCGCCACGACCAGCCGCGCGCACACGGCCATCAAGATCGCGCCGCACTACAAGGAACCGGTCGTCCACGTGCTTGATGCCAGCCGCGCGGTACCGGTGACCACCAGCCTGCTGAGTCCCGAGGGCAAGGACGCGTTCGTCGCCCAGCACCGTGCGGAATACGAGTCGATCCGCCGCAGTCACGGCTCGACGCGGCAGCCGATCGTGGATCTGGCCACGGCGCGCGAGCGGCGCACGAGCGTCGCATGGCGCGCGGACGACATCGCCCAACCATCGTTTACCGGCGTGCGCGTGCTCGAGGACTTCCCGCTGCAGACGTTGCGCGACTACATCGACTGGACACCGTTCTTCCACACCTGGGAGCTCAAGGGCGTCTATCCGCGCATCCTGGAAGACGAGAAGTACGGCGCGCAGGCCACGCAGCTCTTCGCGGAAGCCAACGCCTTACTCGACCGGATCATCGCTGAACGACTGCTGCAGGCGCGCGCGGTCTACGGGTTCTTTCCTGCCAGTGCGGTGGGAGACGACGTGGCGTTGTACGGGGATGAGAGCCGTACGACGGAGGTCATGCGCTTCCACTTCCTTCGGCAGCAGCTCGATCGGGGTGAGACGCATCCGTGCCGGTCGCTGAGCGACTACGTCGCGCCGGCGGGCAGCGGGCTCGCCGATCACATCGGCGCGTTTGCCGTGACGGCAGGCATCGGACTCGCCGAACTGTGCGATCGGTTCCGCGCGCAGCATGACGACTACAACGCGATCATGGCAGAAGCTATTGCCGATCGTCTGGCTGAGGCGTTCGCCGAGTGCCTGCACAAGCGAGTCCGCGATGAATGGGGCTACGGCAAGGCCGAGCAGTTCACGCCTGCAGAACTGATCCAGGAGAAGTACCGCGGCATTCGTCCGGCGGCCGGCTACCCCGCCTGCCCCGATCACACCGAGAAGGGATCGCTCTGGAAGCTGCTGGACGTCGAAGCGGCCACCGGCATCAAGCTGACGGAGTCGTACGCCATGTGGCCTGGATCAAGCGTCAGCGGCCTGTATTTCGCGCACCCGGAGGCTCGCTATTTCACACTCGGCAAGATTGATCGCGACCAGGTGGCCGACTACAGTCAGCGCAAGCAGTTGTCGATCGCCGAGGTCGAACGCTGGCTCGGCCCGAACTTGAACTACGACCCTGCGTCATGACGCCAGACACTGAGCAGATCGACCCGACCCGATGTCCGCTCTGCGGGGATCGCAATGGCTGCGGCGCCACGCAAGGCGCGCAGGCCTGCTGGTGCTTTGCGGTCAGCATCCCTGCCCAGGTAATGGACCGTATTCCCCCGGGTCTGCGGAATCGCGCCTGTCTGTGCCAGTCGTGCGCGACCGGGGACCACGCTGCGGACGCGACGTCACCCGTGAAAAAACTGTGACACCGTAAACACCCGTCACCCATCCACGTAAGGTCAGATATGAAGCGTGCGATCGTCGCCATCGTGTTGCTGGCCGCCATTGGCGGCGGTGTCGGAGCCTGGTATTCGACACGGAACAAGACAG
>JAYQOO010000094.1:13978-17113 GCA_038144855.1 Acidimicrobiia bacterium | reverse complement strand
GCGCTGGTGGGCGCCAGCCTGGGCTTCCTCTGGTACAACGCGCACCCGGCCGAGATCTTCATGGGCGATGTCGGATCGCTCGCGCTCGGCGGCGCGCTGGCCACTGTCGCGCTGCTGATCAAGCAGGAACTGTTGCTGGTGATCGTCGGCGGCGTCTTCGTGCTCGAGGCCGCGTCGGTCGTGATCCAGGTGGCGTCGTTCAAGTTGCGCGGCAAGCGCGTCTTCAAGATGGCGCCGCTGCATCACCACTTCGAGTTGAGCGGCTGGGAAGAGCCGAAAGTGATCACCCGTTTCCTGATCGTCGCGATCCTGTTCGCGCTGTTCAGCCTGACGACGTTGAAACTCAGATGACGGCCGGAACCTTTTCGGTGAGCGGGCAGAAGGTGCTGGTGGTTGGCGCCGCGAGGAGCGGTGTTGCCGCCGCGCGGCTGCTGGCCAGGCGTGGTGCCCGCGTCACGCTGACCGATCGCAAGCCGCAGATCCCGGACGAAGCGGACCTGCGCGCGGCCGGTGTCGGGCTCGAGCTGGGCACGCACGACGTGCGGTCGTTCGAGAACGCCAGCCTGATCGTGATGAGCCCGGGTGTGCCGCTCGACATGCCGGAAGTGACGGCGGCGCGCGCGGCGGGTGTGCCGGTGATCGGCGAACTCGAACTCGCGTCGCGCTGGCTGCGTGGCCGCATCGTGGCGATCACCGGGACGAAGGGCAAGTCGACCACCACGACGCTGGTCTGCCGGATGCTCGAGGCCTCCGGCATGCACGTGATGGTCGGCGGCAACATCGGCGTGCCGGTCAGCGCCCAGGTCGACGCCTCAACCGCCGACACCGTGCACGTGATCGAGGCCAGCAGTTTTCAGCTCGAGACGATCGAGTCGTTCCGTCCGTGGATCGCCGCGCTGCTGAACTTTTCACCCGACCACCTGGATCGTCACGCCGACGAAGCCGAGTACGCGGCCGCGAAGATGCGGATCTTCGAGAACCAGCGTGACGAGGACTGGGCGGTCGTCAATGCCGACAGCGTGGAGGCGACTCGCATGACTACGAATGTGCGCGCACGGATGGTGAGTTACGGCGTCCAGGATCAGACCGCCGATGTGCACGTCGGCCGCGGGTTTGTGTGGCACCGCACCTCTGAAGGCGACATCCCGTTGCTGCCGATCGCGGCGGTGCAGCTGCACGGCCAGCACATGCTGAGCAACGTTGTCGCTGCGACGACGATCAGCCACCTCGCCGGCGCCACCGGCGCGGCAGTGGCAAAGGCGCTCGACGGCTTCCGCGGCCTCGAGCACGTCATGGAGCTGGTGGCGACGAAAGACGGGGTTCGTTTCGTCAACGACTCCAAGGCCACCAACGTCGACGCCGCCGCGAAGTCGATCGAGAGCTTCGATCGCGTCGTCGCGATCATCGGCGGCAAGTACAAGGGCGGCGACTTCAACGACCTGGCGGCGCCGTTGCGTGCGCATGGCCGCGCAGTGGTTGCCATCGGCGAGGCGCGGGCGATGGTGCGCGATGCGCTCAAGGACACGGTGCCGGTGGTCGAGGCCGAAACGCTGCGCGATGCGGTGCGGCGGGCGTTCGACCTGGCCGGGCCCGATGGCGTGGTGCTGCTGGCGCCGGCCTGTTCGAGCTTCGACATGTTTGCCGACTACGCGGATCGCGGCCGGCAATTCAAAGAAGAAGTACGGCGGTTGGTAAGCGAATAACGGCGTGCGGGAGAGAGGTGTGGGTCAGGCGTTTGCCTGATGGCCCGAGGTGGGCCGGTGTGTGCTGGAGCAATGAGTAGTCGTCAGCCGGTTTGAGGCAACTGAGAGCTGGTCGCTGGGAGCGCAGGCTGCCCCGGTCTGCGAGGCTGGTGTCTCAATTCCCTGACTGACTGGCGACTACTGACTGCTTCGACGTGCAGGACGCGCCCCCCTGTTTATCGAAGTTGCGCGAACGAACTTTAGGGCTGACGGGGCGCGCGTCGGCAGCGTCGTTTTTGCCCGGCCTCCGGCCGGGCGGGGAGTATGGCAAGGAAGCTGAGTTATGGCAAGGAAGCTGCAATCCGATAAATGGCTGTTCCTGGCGATCCTGACGCTGATTTGCGTCTCGATCGTCATGGTCTACAGCGCCTCGGCGCTGGTGGCGCTGGAGCGCTTTCAGCAGCCGTATCTGTTCGTGACCCGCCAGATGATGTGGGCCGCGGTCGGGATTGCCGTGCTGTCGATCGTGATGCGCATCGACTATCGCTCGTACCGCAACGACAAGCTGGTGTGGGCGATGATCGCCGTCGTCGGGCTGATGCTGCTCGCGGTGCTGTTCAGGGCGCCGATCAACGGCACCCGGCGCTGGTTCGGCATCGGCGGTTTCGGCATCCAGCCGTCGGAGCTGGCCAAGCTGACCGCGATCATCTTCACCGCGATGATCCTCGAGCGCCGCATGTCGCGGATCAACGAGCTCAGCTACTCGCTGCTGCCGATCGGCATGATCGTCGGCGTGTTCGTCGGCTTGATCCTGCTCGAGCCGGACTTCGGCACCTCGGTGTCGCTGCTTGCGGTCGTCAGCGTGATGATCTTTGCCGCCGGCATCAGCTATCGCTACCTGCTCGGCGCGGCGCTGGTGGCGGTGCCCGCGCTCTACGTGATCCTGATGCAGGCCGACTATCGCCGCCGGCGCCTGCTGACGTTCATGGATCCCTGGGCGGATCCGCTTGGCGACGGCTTCCAGATCATCCAGTCGCTGATCGCGGTGGGGACCGGCGGTGTGTTCGGTAAAGGGCTGATGCAGGGCGTGCAGAAATTGTTCTACCTGCCCGAGCCGCACACCGATTTCATCTTCGCGGTGATCTCCGAAGAGACCGGTTTCATCGGGGCCACGTTGATCGTGCTGTGTTTCTGCGTGATCGCCTGGCGCGGCCTGCGCACCGCGATGCGCGCCCCCGACAGCTTTGGCGCCTTCCTCGCGCTCGGCATCACGCTGATGCTGGTGCTGCAGGCGTTTGTGAACATCAGCGTCGTCCTTGGATTGATGCCGACCAAGGGCATCCCGTTGCCGCTGGTCAGCAACGGCGGTTCGTCGATGTTGATGAACCTGCTGGCGGTCGGCGTGATCGTGAAACAATAGCCGCCCCCCCCGCCCCCCCCGAAACCCCCCGCG
>JAYQOO010000094.1:0-13968 GCA_038144855.1 Acidimicrobiia bacterium | reverse complement strand
GGTGCGCCTATGTTGATCAACCGGCGGGGGGGCGGCGGGCGGCTCACCACCCCCCACCACGCGCGGCCCGACAGTAACGCCGCGGAGATGGGAGCGGCGTGACGTGTGCGCGTAGTCATCGCGGGGGGAGGCACCGGCGGGCACTTGTACCCGGGCATCGCGCTGGCGCGCGAGCTGCTGCGCCGCGACCCGGCGAGCACGGTGTCGTTTGTCGGCACGGCGCAGGGCATCGAAGCCCGCGTGGTCCCGCGGGAAGGCTTCACGCTGGATCTGATTCGGGTGGCCGGGTTGAAGGGCAAGTCGAGGGTGAATCGGTTGAAGGGGTTGATGTTGCTGCCCATCGCGGCGATCGACGCGGCCCGCGTCGTGATGCGCCTGCGACCCGACGTCGTCGTCGGCGTGGGTGGCTTTGCATCGGGACCGGTGCTCGCCTTCGCCGCGATTGCCGGCTATCCCACGATGCTGCTCGAACAAAACGCGTTGCCGGGCGTCACCAATCGCCTGCTCGCGAAGTTCGTGCGGGCGGCGGCGGTGAATTTCGAAGCGGCGTTGGCGTACTTCCCAGGCACGGGATTTGTGGCCGGCAATCCCGTGCGACCGGAGTTTTTCCCGGCGCAGAGCGAGGAGCCGAATGATCGATACAGCAGGCTGCAGGACGCAGCCCGGGTACTAGTCTTTGGCGGTTCTCAGGGCGCGCACGCAATCAACGTGGCCGTGGTGGAGGCGGCGTCGAGGCTGGCAGCCTCCGGGCTACGCCTTGCGATCACCCACCAGACCGGCGAACGAGATCTGGATCTGGTGCGCACCGCGTACCAACGCGCCGGTCTCGAGGCACGGGTCGAGGCTTTCATCTTCGAAATCGACCGGGAGATGAAATCTGCGGACCTGGTCATCTGCCGCGCGGGTGCGACCACCCTTGCGGAGCTGGCCGCGTCCGAGACGGCGGCGATCCTGGTGCCGCTGCCGAATTCGACCGACGACCATCAGCGCAAGAACGCTGAGGTGTTCGCGAAGTCGGGTGCGGCGATGGTGATCGAGGAACGTGAACTGCAGGCATCGCTCGGCGATGCGCTGCGCGGTGTGTTGGAGAGTCCGGAGCGGCGGCGCCAGATGAGCGCCGCCGCGAAGTCGCTCGCGCGGCCTGATGCCGCCGAACGCATCGCGGATCGGGTGGAAATGCTGGCTGGAGTGACGAAGCGCGGAGTGAGTGGACATGCTCGGTAAGACCCGGCGCATTCACTTCGTCGGCGTCGGCGGCATTGGCATGAGCGGCATTGCGGAGCTGCTTGCCAATCTCGGCTACGCCGTGTCGGGCTCCGACGCGAAGCGCTCGACGGTTACCGATCGCCTCGAGTCGCTGGGCGTGACGGTGCAGGCCGGCCATGCGGCGGCAAAGGCCGGCGACGCGGACGTGGTGGTGTATTCGTCCGCGGTGCGGCCGGAGAACCCGGAGGTTGCGGAGGCGTCGCGCCGCGGCATCCCGGTGATTCCGCGAGCGGAGATGCTCGCCGAGTTGATGCGCCTGCGATTCGGGATCGCGGTTGCCGGCGCGCACGGCAAGACCAGCACCACCTCGATGGTGGCGCTGGTGCTCGAACGCGCGGGGCTCGATCCGACGGCGGTGATTGGCGGGCGGCTGAGCGCGTTTGGCAGCAATGCGCGGTTGGGACGCGGGGAGTGCATGGTGGCGGAAGCGGACGAGAGCGATCGCTCGTTCCTCAAGCTGTCGCCATCGATTGCGGTGATTACGAACATCGATCGCGAACACATGGACGCCTACGGGAGCTTCGCAGACTTGCAGCAGGCCTTCGCCGACTTCGCCAACAAGGTGCCGTTCTACGGCGCCGTGGTGGCGTGCGCCGATGATGCGGAGCTTTGCGCGGTGATGCCGCGGTTCACGCGGCGGGTGATTCGCTACGGCATCGAGTCCGCCGACGCACACCTCGTGGGCAGGCAGGTCGTGCTGGAAGGCTACGGCTCGACGTGCACGGTCGAACAGCGGGAGCGCGACGGCGTCGCACCGGTCGTGCTGGGCGAACTGCGACTCTTGGTGCCGGGCCGCCACTCGGTGCTCAACGCGCTGGCGGCGGTGGCCGTTGGCCTCGAGCTCGACGTGCCGTTCCCGAAGATTGCCAGCGCGCTGGCGGAGTTCCGCGGCGCCGAGCGGCGCTTTGAAAACCGCGGTGTGATCAACGGCATCACCGTCGTGGATGACTACGGCCATCACCCGACGGAGATCGCCGCCGTCCTCGCGGCGGCCCGGGCGGCCAGGCCGGCGCGCATCGTCGTCGCATTCCAGCCGCATCGCTACACCCGCACCCGCGACCTGATGCGCGAGTTTGGCACGGCTCTCGCCAGCGCCGACGAAGTGGTACTGACCAGCATCTACGCTGCCAGCGAAGACCCGATTCCCGGCGTGACGATCGAGGCGTTGGCCGCGGCCGTCAACCAGGGACGCCACACGCCCGTGCACATCGTTCCAAAGATGGATGACCTGGCGTCGCGCGTGGCCGACCTTGCGCGGAGCGGCGACCTGGTCATCACGCTCGGTGCCGGATCGATCGGCGGACTGGCCACGCAGCTGGTCGACGAGTTGAAACGGAGGCACGGCTGATGGCCGGTCTTCCACAGTCGGTCGGCACCGTTGCCACCGACAAGCGCTTCAAGCGCGCGCACGTCAAGCCGTCGGTCAAGCGCAGTGCGCCGTCGAAGCACGTCTGGCTGGCGGTGCGGCTGCTGGTGCCGGTGCTGTTGATCGGCTACGGCGCGTATCGTGGTGTGGCGTTGATCGCCGCGTCGCCAACGCTGCAGATCGGTCACATGGTGGTGCGCGGCCACGAACGGCTGTCGACCGGTGAAGTGCTCGCGCTGGTCGAAGGCCTGCGCGGCCAGAACATTCTCGGCGTGTCGCTTGACGAGTGGCAGAACAAGCTGCTGGCGTCGCCCTGGGTCGAGAGCGCGACGATCCGCCGCGTGCTGCCGTCAACGCTCGAGATCAATGTTCGCGAACGCCGGCCGATGGGCATCGGCCGGCTCGGCTCGACGATGTACCTCATCGACCACAAGGGGATGATCGTCGACGAGTACGGCCCGGCCTACGCCGACATCGACCTGCCGGTGATCGACGGCCTCGGCGCGTCGCCCGAGAGCAGCGCCTCGATGATCGACGTGGCGCGCGCCGAGTTTGCGGCCAGGGTGATCGGCGCGCTGTCGACGCGTCCCGAAATTGCCAAGCAGGTATCACAAATCGACGTCGCAGACCTGCATGACGCGGTCGTGATTCTCGATGGCGATCCGGCGCTGCTGCGCCTGGGTGACACCGACTTCGTGGCGCGGCTGCAGCAGTACATCGACCTGGCGCCGGCGTTGCGCGAACGGTTGTCCGGCATTGATTACGTCGACCTGCGATTCGACGAACGGTTGTACGTCAGGCCGCCGCGCGCGGCTCAGGCGAGGAAGTAGGGACTGGGAGGTCTCGTGG
The DNA here is from genome assembly GCA_038144855.1 of Acidimicrobiia bacterium. Classification (GTDB taxonomy): domain Bacteria; phylum Acidobacteriota; class Vicinamibacteria; order Vicinamibacterales; family UBA2999; genus 12-FULL-67-14b. Next base: position 10,487 of record JAYQOO010000094.1, on the reverse strand, counting down.
CACGACAGGAACGATACGTGGTGGGGCTCGACATCGGCACCACCAAGGTCTGTACCGTGGTGGGCGAGTTGCTGGACGATGGCGGCGTGGACGTCATTGGCATCGGCATCACCGACTCGAAGGGGTTGAAACGCGGCGTCGTCGTCAATCTGGAAGCGGCGGTGGACTCGATCAAGAAGTCGATCGAGGAGGCCGAGCTGATGGCCGGCGTCGAGGTCGGATCGGTGCAGCTGGCGATCAGCGGCCCGCACATCAAGGGCTTCAATAGCCGCGGCGTCGTGGCCGTCGCCGGCAAGAACCGCGAAGTGACCCGCGACGACGTCCGGCGTGCAATCGACGCTGCGCGCGCCGTGTCGCTGCCGGCAGGCCGGGAGATCCTCCACGTCCTCCCGCAGGATTTCGTGGTCGATGAGCAGGAAGGCATTGGCGCTCCGGTCGGCCTCACCGGCGCGCGCCTCGAGGTGAACGTCCACATCATCACCGGCAGCCAGACGGCGACGCAGAACCTGGTGGCGTGCGTGAATCGCGCCGGCGTGGAAGTGCAGGACACCGTCATCGGACAGCTGGCGGCGTCGGAGACCGTGCTGACGTCCGACGAGAAGGAACTCGGGGTCGCGGTCGTCGACATCGGCGGCGGCACCGCGGACCTGGCCATCTTCGAGCGCGGCAGCCTCTGGCACACCGCGGTGATTGCCGTCGGCGGCGATCACTTCACCAACGACATCGCCGTGGGCCTGCGCACACCGATTCCCGATGCGGAAAAAGTCAAGCGCCGTGCCGGTTGTGCGTTGTCGTCGATGGTCGAAGAGGACGAGACCATCGAGGTCGCCAGCGTTGGCGGCCGCCGCCCGCGCGTCATGGCGCGTCGCATTCTTTCCGACATTCTTCAGCCGCGTGCCGAAGAGATGTTCCACCTGATCTGGGACGAGATCAGCAAGGCCGGCTACGAGAAATCGTTGAACTCAGGCCTGGTGCTGACCGGCGGTGGCGCGCAGCTGGAAGGCATGTCCGAGATCGCCGAACAGATCTTCGACCTGCCGATCCGGCGCGGCCTGCCGGTCGGGGTCGGCGGGCTCGCCGATCACGTCAGTCACCCGCAGTTTGCGACCGCCGTCGGCCTGGTGCTGTATGCGGCGCGGCACCGCAGCCCGGTCGCGTCGACCTCGGGCGGCGGCGCGCTGACCCGCGTGATGGGCCGGCTCAAGACGGTGTTCAAGGAATTCTTTTAGTCCGACAGGCGAGGGCCCACGGGCCCACGCCTGTCATGTGGATGTTGACGGGTGAGCAAGATGGGATCAGGACCAGGAGGCAAGATGGCGGATCAGGACGGCTTCGAAGCGCTGCGGTTGACGCTCGATGAAGAAGCGCGCATGGGCGCGCGAATCAAGGTGGTTGGCGTTGGCGGCGGCGGCAGCAATGCCGTATCGCGCATGGTCCAGGCTGGGATCTCCGGCGTGGAATTCATGGTGGCGAACACCGACGCGCAGGCGCTGAAGGCGAACCCCGCGCCGGTCAAGATCCAGATCGGCGGCAAGCGCACCAAGGGGCTCGGGGCCGGCGCCGATCCGAATATCGGCCGTCAGGCCGCGCTCGAGGACACCGACAACCTGATCCAGGCGCTGTCCGGCGCGGACATGGTGTTTGTGACCACGGGCCTTGGCGGCGGCACGGGCACCGGCGCGGCGCCGGTGATCGCGAGCCTGGCTACCGAACTTGGAGCACTGACGATCGCGGTCGTCACCAAGCCATTCAAGTTCGAAGGCAAGAAGCGGCATCGCCAGGCGGAGCTGGGTCTCGAGGCGCTGCGGGAAGCTGTCGACACGGTGATCACCATCCCGAACGAACGGCTGCTGAGCGTGATCGACCGCAACACCTCGATGCTCGACGCGTTCGTCACCGCGGACGACGTGCTGCGACAGGCGATCCAGGGCATTTCGGACCTGATCCTCGTCCCCGGCCTCATCAACCTCGACTTCGCCGACGTCAAGACGATCATGTCCGGCATGGGCGTGGCGATGATGGGCACCGCGATGGCCGAGGGATCGTCCCGAGCGGTTGACGCGGCCAACCGCGCCATCTCGAGCCCGCTGCTGGAAGACGCATCGGTCAAAGGCGCGCGCGGCGTGATCATCAACGTCACTGGCGGTCCCGACATGTCGCTGCTTGAAGTCAACGAAGCGTTGACGATCATTCAGGAGTCGGCACACGAAGACGCCAACATCATCTTTGGCGCGGTGGTCGATCCGACGCTGGCCAGCAAGGTGAAGATCACGGTGATTGCGACCGGCTTCGACCACGTGAAGACCGAGCGTTCGACGCCGGCGATGGCCCCGTCACAGACGCCGGTTGACATGTCGGCCTACACCTCCGTGCTCCGCGCCAACGAAGCGGCCCAGGCCGCGTCGTCGCGCAACTCGATCACGCCGACCATTACCCGTCGTCCGCCGATCGAAATGCCGATAGCCCAGAAGGTTGCCGTCGGTCAGAACCCCGGTGATGTACCGCTGGCGGCCGACGACAGCTCGGCGCCGGGGGAGTTCGACCTCAACCTCGACCTCGATGTGCCCGCGTTCCTGCGGCGGAACGAGGGCTGATACAGTAGGTACCTCCAGGGGAGCCGCGAGCGCCGTCGGCGCAACGACAGCTCGACGGTCCCCTGGAATTTAAATGAAAGCCCGGTACCACCAACGAGAGGCCGCACGTCAGACCCTTTCCCGCGAAGTCGGTTACGTGTCGAAGCCACACGCCAACCGCCTCCGTGTTGCGCTGATATTTCCCAACACCTACTTCGTCGGGATGTCGAACCTCGGCTTCCAGACGATCTACCGCCTCTTCAACGACCAGCCCGACATTGTTTGTGAGCGCGCGTTCCTGCCGCCGAAGCAGGAACTGGCCGCGCTGCGCGATTCAGGCGCGCGCCTGGTCTCGCTTGAATCGCAGACGCCGTTGTCGGAGTTCGATGTCATCGCCTTCTCGGTGTCGTTCGAATGGGACTACACCAACGTCCTGACGATGCTGCGCCTGGCCGGCGTGCCGCTGCGCGCGGCCGACCGCGACTACAAGCAGCCGCTGATCGTCATCGGCGGTGCCGTGACCTTCGTGAACCCCGAACCGCTGGCGCCGTTTGCCGACGTGATCGCCGCTGGCGAAGGTGAAGCCCTGGTGCCGGCGTTGCTTGACGCGTTCGGAACCTCGTCGCGCAGCGAACAGCTGCGGCGCCTTGCCCAGCATCGCGGCTACTACATTCCGTCGTTCTACGACGTCGAGCACGCCGCCGACGGCTCGATCGTCAGGTTCGTGCCTCGTGAGGGCACTGGCGCGCCGCCGATCGTCCGCAAGGCCGCGCTCAAGACGACCGACGCGGTCGATCCACCATCGACCTCGATCTTCACGCCCGACACCGAGTTCGGATCGCGCTTCCTCGTCGAAGTCGTGCGCGGTTGCGCGAACCTGTGTCGATTCTGCTGGGCCGGCTACAACTACCTGCCGGTTCGCGCGTTTCCAACCCAGCGCATCCTGGATCTCGCGCAGGCCGCCCGCACCCACTCGTCGCGTGCCGGCCTCGTGTCGATCGCGCTGTGCGATCATCCCGATATCGAACACATCCTTCGCAGCTTGAAGGACATGGGCTATTCGATCAGTCCTGCGTCGTTGCGTCTCGACGACCTGACGCCGACGATCGTGGGTCTGCTCCACGACAGCGGCGAACGCACGCTGACCATTGCTCCCGAGACCGGTTCCGACCGTCTGCGGCGCGTGATCAACAAGACGATCACCAACGAGGAGATCCTCGATCGTGCCGAACTGATCTTCTCGAGCGGCATCGAGAGCCTGAAGCTCTACTACATGATCGGCCTGCCCACGGAGGAGGACGCGGACCTCGTCGCGATCCGCGACCTCACCCTGCAGCTGCACGCGGTCATGCTCAAGCACGCGCGGCCCCGTGGCCGCATCGGCCGCATCGTCGCCAGCGTCAACCCGCTGGTGCCGAAGCCCGGCACCGCGTTCCAGTGGTTGCCGATGGCGCCGGCCGGCGAAATCGAGCGCAGGATGCAACGGATGCGATCGCTCGTCTCCGGCATCGACAACGTCTACTTCAACATCAAGAGCGAACGGCATTCGTACTACCAGGCGTTGTTGTCGCTCGGCGATCGCCGCATCGCCCCGGCCATCGAGCTCGCAGAGGCCAACGGCGGCCAGTGGCGCAAGGCCGTCGCGGACGCGGGCGTCGACGGCGACTTCTATATCTACCGGGATCGATCGAAGGATCTCGTGCTGCCGTGGAGCATGATCGACGGCGGAATGAAAGAACCGTTCTTCCGCGCCGAGTTCGAAAAGAGCACGCACGAGGAATGGACACTTCCGCCGAAACGGGCCAAGGAAAACGCCCGCCTGCTTCCCGTGCTCAATTGAACTCGTCGGGGCAGGACGGTCGTCGCCGGCGGCGCGACCGTCAGCCGGCCCCCAACTCCTGCGCCTCGAAATCCGCGTACGCCTGCAGCACCTGATCGCGCAGCTTTTCCTGCGTATTGACGGCCACGGCCGGCCGCAGCAGCGCGAAGTTGCGGCGTTCGCCTGCGACCGAGTAGGTGCGCGACGGGAACGTGACATTGCGGCCGGTGCCGTTGCGCCGTTCCCACACGGCAAAACCCAGCAGCCGCAAGCCTTCGAACTCGCCATCAGTGAAGTGCAGTTCGGCGTCGGCCAGTTTCCCCGTCGGGGCGTTCTTCTGGTTCGGCAGGATTTTGATGACCATGGTGATCTCCAGTTGTTCGCAGGTTGACCCGCGAGATCTGTCTTGTTGCATGTCGCCGACTGGCGGATGATCAAGGGCTATGCCAGCGCGACTCCTGCGAAAACCGGCGAGTGCGGGCCGCTCGATCGCGCGAAATGACCACCATGGTTGCCGCCGCCGCGGCCCGCGCCCATGACGCTGCCGCTTCCGCACCCCGCATTTCATTGGAGCCGTGAGCCTTGGGGTGACGCGCTACGGTGCCGGCCGCTCGAGCGTGCGGCGCAACATCTGTTTACGTCGAAGCAACTGGCGTTACCCGGGCCCGACTCGTGGAAGGCGGCGCTGTCGTCGGTCGGATCAACCGCCGAACGGCTGATGCGCGTGAAGCAGGTGCATGGCAACGTCGTGCGAGTCCTGAAGAGAGGCGAAGTGCCCGCGACGGCCGCAAGCGACCGTCCCGACGGCGACGCGATGGTCTCGAACGAGGCCGGGCTGGCGCTTGCCGTGATGGTCGCCGATTGTGTGCCGGTCCTGTTGTGCGATCCGGTTGGGGGCGCGGCGGCGGCGATTCACGCTGGATGGCGCGGCACGTGCGCGCGGGTGGTCCCGGCGGCGATCGAGGCCATGCGGCGGGAGTTTGGGACGCGACCCGGCGATCTGCTCGCGGCGATCGGGCCCAGCGTCGGACCGGACGACTACGAAGTCGGCGAGTCGCTGATCGCCTCGTTCCTTGAAGCGGGTCACGCGCAGGCAGACGTCGATTGCTGGTTCATCCGCGACGCCGCCCGCTGGCGCCTGGACTTGTGGGCCGCCAACCGGGACCAGCTGCTGGCCTCAGGCGTCGCCGCCGATTACATATTTTTCTGCGGGCTGAGCACGGTGTCGCATCCCGAGGTGTTCGACTCTTTTCGGGTGGAGGGGGAGCGCGCCGGTCGTATGGCCGGGATTGTCGTGGTTCCGGGGGTTCCACGGGGCCGGGGGCCGTTATAATCCGCGGGACGTCAGAATGATCGGAGACCCCCACGATGAGTGAACGCACGCACACACGACGAGCGCTGGTTACCGGGATGGGCGCCGCCGCGGCAATGGCCTGGTCGGGTTCGCCTGCCTCCGCCCAGGCCGGAACGCCGTTTCAGCCGAGCCGCCACGAAAAGGACTTGTGGATGGATCGCGTGCCGGGCAAGCACCGCATGATCCTCGACGTCACGACCGCCGGCGGAGTGGGCGAGGCGATCGGGTATGCCGGCAACCTCTTCACGGGCAATAACCTTGGCTACGGCCTGGAAGACGGCGACCTGTCCATGATCGTGTGCTTGCGGCACTACGCCACTTTATTTGCGTTTACCGATCCGGTCTGGGCTAAGCTCGGCAAGCAGATGGCGACGATGATCAAGTACGAGTCCAGGACCGGCGAACCGCCCGCTGCCAACCCGCATAACACCGCGCCGCGCCCGTCGCTCGATGCGCTGGCCAAGCGCGGCGTGCAGTTCATCGTGTGCGACATGGCCACCAACCGCTTCGCGAGAGGGTTGGCCGGCAGCGGCGGCGATGCCGCTGCCGTTTACAAGGAAATGGCCGCGAACATGATTGCCAACAGCCGCCTCGTGCCCGCCGGCGTCGTCGGCGTCACGCGCGCGCAGGAGTTTGGGTACAGTTTGCTGTTCGTCGGGTAGTTCGGTGCTTTGCTTTCCGTCCACGAAACTTTCTTCAATACGAGTTGGCATGAACTCAACGGATCGTCGGGGGTTTCTGGGTCGTTTGACTGGCGCCGCTGCTGCGCTCGGGTTGCCGCTTGCGGCGGCCGGCCGCGCGGAGGCGCGTCAGGCGTCGGGCGCCGATGCCTGGCTGGGCGAAGTGAAGGGCAAGAACCGTTGCTTCTTTGACTTCCCGCGCCATAACAACGGCATGGGCCTGATGCACATCCTCAACTACATCAGCACCTACCAGGCGGCCTACAAGGCGGCACCCGGCACGGTGGGCGCGGTTGGAACGTTCTACGGCATCGGTCCTGGCTCGAGCATCGCGATGGGCTTCAACGACGCGATGTGGGCGAAGTACGGACTGGGCGAGTACCACAGCCTGAAAGACGGCGGCAAGCCCTATACGCGCAACCCGTTCAATCGCATGACCAAGAACGAGCTGCCGATGCTGATGCAGGCCGCCGGCGTGCCGCCGCTGCCGCCGTTTGCTGAAGCCATGCCCTCGATTGGGATCGACAGCTTGCAGAAGATGGGCGCGAAGTTCTTGATGTGCGCCAATGCGCTCGGCGCCTGGTGCGTCGAGCTCGAGGTAAGGGGCAAGGGCAAGGCGCCGGAGATCGAGAAGGAGCTGCGCGCCAACCTGCTGCCCGGCGTCACTATCGTGCCGGCAATGGTCATTGCCATCGAGAAGGCGCAAGGCGCCGGCCTCGCCTACAACCGCCAGTAGAGTGGAGTCACCAATGGCATCTCGCGCGCACCACGTTCTTCGGGTCGCGGGCGAGGCCCTGTTGCTGTCGGCGGGCGTGTCTGCCGCCGGGGCTCAGGCAGCCGGCGACGCGGCGCTCGTTGCCGAGGCCGTGCAGATCCTCCCGGCGGAGCTGAAGTCAGGCGCTGCCGTGGTCACCTACGATGCCGACACCGGCGCCCGCAAGGTGCTCAGGCCGGGCACGAACTTTCTCGAGTGCCAGCCGCGCATGGCCGACGGCTTCACGCGCTGCTATCACAAGATGTTCGGGCCGCGCCGTGACATGCAAGCGAAGCTCCGGGCTCAGAAGAAGTCTGACAACGAGATCGCCGCGGCCCTGGCCGCGGCGGTCAAGTCGGGCCAGTTGCCATCACCGCCGGCGGCGATGATGTCGTATCGCGGCTACGACAAGCGCGATCGCATCCAGAACCTGTGGGTCATCTCGCTGCCGAACCGCACGCCGGAGTCGGTCGGCGTGTCGGCCGAGAGCCAGCGCGATCATGCGCTCGAAGGCAACGGCCTGCCGTGGATGATGGAGCCGGGCAATCCCGGGGCGCATGTCATGATCCCGATCAACCCGCCGGTGAAGCAGTCGGCGATCACCGACGTGGCCGCCGACGAGATCACCCAGGCGACCCTGCCGCTGCCCGAGGACCTGCGCGCGGGCGCCACCGTCTACAAGTACGACCCGAAAAGCGGCGAGCGCATCGTGCTGCGCAAGGGCACGAACTTCGCCGAATGCACGCCGCGGGGCACCGACGGCTTCACGTGGTGCTACAACGCGGTGACCGGCCCGCGGCGCGACATGTCCGCGAAGCTGCGCGCCCAGGGCAAGAGCGACCAGGAAGTCGCCGACGCGGTGGCTGCCGCCACCAAGGCCGGCACGCTCACGCCGACGCCGTTCGGCACGATGTCGTACCGCCTGTATGGGAAGAAGGACCGCATCCAGCTGTTGTGGGTGCTGTCGGTGCCGGGAGCAACGGCCGAATCGGTCGGCGTCTCCGATGCGGATCACCGCGACGACGCCATCGGCGGCGCCGGCGTGCCGTGGTTGATGCAGGCCGGCACACCCGGCGCCCACATCATGATCCCGATCAACAAGTAGCGACGCGCGACGCTCACACAGCGCAGTGAATCAACCCGCCGCATCCCGTGCCGTGCCTCTGGTCGACGCCGACCTCGTGCACGCGCACGGCCTCGCGGCGCTCGTCACGCTGCTCCTCTCGGTGGTCTTCGGCGCGCTCGTCGCCTTCCAGCTGCTCTACCCAGACTTCGGTGCCGGCGTGCCCTGGCTGAGCTGGGGACGCCTCCGCTTTTCGCATACGCAGGGCATCATGCTCGGCTGGCTCGGCAACGCGTTTCTGGCGTTCCTCTACCACGCAGTGCCGGTGCTGAGCGGACGCCCGGTCACCAGCGCGTCGCTTGGCCGATGGCTGTGGGCATGGTGGAACTTCGCGGTGATGCTCCCGGGTTGGATCCTGGTGCTGTCGGGCGTCAGCCAGCCGCTCGAGTGGGCCGAGTTCCCGCCGATCGTCGATGCGCTCGTCGTGGTGGGGCTGCTGATGGCGGCGGTGCAGTTCCTGCCGCCGTTCTTCGCGCGCGGCCTCGAGTCACTCTACGTGTCGAGCTGGTACGTGATCGGCGCGCTGGTCTTCACCCTGCTCTCCTACCCGATGGGCAACCTCGTGCCCGAGTTCGTGCCCGGCGCCGCCGGCGCGGCCTTCAGCGGACTGTGGATTCACGACGCCGTCGGCTTGTTCGTGACGCCGCTGGCACTGGCGATCCTCTACTACGTGATCCCCGCGTCCACGGGCCGGCCGATCTTCAGCCACTTCCTGTCGATGCTCGGTTTCTGGCTGCTGTTCTTCCTCTATCCGTTGAACGGCACGCATCACTACGTGTACTCGGTGATTCCGATGTCGGCGCAGTTGACGGCCATCACTGCATCGGCGCTGCTGGGAGTGACGGTCGTGATCGTAGTGACCAACCTCGGGCTGTCGATGCGCGGGGCCGGCTGGCTGCCGCGCGATCCGGCGCTGCGCTTCGTCGCCTTCAGCACGTGGTTCTACCTGATCGTCAGCCTCCAGGGATCGGCGCAGGCACAGATGTCGGTGAACCAGACCGTGCACTTCACTGACTGGGTGATCGGCCACTCGCACCTGGCCATGCTCGGCTTCGCCACCTTCGCGGCGGCGGGCGGCCTCGTACACGCGTGGCAGCGAATCGGCTGGGCGCGCTACAACGCGCGCGCCATTGACACCGCATTCTGGCTCGTCACCGCCGGCCTTGCGCTCATGGTGGTCGATCTCACGGCCGCCGGCATCATGCAGGGACGGATGTGGGCGTCGGCGGCGCCGTGGATCGACGCGGTGCAGGCATCGCGGCCGTTCTGGGTGATTCGCGCCCACGGCTCGGTCGCGCTGGTTGGCGGCGGACTTGTCGCGTTGCTGGTCGGGCTGACCACCGGTCCGCGCGGCGGCGGGCTGGCCGCCATCGGCGGAGGGACCGCGGGCGAACCGACGCCGCACGTGTCGCCGCGGCTGGCGGCCGTGGAGCAGCCATCGTGACGCCAATGGGCAAGGCCGTCCGCTACGCCTATTTCGTGGGAGCCGTGGCCGGCGTGCTGTTCTTCGTGATGTCGGTCGGTCTGCTGGGCCTGTGGCCCCGCCGCGTGCTCGATGCCGAGACCGCATCGATGTCGCCGCCCAACCCGCTCGAACTCGACATCAGCGCGCGGCGCGGGCGTGCCATTTACGCGCGCGAGGGGTGCGGCTATTGCCACTCGCAGCAGGTGCGGTTCCTCGACAGCGACATGGCGCGCTTCGGCGCGCCGACGCTCGCGTGGGAGACTCGCTTCGACGTGCCGCATCAGATGGGCACCCGCCGAATCGGTCCCGACCTGTCGCGCACCTACGCGACGCGCTCCGCCGACTGGCACCTCGCGCACCTGTTCGCGCCGCGCACGGTGGTCGCGCAATCGGTGATGCCGGCCTACCCGCAGTTCTTCGATGGCGCGGCCGACCGACCGCGCCAGGAGGCCCGAGACCTTGTGGCCTACCTCGAGTCGCTGGGCCGCGCGCGCGAGATTGCGGGCGCGGAAGGGGAAGCACACGCGCGGGAGGCCTGCAACTGTCCTGGCGACCACATGCGGCAGATGGCGTTTGCCGGCCCGCTCAATGCGAATCCGGCGCGTCCGCGACGCGGCAGCGACGCGGCCCCCCGGGCGGCGGGGCGCGCCCACGCCCCCCGCCCGCGGCACAACGCCCAGCGCGGCCCCAACAGCCCCCCTGCCCCCCCACCCCGGCCA
>JAYQOO010000093.1:0-17472 GCA_038144855.1 Acidimicrobiia bacterium | reverse complement strand
CTCCACCACATCTGAATGGGCCGCGCGACTCGAGCGCGGCGAAGTCGAGGTCGACGGCGATCGCGTCCACGAGGACGTCGTTCTGCGATCAGGCCAAACCGTCACGTGGCATCGCCCTCCCTGGGACGAGCCCGATGTCCCGCTGCGCTACGACGTCATCCACTTGGACGACGCGATTCTGGCCGTCAGCAAGCCGAGCGGCCTGCCAACGATGCCGGCGGGCGGATTCCTCGAGCACACACTACTGGCGCTCGTCAGACAGCAGCATCCTCACGCGCGTCCTCTGCATCGACTCGGGCGCTACACCTCGGGTCTGGTGTTGTTCGCCCGGACATCTGATGCTGCGGGACGTCTCGCGCGCGGCTGGCGCGATCACGACGTGCGGAAGACGTATCGCGCTCTTGGATCAGGTGTGGCCCGTTTTGAACGGCTCGAGATCAACGCACCGATCGGGCCGGTGCCGCATCCGAGGCTTGGCACGATCCAGGCCGCGAGCGCCGAAGGCAAGCCGTCACACAGCGTCGCGACGGTCGTTGAGCGACGCGACGCTCAGACGCTGTTCGGCGTCGAGATCACAACTGGTCGGCCGCATCAGATTCGCATCCACATGGCGTACGCGGGACACCCGCTGGCCGGCGATCCCGTCTACGCCATCGGTGGCGGGTTACAGAACAATCCCGGACTTCCTGGCGACGGCGGCTACCTGCTTCATGCCGAGCGTCTCCAGTTCGCGCATCCGATCACCGGCGCGACAATCAGCGTGACGGCGGATCCGCCGCCGGGACTATTGTGAGTGTCCGCGAGCCGTGACTTCCCACACCGCTTCAACCCGCTCGCCGCGGCACGCATAGATGTAGTCGTAGAGGTTCACCGCCGGATCGCAGTGGGGAACAATCAGCTCCATCCGATCGCCCATCTTCCAATCTTTGCGCGCTTCTTTGAAGGTGATCGATCCGAACTCGTCAGAGCCGGCGTTGTAGTCGAAGCCGGGTTCACCAATCACGCCGGCGCGCGGCACGTTGATCGTCAACGCCTTCGCACCCGCATCGGTCGTCAATCGGCCCGGGAAGCGATTGTTCACGACCGTGGCCAGCACCGTCAGTGACGGCTCGAAGTCGTCATAGACCGGCTGGCCGTCGGCGTTGCCGATCGCGATGTACTGCATGTCCATGAAGATGTAGCTGCCAGCCTGCACGTCGGTGAAGCCGGGCACCTGGTGGTAGATGTTGTAGGTGCCGGTGCCGCCGCCACTGAAAATCTCGGTGTTGAAGCCGCTCTGCTTCATCTTTTGCTGCGTGCGCGCATTCTCTTCAATTGCCGCAAGCGCCCGCTCCTTGCGGGTCGCAAAACCCGCAATGTGCTGCGCGCCGCCGTCGTACGACAGCATGCCGCGCAGCTTCAGGTTCGGGAGCTTGTCCACCAGTTGCGCGAGCTTGATGGCATCCTCGCCCGGAGGGATGCCGCTGCGCGTGCCGACGGCGACGTCGATCACGATGTCGGCAATCACCCCGGCTTCCCTGGCAGCGGCGTTCAGGTCCTGCGCGTTCTGGTCGTAGTCAACCGCCTGTACGAACCCCGGGAAGCGCTTCTTCAACTGCATAGCCTTGCGGATCTTTGCCGCCGGCAGGTTGCTGGTCGTCATCAGCATCTTGTCGATGCCGGCCTCGAGCAGCGCCTCCGCCTCGCTCAGCTTTGCCGCGCACAAGCCGAGCGCGCCCGCGGCCATCTGCAACTTGCCGATCGCCGCGCACTTGTGGGTCTTGGCATGTGGCCGGACGCCGATCTTGTTGGCGTTGACGGTGCGTTGCATCTTGGCGATGTTGCGCTCCAGTTTGTCGAGATCGACACAGAGCGCCGGCGTCTCGAGATCTGACTTGGCCACACCGGCCGTGAGCGGCGTCACCGGCTTGCGCAGTTCGGCAGCGGAGTATCCCTTGAGCGGTGCGGGCACCCAGACATGAGCGGCGGCCGCAGCCGACGCCCCGACAAACGCGCGACGTGTCGTCTTCATGCGGCGAAGTATAGCCGCAGAGTCCCGCTGCAAGCCGGTATGATCGGTGGATGCCACTCAGTCACTACGTCACGCTCGGACGCTCCGGCCTGCGCGTCAGCCCGTTCTGCCTCGGCACCATGGCCTTTGGCGAAGACTGGGGCTGGGGCTCGACGGTGGCCGAGTCTGACGCGATCCTGCGCCGCTTCCTCGAGCGCGGCGGCAATTTCATCGACACCGCCAACGGCTACACCAAGGGCCACTCCGAAGCGATCATCGGCAACTACTTCGAGCGCGCCGGCGGCCGGGACCGTGCCGTCATCGCGACCAAGTTCAGCACCAATCTCTACATGGGCGACCCGAACGGCGGCGGCGCGGGACGCAAGAACATCATCGAATCGTGCGAGCAGTCACTGCGCCGCCTGAAGACGGACTACATCGACCTCTACTGGATGCACTTCTGGGATCCGCACACGCCGATCGACGAGACGATGCGCGCGCTGGATGATCTCGTGCGGGCCGGCAAGGTGCGCTACATCGGCGTCTCGGATACGCCGGCCTGGAAGGTCACGCAGGGCAACTTGCTTGCGCAGTTTCATGGCTGGTCGCCGTTCGTCGGTCTGCAGGTCGAGTATTCGCTGATCGAGCGGACGATCGAGGGCGAACTGGTGCCGATGGCTCGTGAACTGGGGCTGGGGATTACACCGTGGTCGCCGCTGAGGGGCGGCGTGCTCTCTGGAAAGTACACGCGCGCCAACGCGGCCGAGGCCAAGCCGGATCGCGGCGATCGCGTCAAGGCGTTCCTCAACGAGCGAAACCTGACCATCATCGATCACCTGATCCGGATCGGCCAGGAGCTGAACGCCTCGCCGGCCAGCATCGCGCTGGCGTGGGTGCAATCGCGCCCGGGCATCACGTCGACGATCATCGGCGCCCGCCGCATCGATCAACTCGAACAGAACCTCGCCGGGCTGGATGTCACCCTGCGCCCCGAAGACATCGAGGCGCTGAACAAGGCCTCGGAGCCGACGCTGAACTTCCCCGCGCCGTTCTTCCGCATGATCCCGATGTTTGCCAACGCAGGCACGACGATCAACGGCACGACGGCAGCACCCTGGCCGCTGATGCCGAAGACGGATGCCGAGCGTTACTGAACGTGAACCCGTAACCTGTTATCGTTGTAAGTTCCCATGATCGCGTTCGCCAACGTCAACAAGCAGTACGGCAAGCAAGTCCTCTTCGTCGATGCCTCCTTCCAGCTCAATCCGGGCGAGAAGGCCGGGTTGGTCGGCCCCAACGGCGCGGGCAAGACCACCGTCTTCCGCATGATTACTGGCGAGGAAGCGCCGGATGATGGCGAGGTCACGGTGCCGAAGAAGCTGACCGTCGGCTACTTCCGGCAGGACGTGGAGGAAATGTCGGGCCGATCAGTGCTCGACGAAGCCATTGCCGGCAGCGGTCGCGTTGGCGACCTGCACCACGAGCTCGAGCAGTTGCAGCAGGACATGTCGGATCCGGAGAAAGCGGACGACATGGACAAGATCCTCGCGCGCTTTGGCGAAGTGCAGGAAGAGTACGACCACCTCGGAGGCTACGCGCTCGAGAGCCAGGCCCGCGAGGTGCTGCACGGCCTCGGTTTTGACGATGAGCGGATCGACGGCGACGTCGGCGCGCTGTCCGGCGGTTGGAAGATGCGCGTCGCCATGGCGCGGGTGCTGCTCGGCAAGCCCGACGTCCTGCTGATGGACGAACCGACCAACCACCTCGATATCGAATCGATCATCTGGCTGGAGAGCTTCCTCAAGCAGCACGAAGGCGCGCTGCTGATGACGTCACACGATCGCGAGTTCATGAACCGCATCGTGTCGAAGATCTGCGAGATCGACGGCGGCGAAATCACTGTCTACTCGGGCAACTACGACTTCTACGAGCGCGAGCGCGCCACGCGCGAAGCCAATCGCGAGGCCGCCTATGCGCGCCAGCAGGCGATGCTTGCCAAGGAACAGCGCTTCATCGAGCGCTTCAAGACCCACGCGGCCAAAGCGGCGCAGGTGCAGAGCCGCATCAAGGCGCTCGACAAGATTGAGAAGATCGAGCTGCCCAAGCGCCGCGTCGTCGTGAAGTTCGACTTCAAGGATCCGCCGCGCTCGGGGGATCAGGTCGCCGTGATCGAGAACATCTCGAAGACCTACGGCAAGCGGACGATCTACGACGACTTCAGCCTGACGATCCGCCGTGGCGAGCGGTGGGCCGTGATGGGCAGGAACGGCGCCGGCAAGACGACGTTGCTGAAGATCCTGTCCGGCAACCTCACGCCGGATGCCGGTGAAGTACGGCTCGGCGCCAGCCTGAAGATGGGCTACTTCGCCCAGCAGTCGCTCGACACGATGGACGCCGATCTCACGATCATTGACCAGTTGCAGAATGATTTTCCGCGCGAAGGACTCGGGGCGCTTCGATCGCTGGCCGGCGCCTTCCAGTTCTCCGGCGAAGACATCGACAAGAAGATCCGCTCGCTGTCGGGCGGTGAGAAGTCGCGTCTCGCGATGGCGCGGATGCTGTTCGATCCGCCGAACTTCCTCGTGCTCGACGAGCCGACCAACCACCTGGATCTCGCGACCAAGGAAATGCTGGTCGACTCGCTGAAAGCCTTCGAGGGCACGATGATCTTCGTGTCGCATGACCGCGCGTTTCTGCGCGGCCTGAGCAATCGTGTGCTTGAACTCGGTGGCGAGACCGGCACCGACGCCAAGCCGCACGCCTATCCAGGCACCTACATCGAGTACGTCGATCGCACGGGACACGAGGCCCCGGGCATCCATTCCTGACCTGCGAGGGCACTGATATGCGCGTCGCGTGCCTCTACGACATTCACGCGAACCTGCCGGCGCTCGACGCGGTGCTGGACGATGCGCGGGAAGCCAACATTGACCGGCTGGTCATTGGCGGGGATGTTGTGCCGGGCCCGATGCCTCGAGAGTGCTTCGAGCGGCTGCGAACGCTGACCATGCCGGTCGACTACATAGCCGGCAACGGTGACCGCGCCACTCGACAGGCGCGCCACGGCGACATGGATCCCAAGGTGCCGCCGTTCTTCGACGAGGCGATGCGATGGAACGCGGCGCAGTTATCTGAAGTGGACGTCTCAATGATGACAGCGTGGCCGCTGACGCGCACGCTGCAGATGCCGGGCATTGGCACCGTCGTGTTCTGTCACGCCACACCGCGCGACGACAACGAGATCTTCGTCAAGACCACGTCCGAATCCGTGCTGAAGCCGCTGTTCGATCCGCTGCGCGCCGACCTGGTGATCTGCGGTCACACGCACATGCAATTTGACCGGATGGTCGGCAGCACGAGGGTCATCAACGCCGGCAGCGTCGGCATGCCATTCCAGGCCCCCGGCGCATATTGGGTGCTGCTTGGATCAGCGATCGAACTGCGGTGCACGGCCTAAGACACGGCCGCGGCGGCCGACGCCATTCGTCGCACGGCCTATCCACAGGCCGAACAGGCCGCCGCGGGCGTCATCACGCCGCCGGCGGAGGCGGTGATGCTCGAGCAGTTTCAGCGGGCAGAGATCCGGTCGTAGGCGCGCGCGGCCGTTTGCGTGCGTCAGGCCGGACGCGGCGCCTGGTGCGGCGGCTTGCGCACCACCAGCACCTTGTCGATGCGGCGGCCGTCCATATCCATCACTTCGAACTTCATGCCGCCCCACTCGAAGGTGTCGGCAGCCTTCGGCACGCGTCCGAGGCGCGCCATCACGAAGCCACCAATGGTGTGATACGCGCCGGCCTCGTCTTCAGGCAATGCGTCCATGCCGAAGTGCGCGGTGACGTCCTCCATCGGCGCGGAACCATCAACCAGCCAGGAGCCGTCGGCGCGAGCGACAAACGCGCCAATGGCTTCGCTGGCATCGGCAGGCAGATCACCGACGATCGCGGTCAGCAGGTCGGTCACCGTCACCAGCCCTTCGACCGCGCCGTATTCGTCCATCACCAACGCGACATGTTTGTGCGATCCGCGGAACGATTCGAGCAGCTGCACCGCCGGCATCGAATCCGGCACAAACAGCGCTTCCTTCTTCAAGCTGCGCAGGTCAATCCGCGCGCCCTTGAAGGCCAACGGCAACAGGTCCGCCGAGCGGACGATGCCCAGCACTTCATCCAGGCCACCGTGGCAGACCACGAACTGGGTGTGGGAATGCGAAGCGAGGAACTCGCGCAGTTCCTCTTCGCTTGCATCGACGTCGATCCATTCGATGTCGGGCCGTGGCGTCATGATCGCCGCCACGCGCTGGTCGCCGAGCTGGAACACGCGCTGCACGATGTTCTCTTCGGTGGCGCCGACCGCGCCGGTCTCGGCGCCCTGACTGATCAGCGCCTTGATCTCGTCTTCCGTGAGGTTGGGCTCGGCCTCGCCCTTAATGCCGAAGAGGCGCAGCACGAAATTGGTGGCGGCGGTGAGCGCGCCGACCACGGGGCCACCGATCTTCGACAACACGATCATCGGCCCGGCGACCCAGGACGCGATCGCCTCCGGATTGTTGAGGCCGATCCGCTTTGGCACGAGCTCGCCAACGATCAGCGACAAGACGGTGATGCCCGTCACCACCAGGCCAAGCGCAATGACGTGCGCATACGCCGCCAGTTCCGGCACCGCGGCAATGGGCTGCGCCACCTGCTCGGCAATCGTCGCGCCGCCGTACGCGCCGGCGAGCACGCCGACCATGGTGATGCCGAACTGCACGGTGGACAGAAACTTGTTCGGATCGTGCGCCAGCGCCAACGCCTTGCGGGCGCGCTCATCGCCGTCCTCAGCGCGCTGCTGAAGCCGGACCTTTCGGGCCGCGACCACGGCAATCTCCGACATGGCGAAGACGCCGTTTGCAAGAATGAGCAGGAAGATGATGAGGAGTTCGGTGCCGATGCGCCCATTTTATCCCTTCGGCGCCTGCCCGCCGTTCGACGGCCAAAACCCGCCATTCGGCCGTTCGGCCCGAACGGGCCACCCCTGGGCCTGTATAGTCAGGTAACCCAATGCTCACCCTGACCAACGTCCGAAAATCCTTCGGCCACATCGTCGCCGTGGACGGCCTTTCGCTGTCGGTTCGCAGGGGCGAATTGTTCGGGCTCCTCGGCCCAAACGGTGCCGGCAAGAGCACGTCGGTGAGCATGGCCGTGGGCATGCTCATGCCGGACTCGGGATCGGTCAGCATCGAGGGTTATGGCAACCCCGCCGACCCTGAGGTCCGGCAGGCGATCGGTGTGGCGCCGCAAGCGCTGGCCCTCTACGACGTCCTGACCGGGGAAGAGAACTTACGATTCTTCGGCGAAGTGTACGGGCTGACCGGCGCGGCGCTCACCGAACGCGTCAAGTGGTGCCTTGATTTCGTGGGGCTCAGCGACCGCCGCAACGATCGGGTGGGCGGCTACTCCGGCGGCATGAAGCGGCGCCTGAACATGGCGGCCGCGGTGATACACGATCCGCAACTCCTGCTCCTGGACGAGCCGACCGTCGGCGTCGATCCGCAGTCGCGCAACAAGATCTTCGACAGCATCGAGGCGCTGCACCGCGACGGCCGCACGATCATCTACACCACGCATTACATGGAGGAAGCCGAGCGGCTGTGCGAGCGCATCGCCATCGTCGACGCCGGCAAGCTGCTGGCCCTCGGCACGCTGAACGAACTCCTCAAGGCACACGGCGGTCCGCCGACGCTGATCGTCAAGAGCAACGGCGAAGAACGCCGGCTGCAGGCTGCCGATCCGCTGACCGAACTCAATCGCATCGCCGCCCAGACTACGGTTGATGAGTTCCAGATGGAACGCCCCACGCTCGAGCAAGTATTCCTGCACCTCACGGGCCGTAGAATCCGAGACTAGACAGGCGAACAGGCGAACAGGCGAACAGTAGAACAGGCGAACAGGACACACACATGAGACAAGTCGTCGCGCTCGCGTTCAAGGACCTGCGGCTGATGCTGCGCAACCGTGGCGGCCTGTTCTTCACCTTCGCCTGGCCAATCATCGTGACGGTGCTGTTCGGCTATGCCTTTGGCGGCAACAACGACGGCGAGCAGGGCAAGGTGCAGATTGCCCTTGGATGAAGACAGCACCGATGGATCCCGCGCCTTCGCAACGAAGCTCGAGGAGTCGTTCGCGCTGACGCCGATGACGCGAGACGATGCCGCCAACGCGGTGCGGCGCGGCAATCGCACGGGATACATCGTGCTGCCCAAGGGCTTCGGCGCCGCGTCCGAGCGGCTGTTCTACGGCCAGTCGCGCCAGGTCGAGATCGGCGTCGATCCGGCGCGCCGCGCCGAAGCCGCGATGATCGAAGGCTTGTTGATGAACACGCCTCATCCGACATGCAGAAAATGTTCACCGATCCGCAATCCTCGTCTCGGATGGTGGACAAGGCACTGAACGACATGCAGGGTCTGGGGGCCGAGGCTGCGCCAGTGCAGCGCTTCCTCGGCGAGCTGAAGACGTTCACATCGACGCCACAGGCCCAGGGCGCGGCTGGCCAGGACGGTCAGTGGCAGCCGCTCAAGATCGTCACCAACGACGTGCGCCGCGTCAGAAGCGGTCCCGCCAACGCGTTCGACATCACGTTTCCGCAGGGCGTGATCTGGGGATTGATCGGCTGCACGATGACCTTCGGCATCAGCATGGTGACCGAACGCACGCACGGCACGCTCGTCCGCCTGCGCATGGCGCCGCTGACCCGCGCGCAAATCCTCGGGGGCAAAGCGCTGTCGTGCTTCCTCTCGATCATGTTCGTCGAGTTGATCCTGCTCGGCGTCGCGTTCAGCCTCGGCGTCCGTCCGGTGTCGATGCCGATCCTGGCCCTGGCCGGCGTGTCGGCCGCGATCTGCTTCGTCGGGTTCATGATGCTGGTGGCCACCCTCGGCAAGACCGAACAGACCGCCTCGGGCGCCGCGTGGGCGATCCTGATGCCCCTGTCGATGTTCGGCGGCGCCATGGTCTCAACTTTCGTGATGCCGGCGTGGATGCAGTCGATCGGCCGCATCAGCCCGATCCGCTGGGCGATGCTCGCCATCGAGGGCGGCGTCTGGCGCGGCTTCTCGATCGCCGAGATGGCGCTGCCCTGCGGCATCCTGATCTCCGTCGGGCTGGTCTGCTTTGCGCTTGGGACCCGGGGGCTGAAAGAGGCGTAAGGTGGCGAGTCGCCAGTTGCCGGTAGCCAGAAGAGCGTGAATTTTTCTGGCTACTGGCTACTGGCTACTGGATACTGTCAGTCAGTGTTCGGACGTAAAACAGAAGGCTCCGTCATCTGCACGTCGTGCGGCGTGCTGGTGGGGGTCAACGATCCCACCTGTTACAACTGCGGCCGCCGCAATCCCGGGATGTGGGGCTTTGCGCCCGTGTTGCGGCGCCTTGGCAACGATCTCGGCTTCATCCCGTTCGTCACCGGCTTCACGGTGATCATGTATGTGCTGTCGATCGTGATGTCGCGCGACGGCGCTGCGATCGGCTTTTCCCCCAGTGACTACGCGCTTCGCATCCTCGGTGCCAGCGGCGCCTCGCCGGTCTTCGAGTTCGGCTGGTGGTGGACCGTGATCACGGCAAGCTGGCTGCACGGTGGTCCGCTGCACATCTTCTTCAACGTCCTTTGGATCCGCCAGCTCGGTCCTGAGATCGCCAGCATGTACGGCGCCGGCCGCATGATCATCATCTTCACGATCTCCGGCATCGTCGGCTTCACGCTCAGCTCCATCCTCGGGCTGTTTTCGATTCCCTTCTTCGGCGCCGGCCTGACCGTCGGCGCATCGGCGCCGATCTTCGGCTTCCTGGGCGCGCTCGTGCACTACGGACGACGGACCGGCAGCAGCCACGCGAAGCAGGCCGGCCTGCAGTACGCGTTGTTCATGGGCATCATGGGTTTCGTGTTCCGCGGCGTGGACAATGCTGCGCACCTCGGTGGATTCATCGGCGGCTACGTCGCCTCGATGATCCTCGATCCGCTCAAGCCGGAGCGCATCGACCACATTGCGATGGCCGTTGGCTGCCTTGTCGTCACCCTGGCCGCAGTGGTCTACACCGTCCTCAGCGCGCTGCCCTACCTCCGATAATTCGTCCCACTTCGGGACGTACGAATTCAGCTCTCATTCGCCTGATTGGATTCCTACTTCGCGCGATTGAACCGCGTGACGAATTTTGTCTGGAACCTTTTCCTGCGGGTGTGACCGGCGGCATCACGCAGTGATGAGTTGACAGTCTCCGGGTTTGCGGCCCTCGGCGGTGGACAGCTTCGTCCCTGAGCGACTGGGCACCCCATTTGCTCAAGGCAGTGCCCGGAGGTTTCCAAGATGAAAGGTTGGAGAAATATCATTTGGGCTCTCGTGGCCGTTGTCGCGTTCGCATCATCAGCGTTCGCACAGGGCGGCGGCGCGAGTTCGACGGGCAGCATCAGCGGCGAGATCAAGGACGCGCAGGGCGGCGTGCTGCCGAACGTTACGGTCACGGCGACCAGTCCCGCGCAGATCGGCTCGCTCTCGGCCGTCACCAACGAGGCGGGCATCTACCGCTTCCCGGCGGTGCCCCCGGGTGAATACCGGCTCTCGTTCGAGCTGGCCGGGTTCCAGACCAGCGTGCGCGAAGGGATCCGCATCACTCTCGGCTTCAACGCCCATGTGAACGCGAGCCTGAACGTGGCGACGCTGCAGGAGACGGTGACGGTCAGCGGCGCTTCGCCGGTCATCGACACCACGGCGACGCGCGTGCAGACCAACTACGACCAGCAGATGCTGTCGTCGATCCCCAACGTGCGCGACATGTGGTCGCTGCTGTCGACCACCCCGTCGGTGACGCTCAACCGCATCGACGTTGGCGGCGCCACGGCGGGCACACAGACCACGTACTTCGCCTACGGCTACTCGGGCCAGAACCGCCCGCTGATCGAAGGTATCAACACCACCGAAGGCACCTCCGCGGCGGGCTTCTATCTCGACTACGGCTCGTTCGAGGAAGTGTTCATCGGCGCGGTCGGCAACTCGGCGGAGATGAACAGCCCCGGCGTGCTGACGCAGTTTGTGGGCAAGAGCGGCGGCAACCGTCCGTCGGTCAGCCTCTACTACGACTATGAGAACGAAGACCTGCAGGGCCGCAACCTCACCGCCGACCAGGTCACGCCGTCCACCGGCGCATCGATTCGCCCTGACGGCAACCGCCTCGCCAGCTACAAGAACCTCAACCTCGGCATCGGCGGCCCGATCATCCGCGACCGCATCTGGGGTCACTTCTCGTACCTGAACCAGCAGACCTCGGTGGCCGCGCCGGCCGGCGGCAGCTTCCTCGACGGCACCCCGTTCAACACCAAGCTGTACAACTACACCGGCAAGGTCACCTACCAAATCAACCAGTCGAACAAGCTGATCGGCTACCTCCAGCACGGCACGAAGGAACAGCCCAACCGCGTTGATGCGACGCGCGTGGCGTCACCGGTGCACATCACCGCCGACTCCACCGTGCTGCAGGCATCACCAAGCTGGGTCTACAAGGGCGAGTGGAACTCCACCCTCAACCAGAACACCTTCGCGGAGATCCGCGCCGGCCAGTTTGGCTACAACTTCGGCCTCGACAGCAACAACAACACCCGTTACGAATCGCTGACGACGCGCGAAGTGCTCGGCGGCGGCCGCGATTGGGAACTCCGCCGTCGCCGTAACCAGGTGACCGGCGCGCTCAGCTTCTTCAAGGATCGCTTTGCCGGCGGCTCGCACAACCTCAAGGTCGGCGGCGAGTGGATGGACGAAAAGGGTGAGACGTTGTGGAACTCCTACTACAAGGACAACGTCGTGCACTTCGTCAACGGCTCGCTGCAGGGCCCGCTGTCGGCGACCACGCCGGTGGAAGTGCGCCTGACGACCAACGGTGACAGCTGGAGCGCGCTCGGCACGATGAGCGCGTTTGTCACCGACACCTGGACGATCGACCGCCTGACGCTCAACATCGGCGCCCGCTTCGATCGCTACCGCGTCTACCTGCCGGAGCAGAGCGTCGCGGCCGGCCGCTTCGCGGTCGCGGCTCAGTACCCGGCCCAGGACAGCATCGTCACCTTCAACCACGTCGTGCCGCGCATCGGCGCAACCTACGACCTGACCGGCGATGGCAAGACCGTGCTGAAGGCCAACTGGGCCCGCTTCTACTTCAACCCCGGCATCGCGCTGGCTGACGCGGTCAACGTCAACACCGCCAACCAGTACGCCGACCACGTGTGGAACGACCTCAACGGCGACCGCATCTTCCAGGAAGGCGAAGCCGGCACCCAGGTGCAGGGTTTCGGCGGCACCGCGGGCGCTTCGATCGACCCGAACATCAAGAACTCCTACAACGACGAGATGTCGTTCTTCGTCGAACGCGCCCTGTTCAACGACCTGGGCATCCGCGTTGGCTACGTGATGAAGGGCGATCGTGACGGCTGGCAGCAGGTCAACGCGTCGCGTCCCTACACCAACTTCAGCATCCCGACCACCGTGGTCGACCCGGGTGCCGACGGTGTCTACGGCAATGGCGACGACCGCAGCGTCTCAGCGTTCAACCTGAGCGACACCACGACCGCCGCCAGCAACACCACGCGCAACATCAACGGCTACGAGAACGACTTCAAGACCATCGAGTTTGCCGTCAACAAGCGCTACTCGAACCGCTGGTCGATGAACGCGTCGTTCTCGCACACCTGGACGCACCAGTTCGGCAACCTCTACTTCAACAACCGCTTCGGCACGGCGGTTGCCAACTTCTCGCTGTTCGGCAGCTACCCGTCGAACCCGAACGAGAAGACCCAGAACGAGTACACCGACTGGAACGCGAAGGTCAGCGGCACGGTCGACGCCGGCTGGGGCATCCGCGTCACGCCGGTGGTCAAGCTGCAAAGCGGCGCGCCCTACGGCCGGTTCTTCCAGACCCGCGTCGGCGAGCTGAACTACGGCACGCAGATCATCCTCGCGGAACCGATCGGCACGCGCCGGCAGGACAACGTGGCGGTGGTCGACTTCCGCGTCGAGAAGCAGCTGAAGTTCGCCGCCGATCGCGCCAAGCTCGGATTGTTCTTCGACCTGTTCAACGCGATGAATTTCAACACCGCGGTGAACATCGACTGGCGCTCGGGCGCCGGCTTCGAGAAGGCGACGACGGTCCTCGGACCGCGCATCGCCAAGTTCGGCGTGAAGTTCGACTGGTAAGCGACGGGTAAGCACGCTGGGCGGGTGGGGCTGGTAAGCTAGTACCGGCCTCACCCGCCAGCGCATTTTCGCCCGTGATGTCCGTCCTCGATCGCTTTCTCCGTTACGTCGCCTACGACACCCAGTCGTCCGAACACTCGGCCACCTACCCGAGCACACCCGGGCAACTGACGCTACTGCGCGACCTGGTCACCGAACTGCGCGACATGGGCGTGGCCGACGCCGCCATCGACGAGCACGGCTACGTGATGGCCACTGTTCCGGCCACCACCACCAAGCCGAGCGTACCGGTGATCGGCTTCATCGCGCACGTCGATACGTCCCCTGAAATGAGCGGCGCCGGCGTCAAACCGATCGTGCACCGCGCCTACGACGGCAGGGACATCGTCCTGCCGGACGACCCGTCGGCGGTGTTGCGTGTCGCCGACACGCCCTATCTCGGGGAGTGCCTCGGTCACGACATCGTCACGGCCTCCGGCACGACCTTGCTTGGAGCGGACAACAAGAGCGGCGTGGCCGCCATCATGACGGCCGTTGAGGCGCTGCTGCGCTCGCCCGTACCACACGGGGCGGTTCGCATTGCCTTCACGCCAGACGAAGAAGTCGGCGAAGGCACGAAGTATTTCGATGTCGCACGCTTCGGCGCGATGTGCGCCTACACCATGGACGGCGGCGCACGTGGCGAGCTCGAGTACGAAAGCTTTTCCGCCGACGCGATCACGTTCACCTTCCGTGGCTTCAACACGCACCCGGGTTACGCGAAGGGCCACATGGTCAACGCGATCAAGCTGGCGGCGCGTTTCATCGATCGGCTGCCGGCGGATCGGTTGTCGCCGGAGACCACCGATGGCCGCGAGGGATTCGTGCATCCCTACGTGCTGAACGCGGGCGTGGATCGAACCAGCGTGAAGCTGCTGGTGCGGGATTTCACCACGGCAGGATTAATCGAGAAGGAGACCTGGCTCCGCTCCCTCGCCGAGGAGGTCGTCCGTGGCGTGAGCGGCGCGTCGGTCGAGGCAACGGTCGAGGAGTCATATCGCAACATGCGCGACGTCCTGGACCGGCACCCGCAGGTCGTCGACTACGCGCGGATGGCGATCGCACGTGCCGGGTTGACGGTGAGGGAACGGCCGATTCGAGGCGGCACGGACGGCTCACGCCTGTCGTTCATGAACCTGCCCACACCGAACATTTTTGCCGGGGAACAGAATTTCCACTCACGCCTGGAGTGGGTGTCGGTCCAGGACATGGAGAAGGCGGTCGAGGTGATCGTCGAGCTCGCGCGCGTGTGGGAGGAGCAGGCCCGATAACACGCCCCCATCCTGCTCCTCTCGATCCCTATTCGGTTCGTAGCGCAATCAGCGGATCGATGCGCGACGCCCGCCACGCCGGCAAGGCCGTCGCCGTGATCGTCACGAGGCAGAGCAAGGTGACGACACTGCTGATCGTCAGCGGATCGAGCGGCGACAGCCCGGCGAGCACACTGCCCATCAGCGACGCGATCCCGACGCCACCGGCCAGCCCGGCTACCAACCCGACGACCAGAATCACCGCCGACTCACGCACCACCAGGCGCACCACCTCGCCGGCGCTTGCGCCGAGTGCCATGCGCGTACCGAACTCGGCAGTGCGTCGCGCGACGGTGTAGGACACCACGCCGAACAGTCCGGTGCTGGCGAGGATCACGGCGAGTCCGGCAAAGCCTGCCAGCATGCCGATCACGAGGTAGTCGCTCGACGCCGCATCCGCCAGCAGGCTGTCAAACGGCTGCAGGTATTCGACCGCGATCGCCGGCGCCTCGCCCGCGACCGCGCGCCGGACGTTCGAGGTCAATGCGGCAGGATCGGTGGTCTCAACCAGGTAGGCGAAGCGGCGCGCACCGGGGGCAATCGGCATCCACACCCGCGGCGGCGCGGCCTGTGTGCGATTGGTGTTGGCGACGTCGCTCACCACGCCGATCACGCGCAGTTCGTGAAGCGATGTGCCCTGTGTCACCGAAATCATCCGGCCGATCGCCTGGTCGACGCCGCCAAGGTGCCGGCGCGCCGCCGTCTCGCTGACGACGGCTACGCCCGACGCGCCTTCCATCCACCAGGTACCGCTGAGCATCGTCAGCCCCAGCGCCCGGCCTGCGCCCGGCGTGGCGGAGGTGACAACGGCCGTGGGACGAACATCATCCGGTCCGGGCACGTGGCGGTCGATCGACAGCACGACGGGTGCGCTGTCGCCCAGGATCGGCAGTCCGCTGACCAGTTCGACCGACTCGACGGCGCTGGTGCGCTGCAGGGCGCTTCGTGTCGCGTCGGCCGCCGATCGGGCGGCGGCGGCATCCGGGTATTGCGCGTCATTGAACTCGAGGCCAAACGCCAACAGCCGGGACGTGTCCATGCCGGTTGGCGCCGCGTAAATCCGCTGCATGCTTCGTAACGACAGCACCGACACGGTCAGCAGAACGACGGCAAGCGCCACCTGCATGATGACCAGCGCCGTGCGGCCGCGCGAGGTCGCGGTCATGCCGCGTCCGCCCCCAGCGGCGAGTACCTGCCGCATGTCGGGGCGGCCCAGCATCCGCATCGGCGCGAGGGTGAACATCACTGGACAGATCAGAGTCAGCACGGCGACAAACGTGAGTTCGTGCACATCGACGTGCAGTTGCTGGAACACGGCTTCGGGCGACAGCGCCGCGATCGCGCGCGTGGCAGCCCACGCCACCGGAATGGCCAGCAACGCTGAGGCGACCGACAATGCAAGTCCCTCAGCGACGAGTTGCCGGACCAGTCGTCCCTTGCGGGCGCCAAGCGCGGTGCGCACGGCAAGCTCCCGCGCCCTGGCCAGCATCCGGACCATGACCATGTTCGACACGTTGGCGGTGGCAATGGCCATCAACAGGCCGATCGACAGCGCAAACAGCGCGACCACGACCCAGAACTCGTCGCCGCCGACGATGTCGTTGACCGGCACGAGGCGGACCAGCCACCCGTTGTTGGTGCGCGGATGCTCGATCGACAGCGTTGCGCCAATCGCCGCCATTTCGGCCGCGGCCTGCTCGTGGCTGACGCCGTCCTTCAGCCGTGCGACCAGCCGCAGGTTCCGGACGTCGCGCGGCCCCGCCGGGTCGACGCGCAGCGGGAGCCAGACCTCCGCCTCCCCGATGTTGCCGAACTCCATGTCCGGCGACATGATCCCGACGATGGTGTGATGCTCGCGGCCAATCTGTAACGTCTGGCCGATCACGTCAGGACGGCCGTTGAACTCCGATTGCCAGAAACGGTGCGCCAGCACCACGACCGGTGTCGCGCCGGCGGCGTCTTCGCCGGGCAGAAAACCGCGGCCCTGCATCGGCCGCTGTCCCATCGCCTCGAACAGCTCCGCGCTCGCCAGTGCAACCGTCAAGGTCATCGACTGACCGCCGCGAATCAACGGCGCGCGGCCGTTGCGCATCACCGCGATCCGCTCGAGCGTCGTGCTGCGCGCCACATAGTCGAGGAAGTCAGGGCCTGACACGTGACCGCGACCCTCGGAGCCGTTGGTGTCGGTCATCAGCACCGAGACCACACGCGACGTGTCGTCGACGGGCAGACCACGAAGCAGCGCGAGATCGACGAAGACAAACCCAACCGTCGCCGCGCCGATCGCCAGCGCCAGCGTCAGCACGATCAGCGCGGACGCTGCGGGCGCTCGGCGCATCGAGCGGAGCGCCGCTTTCAGATCACTGGACAGTTCGAACCACATGCCACGGCTCCTGGGATAGGTGAGATCCTGATAGGGAGAACGGCTCGTCAGGTAGCGGATCGACAGCAGCCACCTCTGCCGCCAGTACCAGAGCGCTGAAGGGTTGGCGCGGAACTCCTCGCGCAAATCGCCAAGGATGCTGTCGCCGCGCTTGCCGATCGGCAGCACGCGTCTGAGGATCGCGTCAGCAAGGCGCGGTGGGGTCATGACTCCGCCAGCACGTCTTCGAGGCCGCTCCACAATTCAAGCAAGGCCTTTCGAGATGCGCGCAGGGCCGTCACGCCGGCTGGCGTGACCGAGAAGCGTCGCTGCGGTAAGCCATCGCGGCCGGCGTTTCCGCCTTCCGCGGTCCATCTCACCAGTTGTTTCGATTCAAGGCGGTCAAGCGGGGTGTAGAAGGCGCCGCGCGACGGCTCGTGGCCGGACGCACGGGTCACTTCCTTCCTGATCTCAATCGGGTACGCGTGAGCGTCGCACCGCATGATGGCGAGCAAGACGCGCTGCTCGAACTCCCCGAGAAAATTTCGTCCGCCCATGATTG
>JAYQOO010000092.1:12730-17699 GCA_038144855.1 Acidimicrobiia bacterium | reverse complement strand
TACCGAAATTTCACAATTCAGCAAGACGCTTCCGCGGCTGGCGTCGCGCACGCCAAACGCGTGCGCCGCGTCGTAAATCACCTTCAGGTCGTGCCGATCGGCAATTTTCTGAATCGCCTGCACATCACAGGGATGCCCATAGACGTGCACCGGCATAATGGCGGTGGTCTGCGGAGTGATCGCGGCCTCGATCCGGGCTGGATCCATCGTCAGGGTCACCGGATCGACATCGACAAACACCGGCTTGATGCCGTTCCAGATCAAGGCGTGGGCGGTCGCGACAAAGGAAAACGGGGTGGTAATGACTTCGCCGGTGATGTTCAGCGCCTGCAGGGCGGTGACGAGCCCGATCGTGGCATTGGCACACAGCGACAGATGCTCCACGCCGAGATACGCACAGAGCGCGCTCTCGAACTCCACATGGTAAGGGCCGGCATTGGTGAGAATCTTGTTTTGCCAGATCTGCTCCAGGAACGGGACAAACTCCTCCAGCGGAGGCAGGTGGGGCTGGGTGACGTAAACGGGTGGCTTCGGGTCCATGGGGTTCAACGGCGATCGCTCAGCCCTTTGCCGCGAACCATTCGGCGCAGCTTGATCCGTAGTCGCGGGCCATCACCACCGCCGTCGCGGCCTTGAACCCCTGTTGAATCGCGCCGTCGGTGTTGATGTACATGAACCCGCCCTGGCGACCATAGGAAAGGAGATTTCGGAAGCTGCGCAGGGAACGGAAGCAGCTCTCGAGTCGCGCGGCGTACTCGGTGTCAAAGACTGGATACGAATGCGACACTTTCTCGGTGAAGCTCGTTTCTACGTCGCTCGCCTTGATCAATCCTCGCGTCTCGAGGGCGCCGAAGACATGCGCGAACAAATCCGCGTCAGGCATCGACCAGACCTCGTCATCGCGCTGGCATGGCACTTCGACACAGAGCAGCCCCTTCCCTTCGGGGATCATGCTCTTCGAGAACTGGCCCACGTCGTACAGCCTGGAAAACAATATATCCGGTTCAGTGAAATAGAGGATGGTTCCCGGCAGCGTCAACTCAGCTCGAAGCTGGATGAACATCAACACCGTCGACCGATACGTCAGTTTGCGTGCCGCCTGGATCGTCTCGCTTGGCAGGTCGGGAATCAACGTCACCAGGTTGTTCATGGGTATCGTAGACAACAGATGACCGCATGATAGACGTCTTGGTTCTCCGTCGGCTGCACGGTACTCCACGCCGGTGATCTCGTCGCCGGTGCGCTCGAGTCGATCGATCGTCACGCCGTTCAGGATCTCGGCGTCCATCGCGCGCAAGCCACGCTCAAAGAACTCCGGCAGTTCTCCGATGCCGAACTTCAGATAGAAGTTCTCGTCGGTGAACTCGGGATGGCCGGCGCCGCCTCGCCGCCCGAATACCCCCTGGATGAGTTCGAGAACCGACATCGTCGGCACCCGTTTTTCGCCGACGTACTTGTGGATCCTGTCGGTCTCAAGCCCCCAGACCTTTCTTGGGTAGTCGTTGAAGTACTCGCGATGCAGGACCCCGCCGAAACGATTGACGATCCAGTCCCGGAAGCTCACTTCCTTGGCCGGCTGACGCAAAAAGAGCGCGCACCGCGCGAGGATGAAGGAGATGGCGGCCGGGATAATCGTCAGTGGCCGCAACGACGTGATGACGCGAGGCCCCTGGATCGGGTAGTCGATGAACCTGGACCGGCGGAAGATCTTGAACGTCGGCCGATGCAGGAAGAGTGACTTGAATTCCCGCTTCAGGAACTGCAGCACGTGGGCGTGCCCGGTGTGCACGTTATGGGGTCCAAGGTCGTATCGGAAGCCGTCGCGCTCCTTGGTGATCGCCAGCCCACCACAGTAGCTTTCGCGTTCCAGCAGCACGACCCGGTAGCCCTTGCGGGCGAGCAGCCAGCCCGCACTCAGCCCAGCCAACCCGGCGCCTAGCACCACAACGGTGGCGCGGTCCGAAGCTTCCTTTTCCTTGGTGGGGGTCACTGGCGTCCGGCAGCTTCGTGAAGCGTCAGCAGAAGGTGGCTTTGGATGCCAAGGAATCGATGCGCGGTAATCTCGGTGCGTTCCCGCACGCCATCCGGCAGCAGCGACCTCAGCGACGAGTCGTCAAGCAGGTTCAGATTCTCTTCTTTCGCAAAGAAGTCGAAGCCCAGGGCCCGGTAGATTCGGCGGTAGGTTGGAGTTGGCAAGTAGTGAATCAGCGGTGTGGCCGTGTGAAATTCGATCGGATGCCAGCGGTTGGGGGTGGTCATGAACACGCGTTTGCCGACGCGCGCGAGTTCGAGGAGGAACGCGCGCTGATTGACGCGGGAACCCACATGCTCGATCACCGCGTTGGAAAACACCAGATCGAACGATTGATCCGCAAATGGCAGCGGCTGTCCGCGCACCACTTCTACGTATGCACAGCCGGGGAAAATCGTGCGGAAGACGTCAGGCGGCTCGAGGCCGGCGGCGGTAATCCGTTCTGGATGCGGGTAGTAGTAGTGCAAGAAGTAATCGCGGGCATCGGTCATGGACCCGTTGGTTCCCACGTCGAGGACACGCCAGTCGGCGCTAGGTGGAAACGTGGCCACGAAGCGATCGTAGAGCCTCTTCTGCTCTCGCCGCAGCATTTGAATGACCAGCGATTTTGGCAGCGCCTTTTTCCAGTAGTCGTCGCTGCGGTGGTCGTCGCGGCTCATCTCGGGGAGGTCCTGGCAATGGTTGACGCCAGCACAGCCACACCAATGCCGCTGAACAGCGTGATCAAGGGAAACACGAACAGCACCAGACGGCCATCCCAGTCGGCGAGAGTCAAGCCGGTCAACGCCGTCTGCAGTCCCACCACTGCCAAGGACAACAGCGTCAACGACTCACGGCGGGTTGCCAAGACTCCGATGACGGCCAGCGCATACAGCAACGGAAACGACAACCAGACCATCAGGTTGTGCCGGAACGAGTAGAACGTCCGGGTGTGCGCGAATTCGACGGCGACTCGACGAAGGACGAGCCGTGAACATGCCACGGGCCACTCCGCGCAGTAGCGCATCGGGGAGACATCGGCCGCGGCTGGCGGCATCGGCATCCGGTACTCTTCGTTCTCGATCAGCACGTAGCCGCCAATCAGCCACTGGGTCGGATTCTCCGTCGAGTAGACCGCTCGTACCGGACCAAGGTTCAGCCAGACTGACGCTGCCAGCACAACGAGCGCCGCGCCCGCGCGCCAGGCGAGGCTCCGCTGGTGCAGCACCGCGAAGGCCAATGCCACTCCGAAGATTGGCAGAAAGAAGCTCCCGCCGGGCCGGACAAATGCCGTCGCCAGGACGACTGCCGTCGCCGGAGCGGCCCAGCGACGATCGCCGGCCAACGCGCGGTATGTCAAATACGTCGACAGCAGCAGTCCGGAGGTAAAAAGCGAATCGGTCAGGATTGAAAACGTGAATCGCGAAATGTCGACGTTAACGGCATAGAGGGACGCCGCCGCGACACCTGCCAGTTCACCGGCCACACGGCGTCCCATGCTGAACAGGGCGACCGCGCAGAGTGCTGAGACCAGCACCTGCAGCGCGATGATGCCGGCTTCGCCGATCGCCAACGTCTTGGACACGGCAACAAACGCGATGTAGCCGATGTAGGCGCTGTCCCTGCCGAGCAGTGGTTCGCCGGCGAGCAACCGCTCTGCTCCACCGACGTACCTCGGCGTATCGCCGCCGTGGTGCACGCCCCGCACCGTCCACATGAACGCGGCCATGGCGACGAACAGCAGTACCGGCACCCAGCGGTATCCCTGCAGGAACCGGTGGCGCTGCGCCAACATTCCAGCAATCGCGCCGGCGACCGCGGCCACCACTATCGCTACGAACAGCGATCCGGCTTCTTCGGAGTAGGCGCCGTTGATACCGCTCGCGATTCTGGTTCCCGCCGAACCGGCGAGCGTGGCCACGATCAGGAAAGCGGCGCTCCAACCGAGCGCAGTACTGAAGCGGCGACTTGGCATCGCTACCGCCACCGCCGACTGGTTATCGTCCAGGTCCTCATGAACTGCGACCTGTCCGTCCACGGTTGGATGGGGTCGGCGGCAAGACAGGCGGGCACATCTGGCGCCCGGCCGACCACGGGAGTGAGTTCGAAACGCCGGTCAAAATGTCAGCCGCTTCTCGACTGTCAGCGCGGAAGTTGCCAGGGCGTCGGCGATGCGGGCACCGGCTCGTCCGTCGCCGTACAACTTGTCTCTCTCCGGCCGCGGCTGGCGCATGTGCTGGCGGATTGCCGCCGCAATTGCGGTGCGCTCGTGCGGCACGTCGATGACGTTGCGGCCACGCTCGCGTCCGTGCTGTCGTGAGCCGATGTTCACCGCGGGCACCCCGAGGAACGAGCACTCGCGGATTGCGACGCTCGAGTTTCCGACGATAGCGTGGGCTCCCATCAGTAACCGCAGGAAGTCCTCTGGCTGCATGTTGCGAAACAAATGGAGATACGGCGGGTGCTCCTGCTCACGAAAGACTCGTATACCCTTCGACGTGCCGTCAGAACCAGCGTCTGCGTTTGGCCAGAACCACAACGTCGGCAGCGCGAGCGACGCAATCGCCTGCAGCGTCTCCGTCACCTGATGCAGCGCGGCCTCGTGCTCGGTGGTAACTGGATGCTGCAGCACCACCAGATACCCGCCGGATAGGTCGACCGGCGCGCCGACGCCGCCGTAACGTTTGAATACTTCGAAGTCGAGGTCAGGCCGCGCAGTAACTGCGGCGGCAATGTCGATCGACGGGCATCCGGTCTGAATGATCATTGCTGGGTCTTCGCCAAGGCGCGCAACCCGCTCCGCCGCCGCAGACGTCGAGACCAGATGCAAGTTCGCCAGTTTGGTGACGGCGTGCCTCACCTTCTCGTCGATCGAACCGGTCACTTCGCCGCCCTGTACGTGCACGACAGGAATGTTCATGTACGATGCGGCAACGGCGGTCGCGAGCGTCTCGTAAC
>JAYQOO010000092.1:0-12720 GCA_038144855.1 Acidimicrobiia bacterium | reverse complement strand
TCGTAACGGTCAGCGACGGTGACAACAGCGTCAGGTCGGAGTGTGTCGAACACGGTCGCCAGTTCGACAAGACCAAGGCCAGTCGATTTCGCCGACGTGACGAGGTTCTCGCCCTCGAGCAGCATGTAGACCCGGGCGCGGACATCGAACCCGTCCTGCTCAATGACCTTGATCGCCGCGCCATATCGATCCAGCAGTGCAGAAGCGGCGACCACCAGTTGCAGCTCGAGGTCCGGATGGTCGCGAATCGCGGTCAACGCGGATCGAATCCGAGAATAGCTTGGCCGTGCTGTGACCAGCACGCAAATGCGACGCTTGCTCATCTCGACGACTCCACGTCCACATCATCACGGTCCAGCAGCTCGTCAGCCGCAACGTCCCGCCGCAGACGACCGCCGATGAGCGTCGCCAGTTGAGCCACAGGAATACCGGTTCCCGGCTTCTTGCCGGTCAGATGGTCCTCGGTCAACACGGTCCCGGCACGCAGCGCTACACGCGCCACGACGCTCTTGGTGAAGATTGCTCGTAACGGCGCGGCCGAAGCGGCGGCAGCGTCCTTATCCACCGGATGGGCGCGCATGGTTTCGACAAATCGAACTCCGTCGACCAGTTGACGCAGCTCGGCCAGCGTGAGCGAGGCCGGCACATCCGGGCCAAACATCGCCCGGCTCATCGTGACGTGCACCTCGACGACATCGGCGCCGAGCGTGGCGGCCGCGAGGCCCGGATAAATTGTTCCAGAGTGGTCGGAGAGACCCGTGAAACATCCATACCGCTCGCGGAACACCGGCACCATGTTCAGGCCGACCTGTTCCGCAGGGCACGGATACGCAGTGGTGCATTGCAGGACGGCGAGGGGTCGTTCGGCTGCCTGCACGCGGGCAACGGCCGCGTCGAGTTCGCTCATGCCGCTGCTGCCACTCGACAGGACGATCGGCGCGCCAGTGGCGATGATCCGATCGAGCAGCGGCGTGTTGCTGATTTCCCCTGACGCCACCTTCCACAGCGGCATTCCGACGGCCTCGAGCAGCTCGACCGCCTCGAGCGAGAACGGTGAACTGAGAAACGCCAGACCGCGAGCCGTGGCGTGCTCGGCCAACTCGCGCCATTGTGGCAGCGTGAACTCGACGCGCTTCCAGTAGTCGTAACGAGAGGCGTCCTGGCGGCTGAACTTGACACGGAACGGTTCGGCCGCGGTACTCTCGGCACTGGCAATGTGGGTTTGAAACTTGACGGCGTCGGCGCCCGCAGTGGCGATCGCGTCGATGAACGCGTGAGCGAATCCCAGGCTGCCGTCATGAGCCAGGCCGACCTCGCCAATGATCAGGCAGCGCCCGTTACCGAGCGCCGGAGTGTTAGAAGAACCCATGGTTCAGGCGCAACTGCTCGAGCATGTGCTCGGCAACGATCCAGTCCAGCGGACTGTCAATGTCGATCGATCGATCCCTTGGCACGACATACCCCACGACGTGGTCTCCGTAAAAGCGATTCTCCTCCACAATCAGGTCGCGACGCGAGACGTACACTGCCGAACTTCGCTTGTAGGCCGGCGGCAGATCCTGCCGCCTGATACCCTCGATTTC
Source organism: Acidimicrobiia bacterium (assembly GCA_038144855.1). GTDB lineage: Bacteria > Acidobacteriota > Vicinamibacteria > Vicinamibacterales > UBA2999 > 12-FULL-67-14b. Next base: position 11,137 of record JAYQOO010000092.1, on the reverse strand, counting down.
TGCGGCGCAGTACGGCACCAGTCGATTGCCGTCGAACCGCTTGGCCTTCAGAGGATGGCAGCCGCCGTCCACCTCACAGACAGAGACGGCGCTGTCCGCCTTTGATGCGATCAGCAGATCAATGGTCCCATCGATGTCTGCCGGCAGTCGAAGCGGCGATGTCGGTTGCAGCGTCACGACATACTCGTAGGTCGCACCGTTCATCGATTCCATCTCTCGCACGGCATGCTGCAGTACTGGCAGGTGCGGCGTGGTATCGCCGGCCAGCTCGGCCGGCCGCAGGAACGGAATCGTTGCACCACATGATCGGGCGATATCGGCGATCACTTCGCTATCCGTTGAAACGATCGTCTCCGTGATGTTGCGGCTTCGTCGCGCAGCATCGATGGTGTACTGAATCAGCGGCTTGCCGCCGAGGAACCGGACGTTTTTACCGGGAACTCCCTTCGACCCGCCGCGAGCGGTGATCACCGCCAATATCAAGGGACTCACCGATGTCGCTCGACGCTAAGGGCGGAAGACACAGAACCCGCCATTCGTGGCCGGCGCAATCTCCACATCTCCAAACCGGCCAGAAACGCTGTGAAAATTGAGCGCAATTTCTCGCATCTCTTCGAGCCCGACTCCCGGAAACTTCTTGCGGCTGTACGCCTTGATCGGGCTGAACAGTGTCCTGACCGTCCGCAACAAATCTGTGGCCGGCGTCGTGATGGGGAACCGCGCCGCAGAAACCGGCAGCTCGAGAGAATCGAAGGCGTTCATGATCGTCTCGCAGGCAAAGGCACCATCGAGGTTGGCGATGTAACGGCGCGCCGTCGCGCGTTGTTCGGCGTGTAAACCCTGCACGTCGATCTCGTTCGAAATCACGCCTTGAAGGTGTCCAATCAGTTCGCCTTCCGTATTAGCCTGAAGACCGATGTGACTCGTCAGGAAGGCCTCGGCACGCTCGTCCTGAAACGGGCGATACGAGACGGTCGGCTTGGCCAGGACGTACGCCTCGACGCCGGTTTGACAGTTGTTCTGGATCGCCGCTTCGGACGCCAGTATCCACTCGTTCGCGCTGCCTTCGTTGGTCACGTGCACGTTCGACAAACCTCGCGCTTGTGCGACCCATGGGGCATCGCTCTTGAGCGGGTGCGGCCGAACCACTATCGTGTGGGACGGGAAGGCCGCCGAGAGCCGCGGCAGAACGCGCAGGAATTCTGGAAACACCTGGGCCTGGAGGTCGATGCAACGACGCCACAGGTCCTCGTTGTCACCCGTCGGTGGCGCTCCGTGCCGGACTTCCAACAAGCTTGGCAGCGCATGGTTGGCGACTGGAAAACCGGCAGTTGAGAAGCACGATCCGGCCGTGCCGCTCCCTGATGGCCGCCGCCGCTGGCGCAAACACACCTCGCCACTCCGGCCGTAGAGTATCGATACGCGGATTTCCCGCGCCGATGACCTTGGCACCGAAGTCGTCAAGATCCTGCGCGTGCCGCGGCCTGCACCCGCGCAACCGCCTCGTCAAGTTCGGCCAGTCCGCTGATGCCGCTCGATAGGATAATCGGGGCACCAGTCGCAATAATCCGGTCGATCAACGGCATGTTACTCACTTCTCCGGAAGCAATCTTCCAGGCCGGCATTCCCACCGCCTCGAGCAGTTCGACTGCCTCGATCGAAAAAGGTGAACTGAGGAACATCAGTCCACTGGCTGCGGCATGCTCGGCCGGCTCGCGCCACTGCGGAAAGGTGAACTCGACGCGCTGCCAGTAGTCAAATCGCGAGGCGTCCTGCCGGCTAAACTTCACCCGAAACGGTTCTGCCGCCGTGCTTTCCGCGCCGGCGATGTGCGTTTGGAACTTGACCGCGTCGGCACCGGCCGCGGCTATGGCGTCGATAAAGGCGTGCGCGAGTCCCAGGCTGCCGTCGTGGGCCAGCCCGACCTCGCCGATGATCAGGCACCGTCCTCCGCCAAGCACGCTGGTAACAGGGAGTCTGCTCACAGTTCCTTCTTCGCTACGGCCGGTAGACACAAAATCCGCCCGCCGTCGAGGGCACGATCTCGACGGCGCTAAACCGGCCGGAAACCCGCTGAAAGTCGCGTAGCATCTCCTGGACTTCGACGAGCTCGATCCCGGGAAATTTCTTGCGGCTGTAGGCCTTGATCGGGCTGAACAGCGTCCGGAGACCCCGGAGGGCGTCCTTCATCCTCGTGGCAATCGGGAAACGACCGCCGCTCACCGGCAGATCGAGCCGGTCGAACGCATCCATCACGGCTTCGCTCGCCAGTCTGCCGTCGAGGTTCGAAACATAGCGGCCCAGTGCGTCGCGCTGGCGTCCGTACACGCCAGAGATGTCGGTCTCGCGCCCAATCACGCGTTGAATGCAGGCCACGAGTTCGTCTTCGGTGAACGACTGGAGGCCGACCTGATTAGTCAGTGCCACCTCGACGCCCTCGTCGATGACCGGACGATACGAGATCGAAGGCCGATCGAGCAGGTACGACTCGACTCCCGTGAAACAGTTGTTCTGGATCGCGACGTCGGAGGCCAGGATCCATTCGTTCGCGCTGCCTTCGTAGATGACCTTCACATTCGAAAGAGCGTCCGACCGTTCGAGCCACGGTGCCGGGTTCTCGGCTGGGTGGGGTCGAACGACGATGGTATGGTCGGCAAACGCTGCCGACAGCCGCGGCAACATGGCCAGAAATGGAGGAAACAAGGCCGTCTGGAGCGCAACGTAGCGGCGCCAGAGCTGCTCGCTCTCGCCGGTCGGAGCAGCCCCGTGGCGGACGTTCAAGAGACTGGGCAGCGCGTGGCTAACGATCGGGAATCTCGAATTTACCAGGATGATTCTTCCGTGCCGCGCCTGGATTCGCCGGGCAGCCGGCATGAAGACCTCGCGCCATTCCGGCCGCAGCACATCCAGCCGCGGGTTCCCGGACGACATCACCTTGCCGCCGCCGTCGTCCACGTCCTCTGCGTGGCGCGCGCCCCACGCGAAAAAATAATCGATCACGTCGAACGCCGGCCTGGAGATCCGACGCTCCTTGTAGTAGTCCTTCTCGAGGTATAACAGCCCTTCTTCGCAGGTCGTCGAGACGCGGTGCCCAGCCGCGATGGCCTTGAAGATCGATGCCTCGCGCCCGGGCTGAATGCTCTTTTCAAGAAAGGTCCCCCGGGGCAACACATTGCGCGCCCCGCGCGTGGCGAGCTTGTCACCCACGACCACGCCCCAGCCGCGCTCCGCGGCCACCAAAGCCAGCAGCATCTTCGCGTGCAATTCACGAGCCTTGATCTCAAGCGGCAGAATGAGCCAACGGCGCGGGGAGACGGTGACCATCAGCGGGCCATGCCCTCGTCCGTGCGTCGATTCGCCCTGAAGCCGATCACGCCAACCGTGCGAAACACCTGGACGCTCCCGCCCCAACGCGCGGCGACCTTTCGGAAGAACGCGTCGCGATCGATATCGTCGATGACGAGGACCCCGTCGGTCGCCATCTTCGGCCGGACGAGCCCGAACGTCGCGGCCTTCCCGCTGGCCGACTTGTCGGAATCGTAATGGAACAAATCGATGCTGGGAACAGCGGCCAGGATTCGCGGGATATTGGACTGGTCACCCTCGCTGAAGAGCTCCCAGTGTTCGCGCATCGAGCCGGGGACGAGACACCCGACCTGGTCCGGCTCCAGGAACACCGGCAGGTCGCTGCTGTACAGCCGGCCGAAACCGTTAGCCCGGATGGCTTCGAGAAACGCGCGCGAGCTGTAGCCGGCTGACACACCGGTTTCGACGATCACTCGCGGCTTCACCCGTCGCGCGATGAAGTAGAGCTTTCGGACGTCGCAGCCGCCCCCCCCGGCCGCCCCTGGCTGCCCGCCAGTGATTGGCAACCCGGGAATGATCCGTTCGGCGTCATCCTTGATGCGCTGGGCCACCTCGAGCGTCTCGGTCCACAGCGCGGGATCGATGGCGCGCGCCCACGCTTCGAATCCCGTGCCCTTCCATGCGCACCACGCGGTGGCGAGGAAGCGCTCCGGATCCTGCACGATGCGAGAAAGCTTCAGGAGGCGGCGCTTCAAAAGGGCGATCTGGGCCATAGCACTGACCGAAAAGACTATCGGCTCCGGTCTACCAGGAAGATGTTCGTTGCGAGTTGCTTGACCCGAACGCCATCGCACCCCAGCGTCTCGCAAATAAGTTTCAATCGCGCGGCGATGTGGCTCGACGTGATGTCGGCGAATTTATTCGATCTGTTGCGATGCCGCGCCCGGTTATCGGCGCTGATGCACCAGGCGACGAAAATCTTGACCGAGCGGAGAATGGCGAACGCCGGGTTCAGTCTGCCGAGCGGGTTGTGTTCAGGCCGGTCGTTGCTGTTTCTCGGCCCCTGCAAAGGAGCGAAATAGTCGACGATCGCTTCTGACGCCAACGGCCCCCCGCATTGGGCGACGTACTTGCCGACGACAGCGGCGGTCGATTCGCTGGGCAGCCGCAGGGTCGAGCGGGGATCGCTCGAGTCCAGCGCTTTGAGCAGCGCATCGGTCGATTCCACCTGGTAGGCCGCGACCTTCGGCAGCTCCCACTCGACTTCGTCGTCCCTGATCGGCCGGAAATTGATGCCGGGTTTGTCCAGCAGAAATGCCTCGATCGAGGTCGTGCAGTCGTTCGAGATGGACATCTTGCTCGCAAGCAGCCACGGATGCACGCTGCCTTCGTGCACAACGTGGACGTTCGCCTTGCCCGCCGCCAGCTCCTTCCACAACGAGAAGTCTTCGCCGGGATGCGGACGGATGATCAGCTTTTCGTTCGGCAGCTCTTTGGAGAAGCGCTCGATGAACTCGACAAAATGGGGCATCAGCGCCTGCTCTCGAGCCACCCCCTTGGTGACGAGCCGGACCTGCTCCTCGTTTGGCGCATGTCCCTTGGCGATGTGCCCTTCGACGAAGCCCGGACCGCGCTTGATGTAATTGGTCTTTGCGAACTTGGTGTTCAGCAAGTAAAAGTCGCCCCACCGCTCACGGAGCCGCGACACGTCTCGGGCATACATGCCTCGCAACGCCGGCGTCAGGAGATCGAACCGCACATTCCCTGTGGGGACGACCTTCTGCGCAAACTCGGGGTAGACATGATCGAGGGCATTGGCATGAGCGCGCCCCCACGCCAGCATGGCCTCGGCCTCGCGGTAGGCCTCCCTGCCTGTCTTTCGATTGCAGTAATCCTCTGCCGTCGCGAAGGTCAGGCCCTCTTCGCAACGCGCGAACACCCGGTGGCCGGCTTTCTTGAGCACGCGAAAGTAGTGTTCGCTCCCCTTCTGGATACTCTTGTCGATGACGATGCCAGGCTCGGCATTCTGTTTCAGGCGCGAGTACAGTTCCGTCTTGCCACCGATAATCACCGACCAGCCGCGCTGTGCGGCGACGGCCGAAAGCAGAAGGGAGCCATCGAGCTCCCGAACGATCGTTTCGATCGGCCAATAGATGGTTGTGAAGGTCCCTGGAGCCAATTGTGTCCTCATGCTGAAACTATTCGATCCTCACGCAGGCCGGGGAAAGCGCTGGCGAAACTGCTGAAAATCTTCCTTCGCCTTGGCACGCATCGGCCGGATCGTCTCTACGGCCTCACGATATTTCTGTTCCGGAGCTCCGGTGGCCGCAGCGGCGACGGCGGAAATGTAGAAGGCAAAATCCTCCTGGTGCCCCGTCAGCTGGAGATCGAGAATCCGGAACCCTGCGGCGCCGAGCGTGTTGCGCAGACTGAGCGGGGTGAAGCAGAAGTTATGAGCGAACTCGACTGACGGGTGTCCGTAGTAGTTGGGGACTTCAACATACAAGAGCCCTCGCTCGCCGAGGCGGTTCCGAACCGTCGAGAGCGCCTGCACCGGCTGTGGCAGATGTTCCAGCACATGGCAGAGCACGACGAGATCGAACTGTTTCGATTCGCCGGTGAGATCCGCGATGTCGTGTCCAATGATCTCGACGCCTTCATAGGCGTCGGCTGCTGCCGTGCGAGCTTCCTCACTGGGCTCGATCCCGAACAGTTGCGGACGACGACCCTCGGATGCGATCACATCAGAGAGGTGCCGCAGTGTCTCACCGAACGAGCTCCCGATCTCCAGTACCGTCTGGATGTCGCCGAGCCGGTACCCGGCCTCGCCCAGGATCCCGCGCAGCAGCCTGCTGATGTAGGTCGCCCTGGTTGCCTGCTTCCGCCGCTTTGCGGCAATGCCGCCGACGCCCCACTCCCGCCAGTAGACGTCCCTGTAGAACGCCGCCAATTCATCGGCGGTTGGACGCGGGTTCATGAGAACCAATCCGCATGCGTCGCAGGCGTAATATGTCGTGCTTAAACGCCTGTCGTCGAACTGCTCGACGGCACAGAACGACGTCCCGGCACACACCGGGCAGAGATCGACTTGTTCAGGCATGGGCAACCACGTGACTCGACTTGTGGCGACGACTACTCATGCCTCGAGCTTCCGCACATACCATCGTTCGAAGTCTCCCTCGACGAGCTTATGGCGCTGCGGTCGATCGCTTTTGCCGGCGAAGAATTCGTCCGTCGCAATTCGCGCTCCCGGAAACTTCAATGAGTAGTACTCGTCTAGGCACACATAACCACCGCGTGACAGCCGGGGCCAGACATAGGGCAGGCACACGCGATAGCTGTGATAGAGATCCGCGTCGATCAGGACGGCCATCAGACTGGCCGGTCCCGCCGCCTCCGCCGTCATCGTCTTCTCGAACGCACCAGGCATCAGCCTCACGTTGTCCAGGCCGAGAAAGTCCAGTTTCGCTTGCAGGTCCTCCAGTTTACAGCCGGAGAAGTCGCCAGACAGCGACACATTGCTCGCGGTGATCTTCGCGGGATCCGTCTGCCGGAGTTCGAGCTGACGCAACTCGCGGTTCTTCATGACTTTATCGTAGTGTTCTTCCGTGATCCGGCCTTCCTTCAGAAGCGCGGACCAACGCGAAAAGTCGTCCTCGGACCCGAGGATCGGCGGGAATCCCTGCCAGGTGTCGTAGCCGTACACCAGCTTCGTGGAACCCAGCTCGCGTAACAGCAACGCCATCCCGAGCAATGAGCGTCCGCGAAATACACCCGCCTCGAGCAGGTCACCCGGGACCCGGTCGTGATTCTCGATCACATAATCGAAGTACGGCTGCAGGGGCCCAGGGCGGCGGTAGTTATAGGCACCGAGAACGTTGAACTCCCAGTCTTCACGCAGTGTGCGATGGCTGCTTGGCATAGTGTGGCTGCGGCAGATGAAATGACGCGCTCTAGATGTTATTCACGACCCATTGCGGGGGGCGACCGCTGAGAACCCGGCGAAAGTTGTCGACGCAATTACCGATGGCTCTGGCATAGGTGTCGTAGGTGGAGCCAGCCATGTGCGGCGTGGCCACCACGTTCGGGAGCTGCAGGAGAGGTTCCCCGGGCTCGGTCGGCTCGTGCATGTAGACGTCGAAACCCGCGCCGCGAAGCCGGCCCGACCTGAGCGCGTCGAGCAAGGCTTGTTGATCGACGAGTTGCGCTCGAGACACGTTGACAAGGATGGCGTTCTTTCTCAATTGCTTGAGCGCCTGCTCATCGATGATTCGTTCTGTTTCCCGAGTCGAGTGCAGATGCAGGCTCAACACGTCGGCTTCCCGCAGCAGTGTCTCCACATCGACGTAGGTCGCACCCGTCTCGAGTTCAACCTCTGGCGGTGCAGGCTTCACGTCGTGGTACAGGATTCTCATCCCGAAGCCGCGACAGCGGCGGGCCACGTGCCGGCCGATGTTCCCGAAGCCGAACAGGCTCAAGGTCTTATTGTGAAGCAAGAACATATCCAACCCGTGGCTGTTCCCTGCCCACCGACCTTCGACCGTACGCGCATGACTGTCTGGCAGCCACTTGTTGACCGCCAGCATCAGCAGCACCGTATGCTCCGCCACGGAGATCGCGTTCGCACCGCCATTGTTGGCGACGGGGATGCCCCAATTCCGGGCTCCGGCCACGTTGAACTTGTCGTAACCGGAACTCCACAGCTGCATCAGTTTCACGTGCCCGGATGCCGCTTCCATGACTTCATCCGGAAGAAATCTTCCAGGCGCGAAGAGAACGACATCGGCCCAGCGCATCAACTCCTTTTGCTGTTCCAGCGGCGTAAGATACGTCATGTGGCGGACGGCGAACTCGTCAACCGGGATGTAGCTCTCGACCAGCGCCCGGAGCGGCGAGGGTATCCGCTCTTCCAGGACATACAGCAGCCGTGCCCTCGAGTCCGGTAAGTCGCTACTGTTCATTTTATGGTCCACCGCTCACACACCCCTGCCTGCATCGTCTTCGACTTTGACGGCGTGCTGGTCGACTCCAACGCCATCAAACGCAACGCCTACTACGAGGCTCTCGCCGACCTGCCGGGATCGGCAGAAGCCATTGGCGAGATCCTGGACGGTCCTACCCTCGAGCCTGCCGATCGGTACCACACGATGGACAGAATTCTTGCCCGGCTCGGCGATCGAAACCCCCACGCGGGGGACCGGGCGCGGCTGACTGCGGAACGCGTGGACCGCTATTCGAGTATCTGTGCCAGTGGCCTCCGTCGCTGTGCGGAGCTGCCGGGTGCGTCCAGACTCCTGGCTCGCCTGAGTGAGAGCCATCCGCTCTATGTGAACTCGGCCACGCCGCAGCCCATTCTCCGGGAGACGGTGGTCGAGCGCGGCTGGGCGGCCCACTTCCGGGACGTCCTGGGCTCCCCGGCCAGCAAGGTCGCCAACCTGCAGCACATTGCCTTCGTCGAGGGCATCGAGTTGAGCCGGATTCTGTTCGTCGGCGACAGCGACATCGATCGGCGCGCCGCCGGCGAGTGCGGTTGCGTGTTCGTCGGCGTCGTAATCGAGGCAGGGCGGTTCGAAGTCCCGCCGGCACGGATCGTCACCAATCTGACGGACCTTCCATCTTTGGTCGCCCTCGGCTAACCGATCGCGTCCGCTGCGTCGCGGCGCATTCCCTGGATCATCCGCTGGAAGACCGGATTCGTCGCGGCGAGCTCGTCGAACGTCCCGCTGGCGACGATGCTGCCGCTATCGAGCACGCAGATGCAGTCGCAGCGCTTGACGGTCGTCAGTCGATGCGCGACGATCAGCAGCGTCTTCCTGCCAGCCAGGCTCTGAATGGCCTCGGTGATGTACTCCTCGGTGATGTTGTCGATGTCGCTGGTCGCTTCGTCAAGCACGAGGAATGCAGGGTCGTGGTATAGGGCGCGGGCGATCCCGAGTCGCTGCCGCTGCCCGCCACTGAGACGAACGCCGCGCTCGCCGATCAACGTGTCGTAGCCGGCCGCGAGCTCCCCGGTCACGAAATCGTGGATGTGGGCCACCGCCGCCGCGTTCTCAACGGCGCCGCGATCGATCTCTCGATCTTCCAGTCCGAATGCGATGTTCCGGATGATGGTGTCGTCCGTGAGGAACACGTCCTGCGGCACGTATCCGATATTGCGGCGCCAGGCCCGCACATTGGCTGGCTCGAGCGGCGTGTCGTCCACCAGCACGCGACCTTTCTGGGGGACCAGTAAGCCCAGCACGATGTCGACGATCGTCGTCTTCCCGGCGCCCGTCGTGCCGACAAGGGCAACCGACGTATTCTTCGGGATCTCGAGTGTCAGGTCAAGGATGACGTCTTTGCCCGTCCCCTGGTATCCGAACGCGATGTGCTCGAGCTTGACGCGGTGCTCGAACGCAAGCGCCGATTGCGGCACCGGCGGAACCGCAGTGATCGGCTCTACTCGCGATACCACCAGGTCGTGATGGAGCTTACGAAGCAGGTGCTCATTGAAGCGGAAGTTGGCCAGGGAGCCGAGAATCTCCTGAAATCCCGGCAGCAGCCGCGTGGCGGCCACGGCAAAAAAGCCCAGTACCGGGACGACCTCGGCCATCTCATATCCCGAGGCCACCAGCAGCAGGAGGCCGGCTATGAAGCCGCCGAACGCGATGCTTTCGATCAGAAAGAGGGGAAGCCGCGGGTAGACCTTGCTCTTGGTCACGTAGTCTGCGTACTTTCGTGACACGGCATCATACTGGTTGAGAAAGTAACCTTCTCGACCGAGTGTTTTCACTTCCTTCAGTCCTCCGAACGCTTCGGCGTTCAACTTGTAGCGGCCGGTATTCGTCTCCACCCGCTTCTTGCCAAGGCGCACCAGGCGGCTGTTGATGGTCCAATAGACAATGGCGTAGGCGCCGCCGAGCAGGACCATCGCCGACAACGTCACCAGTGGCTGAATGACGATCAGCAGCGTCGTGAGCGACAAGGCCACGACTCCCTTCGAGAGCAGCACCGTTCCCGGCTTCAGCACCCCGCCAGTCAGCTCCTGAATTTCACTCAAGACGTTCATGCTCAGGTCCGATGTGTTGCGGGTGAGAAAGAACTCGTACGGTCTCGACAGGTATTGCGTCATCAGCCGGAGGGAGAGCGATTGCGCAAAGCCATAGATGAATCGCATGTCCGCCCACAACTCCAGGGCAGCCACGGCATTCATGAGCACGATGAGCACGAGTATGACGATCCCGAGGAGCATGACGAATTCCGGGACCGACTGAATGCCTGAATTCACGTACACCCAGTTCAACGCGGCACTCTTTTGCACAGCCGTCGGATCCATGGCGACTGTGAGGAACGGCAGAATCGACCCGACCCCAAGAAGCGCCAGGCTGGCGTTGACGAGCATCAACGCAACGACGCCGCCGGCCCGCCGCCGATCTCTCGGCGAGAGCAGGGCGTAGATCGTCTTCAGAGTCTGTAGCACTTCCCTAGTCCTGATGCATCATCGTCCCGCCGGGTACCGTGGATCGTCCGCGAGGGCCCTGGCGAGTACCCGCATCGTGTCCACTCCACGCATGAACCACAGTGGCGACCTGGCGGCCTCGTGCGGCTGCCGGAGTTGCGCTTCGACATGGTTCAGCTCCCGGATGAAGTCGTCCGGACGGGATTTCTCGAGCTTGAAGGTCTCGACGCTGTGACCGGCGCGAGCCAGGACCATCGTGTCGAGATTGGGACCGGGACCTGCGATCCAGGTCACGGTGCCTTCGGTGCCGTACACGATCGCGGTCTTGCGGGGAGGCTGCGTGATGACGTCCTGCACGACCCTGCCCACAAGCCCCGTCACGGTCTCGATCGC
>JAYQOO010000091.1:9442-17764 GCA_038144855.1 Acidimicrobiia bacterium | reverse complement strand
TGGTGAGCCCGGAAGGAATCGAACCTTCAACCAACAGATTAAGAGTCTGCTGCTCTGCCAGTTGAGCTACGGGCCCACTTTGGGGGTGGGTCGCGCCTGATGGAATCTCGGCACGACTGACAAACCTTAACTATAGCAACACAGCGCCAAAACGCCAACACCTCAATCTGGGGTGGCAGCAGTCGTTTGTCTGGGACCGATTCGGGCAACGATACGGCATGGACGATCGGGTTCGAGCCCGTGCGCGCGTGCTCTGGGACTATCACCAGATGGGCCACACGCCGTCGAAGGCCGATGCGATCCTCGTGCTGTGCAGCCACGACACGGCGGTCGCCGAACGTGGCGCGCAGTTGTGGCTCGACGGGTGGGCGCCGCTGCTGATCTATTCCGGGGGGCTCGGCTCGATCACCAGGCAGCTCTTCACGGAAGCCGAAGCCGACCGCTTTGCCGCGATCGCGGTGAGCCTCGGCGTCCCGCGCGAGCGTATTCTGGTCGAAAATCGATCCACCAATACCGGCGAGAATGTGACCTTCACCCGTCAATTGCTGGCAGAGCGCGGCATCGACCCGCAGCGCTTCATCGTCGTGCAGAAGCCGTATATGGAGCGCCGTTCCTACGCGACGTTCAAGCGCCGATGGCCGGAGAAGGATCTGATCGTCACGTCGCCGCAAACGTCGTTTGACGACTATATCGGCCGCTACTCGCACGCGTCGCTGTCGCCGGACGATGTCGTGGCGATCATCGTTGGCGATTTGCAGCGAATCAGGATCTACGGCGACAAGGGATGGCAGATTCCGCAGCACGTGCCGGATGAGGTGTGGCGGGCATACGAGGACCTGGTTGCCGCCGGCTATGACGCGCGGCTGGTCAAGGGTGTAGACGGCGAGGGAGCAAAGCGTGATGAGGCGTGAGGCGGAAATAGTGACCGGAGTGGCGATTGTGTTGGTGGCCGTCGTGCTGCTTGGCATCGCACCGGCCGCGCAGGAGCAGGCGCACACCTGTGTCGTGGTGATCGATAACGGCAGCGTCAACCGATGGGCCGGCAGCGCAGAGGAGTGCGCGACGCGCCTGTCGCCGGCCTCCACCTACAAGATTCCACACGCGCTGATCGGTCTCGAGACGAAGGTCGTGACCGCGACCACGCTCGAGAAGTGGGACGGCACGAAGTATCCCGAGCAGCCGAAATGGAACCTCGATCACACAGTGCTCTCAGCGATCCGCCCGTCGGTGCTGTGGTTCTATCAGCGCATGGCGCCGAAGATTGGGGCTTCGCGCGCGAAGGAGTGGCTGGACAAGTTCGGCTACGGCAATCGGGATACGTCGGGTCCGATTGCGGCCTATTGGATCAACGGCACCTTGCGAATCGCTCCAGATGAACAACTCGCGTTTCTGAAGAAGTTCTATGACGCGACGCTGCCGGTGTCGAAGGTGCACCTCGATCAGGTCAAAGGCGCCACGTTCCAGGCGCCGGGCACGGTCGAGAACGCGCGCGGCGTCCAGCAACTCGACACGCAGTGGCGTCCTGGTATGCGGTTGAGCTCGAAGACCGGGGCCACCACCACCGCCGCCGGAGAGGGCGTGAGCTGGCTGGTCGGCGAACTAGTGGTCGATCAACGGCACCTCGTGTTCGCAAGTGCCGTCTGGCGTGAAAAGGGCGGCGTCGATGGATTCGACGCAACCCGCCTCGCGTTCAAGGCCTTTGTCGACAGGGGCGTCGTTGCGGCACGTGCGCGGTAGCTTTTTCCGCAGCTTTCCGCGGAAGACCACGGGAAAAAACAGGGTAATCATTCGGAAAAACCGAAGCGTTAAGCTGCTGTGTTTGCTTGACGCCTGTTGCGCTGAACGCGTACTCTGCATGACCATGAAACATCCGCGTCTTTTAGTAGCGGCGGTTGTCCTCGGGCTCGTCGGGGCAGCCACGCTGGTTCCATACGCGCAGTCGTCGACCGGGGCCCAAAGCGGCACCGCGAAAGGCGAATGGCGCACTCTCGGTGGTGACTACGGTCACACCCGATACTCGCCACTGGATCAAATTACGCCGGCGAACTTCGAAACCTTGAAGGAAGCCTGGACATTCCGTCCGCAGGACGTCGTCGGTCCGATGACGGCCCGTGCGACCCCGAGCTACATCGGCGGCAAGCTGCTGAGCGTGGCCGGCCCCCGTCGTCACGTCGTGTCGATCGACCCGACCAACGGCAAGCTCCTTTGGAGCTGGGTTGAACCCGAGACGTACCGCTCGAAGTACTCGATGCGCGCGTCGTACGGCAAGGGCGTCGCCTACGGCGAAGTCAACGGCAAGGGCGTGGTCTACATCGCCACCCCCGGATTCTTCCTCGTCGCGCTCGACGCCGAGACCGGTCAGCCGCTGCCGAACTGGGGCAAGCCCGTGGGCCTCGACTCCTTCCCCAAGAGCGGCGTCGTCGACATGGCGGCGGACCTGATCGCCGACTGGGACCCGTGGATTCGCAAGAGCAAGACCCAGAAGTACAACCCGAATGAGGGCGTGCCGCTCGATCTCGGCTACATCACCTCGTCATCGCCCCCGATCGTCGTCAACGACGTCGTGATTGTCGGCAACTCGGCGGAGCAGGGCTACCACCAGACCCGCAATGAGAACGTGCCCGGCGACATCCTGGCGTATGACGCGAAGAGCGGAAAGTTCCTCTGGAAGTTCCACGTCATTCCGCGTCCGGGCGAGTTCGGCCACGAGACGTGGGAAAACGACGCGTGGCGCACGACCGGTGACGTGTCGTCCTGGGCGCCGCTGTCGGCGGATCCAGAACGCGGCATCGTCTACATCCCGACCAACAGCGCGACGGTCGACTTCTACGGCGGCTTCCGCCCCGGCGACAACCTGTATGGCGCGAGCTTGATTGCGCTCGACGTCAAGACCGGCAAACGCGTCTGGCATTACCAGATGGTGAAGCACGACATCTGGAACTACGACACGCCGACGGCGCCGATCGCCATGGACGTGACGATCGACGGCAAGCGCGTGCCGGCCGTGTTCCAGGCGACCAAGCAGGCGATCCTCTACGCGTTCAATCGAGTGACCGGCCAGCCGCTGTGGGGCTTCAAGGAGATGCCGGTACCGGCATCGAAGGTGCCCGGCGAAAAGCTGTCGCCGACCCAGGCGTTCCCGATCAAGCCCACGCCCTACGAGCTGATCGGCCGCGCCGAGAGCGACGTTATCGACTGGACGCCTGAGATCCGAAAGCTCGCCCTCGAACAGGCGCGCGTGCAGGGCCTGCTGGCGCCGCCGTTCAACCCGCCGGTGCATCGCGGCAACAAGGAAGGCATTGCCAGCGCGCGCTTCTATCCGGGCGAAACGGGTGGCACCAACATCACGCATCCGCCGGCGGCCGATCCGGAGACCGGCATCATCTACATTCCCTCGCACCAGGGTGGCGGCAACCGCGCGCTCGTCCCGGGCAAGGAGATGGACTGCTTCGGTCAGACCGGTTCGACCGTGACCGAATGGGTGCCGACCAGCGGCGGTTGCACGGCGACGTCGGTGGACGCGGCAATCGATATGTATCCGGAAGCTGCGGCGAAGGCCGGTGCCAAGAAGGGCGCCGGCATGGCCAGCGGCGGTGAGGGCGGCGGCGGTGCCGCCGGTCGTGGTGGCGCCGGCGGTCCCGGTGCGGCCAACAACCCGATCGCGGGCCTGCCGATCTTCAAGGGCTACGCGGGCCGTATCAGCGCGATCAACCTGAACACCGGTGATTACGTGTGGGTGAAGCCGAATGGCGACGCGCCGCAGGCGCAGCAGGATGCGATTCGCAACCATCCGCTGCTGAAGGGCGTGCCGAACATCGACCCGAACCAGGGCAGAGCCGCGGTCGGCGCACTCGTCGTCACCAAGACGATGTTGCTGGCGCCGGGGCAGACGGCCGACAACACGCCGAAGCTGTTTGCGATCGACAAGAAGACCGGAGCGCGCCTCGGTGCCATTACCACGGCAGGATTGCAGCGCTACGGCATGATGACCTACATGCACCAGGGCAAGCAGTACATCGTCGTGCAGAACGGCAACGGCCTGCAGACGTTCGCGCTGCCCTAGCGGGTTCGGGAGCCCAACGACGTAGGGCTCCTGGGGACATTCCAAACGGCTCGCAGGTTCACTCCTGCGGGCCGTTTTCTTTTTCGCACGGGATCACCCGGTGACTACGAGATCTGCTGCGACGTGGCCTTGAGCGCCGCGGCCATGGCGTCGGCGAATCGATTCCAGCTTGCCGATTCATCGCGCAGCCGCTGGCGTCCGGCCGTGGTGAGCTTGTAGTACTTCGCGCGGCGGTTGTTGTCCGATACGCCCCATTCGCTTTCGATCAAGCCCTGTTTCTCGACCCGATACAGCGCCGGGTACAGCGCACCCTGCTGGACCTGCAGTGCGCCGCCGGTGATCTGCTCAATGCGGAGCAGCACGCCGTAGCCGTGCAGTTCGCCGAGCGATACCGCTTTGAGGATCAGCAAGTCCAGCGTGCCGGGTACCAGTTCCGCAGTGTTGCCCATCTCTCTCCTAATACGTATAGGAGAGCTTGCCGGTTGCGTCGAGACCCGCGCAAGTCGATCTGGGCTACTCGCCAAACTTCTTCGAAGACACCGCCGGTGATCGCAACTTCGAATTCGGCGACAACGACGTGACGACCATTATGGGCAACCTGCTGCTCAGCGCGAAGCCGGGCAGCGGCTTTCGTCCGTATCTGTCGACCGGCGTCGGGCTGATTCGGTCAAACGTGAAGAGCGCGACCGGGCTCTTCAACGACCTGGCGACCAACGACCTGGGCGTCAATGCCGGAGTCGGCATCAACGCGGCATTCAACGACCACATCGCCATTCGTGGCGACGTGCGGTATTTCCGCTCGTTGCAGGACGCTGAGACCGACAACGACTTCGATCTGTCGCTCGGCAGCTTCGACTTCTGGCGCGGCACGGTTGGGCTGACTTTCCGCTTCGGGCAGTAACCATTCGGCTCGGCGCGAGCCTCAGCCGTCTCGATGCAGCCACAGGGGACTACGGTCCTCTGTGGCGTTCGGACGTGTCAAAATAGCGGCCGGTGGCTGTGACCCTTACACCCGAAGAACGAGAAATCGCCGGCGGAGCGCTCGGTAGCGGCGCGGCCATGGCCATGCGCATCGTCGCGGAGACGGCGCGGCTGATGGGGGCGACGCAGCTGATTCCCATCGAGTCTGCACACATCGACGGCGCGCTGTATCACGGCGACTCAGGAACGCTGTTTGCCGAGCGGCTGGTGGCCGGCGGGGCGAAGGTCGCGGTTCAATCGACGTTGAACGTCGGCGCGATCGACTTAACGGGCTGTTCGCGCAACCGCCTGCCCGAGCACGAGCGCGGGATGGCGTCGCGGATGATGAAGGCGTATCGCGAGCTTGGCTGTGAGCAGACGTGGACGTGCGCGCCGTACCAGGCCGGCCATCGTCCGCGTTTCGGTGCGCAGGTGGCGTGGGGGGAGTCCAACGCGGTCGCGTTCTGCAATTCGGTCCTGGGCGCCCGCACCAATCGTTACGGCGACTTTCTCGACATCGCGTGCGCGATTGCAGGTCGTGCTCCGGACTATGGGCTGCACCGGACCGAGAACCGCCGCGCAACCGTGGTGTTCGACGTCTCGCAGATCGATCAGTCGTTTCTGTATTCCGAGATGGCATGGCCGATCCTCGGGCATCTCTACGGCCGGCTGATTGGCGAAGCGGTTGGCGTGGTGAGCGGCGTGAACTTCCGCCCGTGGGAAGACATTCTCAAGGCGTTTGGCGCGGCGGCAGCATCAGCCGGGTCGGTAGGTCTGTTTCACGTCGCCGGAGCAACGCCGGAAGCATCAGAGGAAGCGATCGCGCGGCATTTTCGCGAGCCCGACGAACGGATCATCGTGACGCCAGAGATGGTGCGCGACGCGCAGGGCCGCTTGTCGACGACCGATCGCGTCGATCGGATTGATGCGGTGGCCATTGGCAGCCCGCATCTGTCGCTCGAGGAATTTGACGTGTTGCGCCGTCTACTGGGCGGCCGCAAGCTCGCCGTGCCGATCTACGCGTGCACGGGGCGTCATGTTGTGAAGGTGCTGGAGCGCGACGGACACCGCCAGCAGCTCGAGGATCTGGGCCTGGTGATCGTCGCCGACACGTGTGTGGTCGTGACACCGATCCTTCCCGAGAATCCCGGCGCCGTCCTGATGACCAATTCCGGGAAGTTCGCGCACTATGCGCCGGCGAATACCGGCTACTCGGTGCTGTATGGATCGATGGCGGACTGTGTCGAGAGCGCGATCACGGGCAAGCCGGTGTTCGGGGTGCCGTCATGACGCCGTTGCCATGTGAGGTCTTGCTGCCGGGCGCCGGGGTGAAGGCTCGCGGTTTCGCACTCACGGCGCCGATCAGTTTCTGGGGCGGTGTCGACCCGAAGACCGGAACCGTTGCGGATCTCCGGCATCCGGAACACGGCACCAACATTGCCGGTCTTGCACTGATGATTCCGGCGACCGTTGGCTCGTGTTCCGGGGCCGCCATCCTGCTTGAATTGGTGCATGCCGGCCGCGCGCCGGCGGCGGTGATCCTGCACGAACCTGACGCGATTCTTCTCCTGGGATTGATCGTGGCCAAAGAGATGGGGTGGCAGACGCCAATCGCGCTGCGGCTGGATCGCAATCAGTTCGCGGCGCTGCACGGCCAGCCGCTCGAGATCGACGAGGCAGGGCTCGTGAGGTCCGCCTGACGGCGGACCTCGTCGAGGGAGTTACTTGCCGCCGAGCTGGTACGAGATCGAGCCGCTCACGCCCTTGAGATCATCGCCAAGCAGCGGCGCGCTCCCAATTGCGCGATAGCCCACGCCAAACACGATGCGCTGACCTTGCGTCAGGTTCCACATCATGTTCACCTGCGGCTCCGCGACGTAAAAGTCGTCCTGCACGGCGACGGTCGCCGCGGTATTCGTGATCCGCGGTGGGGTGCGGACGTTGATATCCCGCCGGGTGTCGCGCACGTTGATGGCCCGACCGTTCGCGAAGTTACTGAGCGGGAGCGCGAGTGTGCCGCTGCCGGCGCCGACCAGGGCACGGACGCCGAAGCCGATCTTCCGATCGGCGCGAATCAGCCACTCAAACACCGGACCGCCGTACCACAACTTGCGGTCGTCATCCGGATTGGTCAGCGTGTAGCCGCCAACGCCGATCACCCACGAACGATCGGTGATCCGTCCGATGTATCCACCGGCCAGCGCCTCAGTCGTGCCGTTGAGATCCGTGGCGCGCACGTCCGGTGAGAACAGCCAGCCGCTCTGAATCTGCTCCACGACCAGGTGTGAGGACGGGGAGGCGGGTGGCACAGGTGAAGCGGGTGAGCCCTGTGCCGACGCATCAACCGCCAGCCCAATCAGCAGCACCGATCCGAAGGTGATGTTGAACAACACGCGCCGCATTACTGATCCTCCCCGGCCCTGGTCAGGCTGACATTGATGGGTGACGATTCTCCCGGCCGCACGCGCACCGTGGTGCTGAACGGCTGATAGCCGTCCTTCTGGATCTCGATCCGATGCTCGCCTGGCGTCACCTGGATCTCGAGACGATCACCGGAGCTCTGCCAGCGCTCACCGTCAACGGTGATCGAGGCATCGCCCGGCTGCACCCTGATCAGCAGCGCCGCGCCGTCGCGTCCAGACGCCATTGCTGGCGCCGGCGCCGTGCTCGGCCCGACCGGCTGACCGAATGCATCAAAGGCCAGGCGTTGCCCGGGAGCGGCGCCGGGTTTCGGCATGGGACGCATCGGGTCCGGATCGTTTGGGCCGAGCGGCTCCATGGTGTGGCGGATGCGATAGCTCTCTCCCGGCGCGAACAGGATCGCTTCCGAGATGGACTTGTGCCCGTCGAGATACAGTTCGATCACGTGCTCACCAGCCGGCACGCGCAGCCGCTGCGCAAAGCCGTCGAAATCATCGACGATGCCGGCGCGATAACCGTCCACATACACTTCGGCATGACGCGGCGTGACCTGGATGCGCGCCGAACTGTCGGCCGCAAAGCCACGGTTGTAGGGACCGAAGCCAAACGCGGGAATGCCCGGGTATCCCCAGCCATAGACGTCCCAAAAGAACGGACTGTAGTACGGACGATAGAAGCCGCTGTAGAACGGCGAGACCACCACCGGGCGCGACACGACGACGCGTGGCGCACGACCACCGCCGCCACCGGGGCCACGTCGCTGGGCCTCAGCGAAGGTCGGGACGCTCGTGGCGACAATTAGCGATGCGGCCACGATGAGATGTTGTTTGTTCCAAGACACGATCAGTTCCTCTCCGCCTCCTCGCACCGGCTTGGAG
>JAYQOO010000091.1:0-9432 GCA_038144855.1 Acidimicrobiia bacterium | reverse complement strand
GGCTTGGAGGGCACGCTTTCTGGGCTGGCGGAAGCTCAACAAGCAAACTGAATACCAGCAATTTCTGTCGCATAATCAGGACTCTCAAGGCCGAATCCATGACCAGACGCATCGCGGTTGTCGCCCTCGTTGTCACACTTTTTTCATCAATCGATCTGGCGGCGTGGGGAGCGCAAGGCCATCGCCTGGTGGGACTCATCGCGGCGGCGCGCCTGACAGACGCCGCGCGCAAGAATGCGGCGTGGCTGCTCGACGGTCAGTCGCTCGCCGACGTGTCGAGTTGGGCCGACTCCTTCACCGGTGAGCAGGTGCAAACCTCGTATTGGCACTACCTGAATATCCCGCCCGAGGCGACCGGCTACGATCGCGATCGCGATTGCCCGCGTCAGCCTGGCACCGCCGCCGGTTCACGCGGTGATCGTTGGCGCGACTGCGTGGTCGACCGTATTGCCTACTGGGAGGAGCGGCTGGCCAACGCCAAGCTCGATCGCGCCGATCGTGCGACCGCGTTGAAGTTCGTGGTGCACTTCATCGGCGATCTGCACCAGCCATTTCACGCGCTCGGTGTGGGGCGCGGCGGTAACGACGTGCACGTGCGCGTGTTCGGACAATCTGATTGCGGCAACGATCCGGCACGACCCTCGCCCTGCAACCTCCACTCGGTCTGGGATGGGCGACTGATCTCGCGCAAGAACCTTGATGACACCACCTACCAGGCGGAGCTGACCAGGCTGATCGCCGACAAGGGCTGGGGGGCGCAGCCGCCGGGCACGCCCGCGCAGTGGGCGGAACAGTCCTTCCGCCTCGCGAAGGAAGCGCTCGTGACGCCCGATACCAACATCGACGACGGCTACTACCGGCGCCACATTGCGGTGGTCGATGAGCGACTCGCCCTTGGCGGCGTGCGGCTCGCGGCCGTGCTCAATCGCGCGCTCGCTACTCCGATCGCAGCGCGGTAAGCGGTTCGACGCGGGCGGCCTTGAACGACGGCACCGCACACGCCACCAGCGCAACCACGGCAAGGAGTACCGTGATGCTGATCAGCGTCACCAGGTCGGTCGGCGCAACTTCCACCAACTGGAAGCGCGCGACCTCGCCGAGGCCAATCGCGGCCGGCAGACCGACCAGCAGCGCGATGCCAAGCTGCAGCAGTCCCTTGCGCAGAAACAGCCACACGACGTCCTGCCGCGTCGCGCCGATGGCGACGCGAAGCCCGATTTCCTGGGTGCGTTGGGTGACCGCATACGCAATGACACCGTAGACGCCAATCGCGGACAGCACCAGCCCGATCGACGCCAATACCCCGAACAGCGTTGCGAAGATGCCGAAGATCGAGCGCTCGTTTGCAAAGGTGTGCTGCAGCGTTTCGATGTTGAAGACCGGCTGATCGGGGTCAATCGTTCTCAGGATGTCCCGCACCGCAGCCATTACCGACGCCGGCGGCAGCGAACTGCGCACCAGTAGCGATGCGTCGCTATCGGGCCTGTTCATGAAGGGCAGTTAGGCTGCCGCGGAACGAAACACGTCGTCCTCGCTGCTTTGCTGAATGGTCGGGACCACGCCAACGATGGTGTACCAAGGCTGCGGCGGGGCGCCGGCCGAGTCGAGACGCGCCACGAAACGCAGCTTCTGGCCGATCGGGTCCCCATGAGGGAAGAAGCGATCCGCCATCTTCTGATTGATGACGATGTTGGCGGACCCCGGATCGCCGTCGCCAATTTCAAAGCCGCGGCCGCGGATGACGTCGATGCCCAGCGTGTCGAAGTATTGCGCTCGAGCCTGGCGCGCGGCTTCTTCTGGAGGCATGCCGCGGCCGATGTGGTCTTCGGTCAGCATCTCGAGATGTGACCGCAACTCCTCAGCGAAGTCGCGATCCTCATCGGCGCGGCCGAACAGGGCGCGCAGGCGGGCGACGAACACTCGAACGGGCGTCAGCATGGTTCCTCTGGGATGGTTAGAGGAGAAAGCATACTCCTCTTTACGTCCCAGAGGAACGAAAGTTCCCGTACAAGAAAAGTAGCCAGTGGCCCGAAGCCGGTAGCCAGGAAACCTGGCCCGACCGTCTGGCTACTGGCTACGGCTTACCCGCGACCGGCTACTGGCTACCGGCTACCGGCTACTTCAGACGCGCAGCGCGGCCGCGGAGGGTTTCCGCCAGGGCCTTCATGCGCTTCTGATCCTGACCGGTCGCCTTGGCGGCGTCGCTGTCGAACTCTCCGGCGAGCTTCTCGAGTTCGGCGATGGCCGCCTGGCCGCCCGTCTTGCCCATGGCGTCGCTGACCGACTTGTAGCGCGCCGCGTTGACCAGCTTCGAACGCTGCAGCTGGTCCATGTAGGCTCTGGCCACCGCTGCGGTTGGCTCCCACACCACCTTCGGCTGGTTCTGCGAGTTGAACTCGTTGAGGCGGAACTGCACGGCCGCGTCAATTTCGTTCTGCGTCAGGAACTCGCTCGGCTTGAGGCGGAACACGTCGATGCCGCGCGCCATTTCGGCGCCGTAGAGATTGCCGTTGTACCAGTAGGTCGACCAGTAGCCGCCCGACAGCATCGCTTCACCGTTGATCGGTCCGCGATCGAAGTAGGCGATCTCCTTGGCGTTGGCCGAGTCGGTGAAGTCGAACACCGACAGGCCGCCCTGGTACCACGCCTGCACCATGATGTCACGGCCGGGCACTGGGATCAGCGAGCCGTTGTGCGCCACGCAGTTCTCCTGCTCGGTCTGTGCGGACGGCATCTTGAAGTAGCCCTTGTGAATCATCTTGCCGTCGACGATGTCGTAAATGGCATCGGCGCCCCAGGTCAGGGGATCAACCGCGCGGCAGCGCGGCTGGCCACCGCCGCCCCATTCATCCGTGAACAGGACCTTGGTGCCGTCGTTGTTGAAGGTGGCCGAGTGCCAGTACGCAAAGCCCTTGTCGAACACGTAGTCGAGGCGCTTCGGGTTGCGCGGGTCGCGGATGTCCATCAGGATGCCGTTGCCCGAGCACGCGCCCGCGGCCAGGCCGATTTCCGCATACACGGTGATGTCGTGGCACTGGTTGGTGACGCTGGTGCGCTGCGTGTTCGGGCCGTGATCGCCGCCCGCCCACAGGCCGGCAATGTTGCCCTCGGCGCTGGCGAACAGGCGCGGCTGGTTGACGATGCGCGCCTTCGACGGTTCGGCAAGCGGCACCTCGATGACGTCGATCGAGAACAGCGAGGAGTTCGGATCTTCGTTCGGCGCCTTACCCGAGCAGCCGACCAGCTCTTCGCCCGAACGGACCTGGCCCGTGCCCGAGGCGTACAGATAGATGTGGCTCTTGTCCTTCACATCCGGCACCAGGGTGTGTGTGTGCGAACCGCGGCAGGTCTGCACGGCGGCAACCTGCTTGGGCGCCTTCATGTCCGTGATGTCGAAGATGCGGACGCCGCGGAAGCGCTCGTTGCTGACCGGCGGGACCACGCCCTGCAAGCCGCAGTCAAGGCGGCCGCGGGTCTGCTCAACCGACATGAACAGCAGGTTGCCGAAGATCGAGACGTCGCCCTGGCCACCCGGGCACACCACCGACGCGAGCAACTGCGGGCGGTTGGCGCGCTCGATGTTGTAGGTGTTGAAGCCGTGGTAGTTGCCCACGATCATCATGTTGTCTTTGAACGCGAGGTCCGAGTTGGTGTAGCTCAACGCGTTCGGGTTCGGAGGCGTGCGCGGCGCGCCGGGCGCCGGCTGCGGCGCGCGAACGCCAAGCGGCAGGTCCTTGTCGTAGAACCCTTCCGGCTTCGGAAGGTTCGAGATCAATTCCATGTTCCAGGCGGCTGCAGCCGCCTTCTGGCCCGGGCCGCCCGGCTTCAGGTGCGCGCGCGGATCCGTCGTCGAGGGACGCGGTAGATCGGCGGGCGGAACCGGCTGCGGCGGCTGCTGCGGGGGACCGCCGGCCTGCGGAGCGGCCGGGGCCGGCGAAGCCGCCTGCTGTGCGGGTGTCTGCGCCTGCGTCACGGCAATCGCCGACGCCAGGAACAACGCGCTGGTAAATACGGTCGTGCGTCTCATCATCACTCCTTAACGAAGCCGCGCGGCGCGGCCCTTCAACGTCTCAGCCAGCGCGGCGGTGCGCTTGGCGTCAATGCCAGTCTTGGTCTTCGCATCCGCCTCGAGCTGGTTGGCAACGGCGGTCAGCGCATCGAGGCGCGATGCGGCGTCCCGTTCCTTGCCGGTGCGCAGCTCGTCGACCTTCGCGAGATTGTCGGTCACGGCCTTGGCGCGCTCGGCGGAAATGCCCTTGGTGCGGTTCAACTGATCGAGGTACGACTTCGCCACGGCGCTGGTCGGCTCGTAGCGCACGAGCGGCTGGTTCTGCGCGTTGAACTCGGTTGCGCGCCACTGCGTGGCGGCGTCGATCTCGTTCTGCGACAGGTACTGCGTCGGCACCAGCTTGAAGATGTCCATGCCGCGCGAGATTTCCGAGCCGTAGAGATTGCCGTTGTACCAGTAGGTCGACCAGTAGCCGCCGATGATCAGGTTCTTGGCATCGAGCGGGCCGCGGTCGAAGTAGGCAATTTCAACCGGGTTCTTGGCGTCGGTGAAGTCGAAGATCGACACGCCGCCCTGATACCAGCCCTGGACCATGATGTCGCGGCCCGGCACCGGGATCAGCGACCCGTTGTGCGCGACGCAGTTCTCCATCTCGGTCTGTGTGGCGGGCATCTTGTAGTAACCGCCGAACACGAGCTTCTTGTTGACGATGTCGAAGATGGCGTTGGCGCCCCAGTTCATCTGATCTTCCGCGCGGCAGCGGGGACGCGTGCCGCCGCCCCACT
The DNA here is from genome assembly GCA_038144855.1 of Acidimicrobiia bacterium. Taxonomy (GTDB): domain Bacteria; phylum Acidobacteriota; class Vicinamibacteria; order Vicinamibacterales; family UBA2999; genus 12-FULL-67-14b. Next base: position 4,638 of record JAYQOO010000091.1, on the reverse strand, counting down.
CGTCGGTGAAGATCACCTTGGTGCCGTCGTTGTTGAAGGTGGCCGAGTGCCAGTAGGCGAAGTTCTTGTCACCCGCCGCATCGAGACGCTTCGGGTTGGCGGGATCCGAGATGTCCATCAGGATGCCGTTGCCTGAGCAGGCGCCCGCGGCGAGACCGACTTCGGGGAACACCGTGATGTCGTGGCACTGGTTGGTGCTGGCGCTGCGCTGCGTGCCGGGGCCGCTGTCGCCGCCGGGGTTGAGGCCGGCGATGGCGCCGGTCTGCAGGTCCGCGAAGATGCGCGGACGATTCACGACGCGCGCCTTCTCCGGCGCGCCGAGCGGGACTTCAATCACGTCGATGCTGAAGAGCGCGGTGTTGGCGTTTTCCTTCGGATCGCCGCCGGAGCAGTCGACGAGCTCTTCGCCCGAGCGGACACCGCCGGTGCCCGACCCGTAGACATACAGCGTCTGCTTGTCCTTCGGCACGAGCGTGTGGGTATGCGAACCACGGCACGTCTGCACCGCCGCGACCTGCTTCGGCTTGGTGATGTCGGTGATGTCGAAAATACGCACGCCGCGGAACCGCTCCTTGCTGATCGGCTCTGCGACGCCCTGGATGCCGCAGTCGATGCGGCCGCGGGTCTGTTCGACGGACATGAACAGCAGGTTGCCGTAGATCGAGACGTCACCCTGCCCGCCTGGGCAGACCACCGACGCCAGCAGGCGCGGGCTCTTCGTGCTCTCGATGTCGTAGGCGTTGAAGCCGTGGAAGTTGCCGATCACCATGCGCTGACCGCTGAACGCGATGTCAGAGTTGGCGAAGTCGAGCGCGCCCGGACCCGCAGGAACCGGTGGCGGCGTCGTCGGTGGTGGCGGCGGGGGAGACCCGGCCGGGCGTTCACCCGGCATGGCCTGGCCGATCGGGAACTTCGGATCGTAGAAGCCTTCAGCGCGTGGGCGGGTCGAGACCAGCTCCATGCCCATGGCCGCGACCCCGGCATCCTTGCCGCCGGCCTTCAGGCCAACGCGAGGATCCTTCGGGTCAGCCGGCTTCTGCTGAGCGACCACCACGGCTGCCGTCGACGCGAGCGTGATGGCTGCAGCGAACGAGCCAATCTTCAATTTCCAGTCAGCCATCTTCATTTCTTGATCTCCTTCAGCATCGCGCCCATGCGATCGATTTCCATCTGCTGATCCGCGACAACGTCCGACGCGAATGCGTAAATGCCGCCTTCCTGTCCGGCGCCCGGCGACTTGAACAGCTCGTCGACCATGGTGATGGCGCCGCCGTGGTGCTTGATCATGCCGGTCAGGAACAGCCGATCGAACTCCACGCCCTTCGCAGCGCCGAGCGTCGCCATTTCCTCAGCGGTGAGCATGCCGGGCATGAAGCCGCCGGGCATGTGGTGTGCGTGCGGCCCCGGAATCTCCTGGCCGCGCTCCTTCAGCCACGTGCGCATCATGTTCATCTCGTCGTCTTGCGAGACCTGGATGCGAAGGCCGAGGCGCTTCATGTCGGGATTGTTGCTGTTGGTCATCAGCAGTGCGACCATCTCCACCGCCTGCGCGTGGTGTCCGATCATGCCCTGCATGAACTTGACGTCGGCCTCAGTCGCGCCGACCTTCGAGAGGTCAGTGGCCTGCGCTTCGGTGATGGTTCTGGTTTCCTGGCCGGGGGCACCCGGCTGCAGAATGCCCGGACCCGATGCGCTGCGAGTGGTCGCGCACGCGGCTCCGCCGACCGCCGCCGCCGTTACGAGTACGAGAGGGGTTACAAACCGAGAAAAGACAATGTTTGGCACCTGCCAAGTTTACTGAAATTTCTGCGTTTCCGGGGACGAACGCGAGCTTCCGTTCGCATACTCGCCGGTCGTCTCCTCGACCCGGAATTTCCAGTCCACGTTGGCGGATTCCACGAGGAAATCGTAGGTTCTGGGGCCCTCGTCGTATTCGGCGGTACCGGTGCCCGTTCCCTTGTGGTCGGCGACGATTCCGAGGGTCCGGCCGCTGATGGCCGAGCGCAGGGTCAGTTTGAAGGTTCCGGCACCGGCGGGGGACTCGTTGGACGTCTCCCAGACGATCTTGAACCGCCCGGTTTCGCTCGGAATGTCGCCAACGGTCGCCGTACCATGCCCCTGCCAGGCCCCCACCGGGCGCGTCACCGAGACGATCGGCTGGGGTTCAGAGGGTTGCTGAGAGCATCCAACTCCAGCCAGCAACACCAGGAACAATCCGGCTAAAGCCGGATGCCGCAGTACCAACCTTGCAGCGTCCGCCTTTAGGCGGACTGTTCCGCTATTGCTGGCTACTCGTTGGAACAACCGGTGCACTCCACTCAGGAGGATTTTGCCCCATCAAGTGGCGCACGAAGAAATCGAAGCGCTTGCGCTCGCCGTAATCGGCGTACTGGCCGCCGCGTCCCGCGTTGTGATCCTCACCCGGATACACCAGCAAGTCGAAGTTCTTGTTGGCCTTCACCAGCGCATTGACCACCTGCATCGTTGACGCCGGATCGACGTTGGTGTCGAGCTCGCCGACCATCAGCATCAACTTGCCCTGCAGCAAGTGCGCGTGATCGACGTTTGAGGACGCCGAGTACTGCGGACCGATCGGCCATCCCATCCACTGCTCGTTCCACCAGATCTTATCCATGCGGTTGTCGTGGCAGCCCGCGTACGAGACGGCCACCTTGTAGAACTCTGGATGGAAGAGCAGTGCGGCCATGGCGTTTTGTCCGCCCGCCGATCCGCCGTAGATGCCAACGCGCGAGATGTCGTACCACGGGTTCTTCGCGGCAAAGGCCTTGTGCCACAGGATGCGGTCGGGGAAGCCCGCGTCCTTGATGTTCTGCCACGCGACGTCGTGGAAGGCCTTGGAGCGATTCGAGGTGCCCATGCCGTCCATCTGCACCACGATGAATCCCAGTTCGGCCTGGGCCTGCATGCCGCTCGACGCCGCCCACGACTTCGGGGTGTGCGTGCCGTGCGGCCCGGCGTAGATGTATTCGACGACCGGGTACTTCTTCGACGGATCGAAGTGCTTCGGCTTCCACACCAGTCCCCAGATGTCGGTGACGTTGTCGCGCCCCTTCGCGACGAACACCTCTGGAGCCTTCCAGCCGCTCTTGACGAGCGCCGTGATGTCGCCCTTCTCGATTGTCGCCACCAGCGAGCCGTCGGCGCGATGCAGTTCCGCCACGCTGACGAGGTCGGGACGCGAGTAGTGATCGACAAACAGCGACATGTCCGAGGAAAACTCCACCGTGTGATTCGCCTCGGCCGTCGTCAGCCGGGTCATGCCGCTACCGTCAAGGTTGATGCGGAAGTAGTGCTGGAAGTACGGATCCTTGCCGGCGTCCATGCCGCCGGCGCTGAACCACATCTGTCGCTTCTCTTCGTCGATCTTGAGGACATGCCGCACCGGCCAGGCGCCCCTGGTGATCTGCGTCTTCACGGTGCCGGTCGCGCCGTCGATCAGGTAGATGTGGTTCCAGCCGTCACGCTCCGACATCCACACCACTTCCTTGCCGTCAGCCAGATCGTAGCGATACCGCTTGCCCTGCTGCAGGTTGGCCTGCGAGCGGTTGTAGTAGAAGAACGTCTTCGGCTCTTCCGAGATCACCGCGCGCGCCACGCCGGAGTGTGCATCGACTTCAATCACGCGATACACCTGGTGCCCGCGCTGGTTGTACTCAAAGGTGAAGCCGCGGCTGTCTCTGCGCCACACCATGTCCGACAAGTCGTAGGGATTAGGAAACGGCGTCGAATCGATGGCGACCTGTTTCTGGCTGCGCACGTCGAACAGCACCGGCTGCTCGAGATCGAGCTGGTCGCCGGGCTTGGCGTACTGCGCGGCCCAGTGCTCGGGCTGCAACTGGTCTTCCGGAGAGGAGGCGACGTAGTGCACCAGCCGGCGATAGCCGGGGCGCACGCGGTAGGCCACGAGCTTGGACGAGTCCGGCGACCAGGCGATGGAGGCGCCGTCGTAGTAGTTGCCTTCAGAGCCGTCGGTGCTGAGCGCGATCCGCTTCTCCCCGCCAAACGGGCGGATCGCGACGTTGTAGGTGTCGATAAAAGCCATCCACTTGCCGTCGGGCGACAGCCGTGGCCGCGGCGTGACGGCCGAAATATCCCCACGCACTGGTCCCGTGATGCCGCGACGAATTTCTCCGGGAGGCGTAACCTCCGGCGTGCGGCAGGCGTAATCAGACAACGAGCACGTCCATCGTGCACCGTCGATCGTCATATCCATGGCGCGCAGCGCGTCGTTGAATGTGAAGGTGTTGAAGGGCAGTCGCGTAGCGGTGTAGTCGCGGCCGCTGGTGCGTGACAGACTCTGGGCCAGGCGCGCGTGATCGAAGGCCGGCGACTTCTGCTGCGTGTCGGCATCAACCATGACGAACTCGTGGCCGTTGGCCAGCGTGCGGCGGTAGTAGAAGCGATGTGTGGTGCCGACCCACGTTGGTGTATCCGGCACGTTGATGGCTGCGGCCTCGTACTGCTGCCGCAACGTCTGGGCGCGCTGGTAGTCGGCGCCGGTCACCTGCGCAGCGGCAGGGGCGGCCATCAACGCAATCAATAAGGCGATCGAAGTCGTGGATAATTTGCGCATCGTGAAAAGCCTCTTCGTGATTGCCGGCATTGTAGCCCTAGTGG
>JAYQOO010000090.1:0-17801 GCA_038144855.1 Acidimicrobiia bacterium | reverse complement strand
TGTCGAACTTCACGCCGATGGTGTCGTTCTGCCGCAACTGGCCGGTGTCGCGGCGCTTCTCGTTGGCGAGGCGCCGCTCGGGATGTGACTCGTAGTTCTTCGCCGACACATACACGTTGTCGTCGTCGAAAAAGATCCACGCCTCGGTTTTTTCGGTGGCCGGCTTGAACTCGTCAGGCTCCTGCTGCACGAAGCCGGTGATGGCCGGTGTGGTCTTGTAGGCGTCCTCGTCGAGCTTGCCGTCGATACGCAGCGGCTGCGCGACGCGAGACGCGCGGACCGTGGGCGGCGGTGCGGCCTGGGTTTGTGCCAACGCCGGGACCGGCAGCAGCAAGAACGCCACCGCGACGCGGACGCGAAGAGCCGAGTGAAGCATGCGGCATGCTAGGCGCAGTGACTTGCAATTTGCAAGTTACATTCGTAGACTTGCGTGACGTGGCTTCCCGCCCTGCTGCCCGCCCGCGCCGCTCGTTCTGCCCGGTGTCTTGCACGCTGGACGTGCTCGGCGACCGCTGGTCGCTGCTCGTCGTGCGCGACCTGATGCGCGGCAAGCGCCGCTACGCCGAGTTCCTCGCATCACCTGAAGGCATTCCGACCAACATCCTGGCGGATCGGCTCAAGCGCCTCCGCGCGAAGGGTGTCATCAGGGCGCACCGCTACAGCCAGCATCCGCCTCGCGTCGAGTACGTGCTGACGCCAATGGGCGAGGAGCTGCGGCCGATGATGCGCGCCATGGTGGAATGGGGCATCCGTCACGCCGGCGGGCGCACGCCTCCGCCCGTAACCCATTCGTCCTAGAGCACTTATGCGCAGCGCGAAGAAATTTACCCGACCACTTTGTTTTACAAAGTGATATAATCGCGTGACGTGACCGAGACGTATTTCCAGAAGGGATTCGGCCTGAAATCCGAGGTCGGCCCGATCCTGGCGCGTACCTATCAGAGCGCCGTCGTTGAGCGTCTCAAGTCCCTCGGCTATTCCGCCGCGGCGGGCGACCTGCACTTCAAGCTCGCCAAGGAATTTGGCTTCTGCTACGGCGTCGATCGCGCCGTGGACTACGCCTACCAGACCCGCAAGCAGTTCCCCGGACGCCGTGTATTCCTGTCGGGCGAAATCATCCACAACCCGGACGTCAATCAGCGCTTGCGCGACATGGGGATCGAGATCCTCAAGGAGCTGCGCGATCCGGCCGAGCGCTTCAAGGACGTCGGTTCGGGTGACGTGTTGATCCTGCCGGCGTTTGGCGTCAGCGTTCCCGAACTCCAACACCTGAAAGCCAAGGGCTGCGTCCTTGTCGACACGACCTGTGGCAGCGTGCTCAACGTCTGGAAGAAAGTGCACTACTACGCGCGTGACGGCTACACCGTGATCATTCACGGCAAGCACTATCACGAAGAAACGCGCGCCACCGCATCGCAGGCGCTGACGCACGCCGGTGGGCACTACTTGTGCGTGCGCGACGTCGCAGAGACGCAACTGGTGCGCGACTTCATCCGCGGCAGCATCACCTCGGCCGACCTGATGTCGCGCTTTGCCGAGGCCGCCAGTCCCGGGTTCGATCCGGACGTGCATCTGCTGAAGGTTGGCCTCGCCAACCAGACCACGATGCTGATGAGCGAAACGCTGAAGGTCCAGGAGACGCTGCGGCAGGCGATGATCGAACGCCACGGCGCCGACGGTCTCGAATCACGTTTCCGCGCCTTCGACACGATTTGCTCGGCCACGCAGGAGCGGCAGGACGCCGTGCTCGAAATGCTCGACGACGGCGGTCTCGACGTGATGATCGTCATTGGCGGATACAACAGCAGCAACACGCACGCGCTGGCGCGCATGTGCGCGCCGCGCGCCACGACCTATTACATCGACAGCCCCGATTGCGTGAACGGCGATACCATCCGCCACCGGCAGGTCGGCGCGCACGACGAGTCCGCGACCACGAACTGGCTGGCGAGCGGACCGGTTCGGATCGGCATTACCGCAGGCGCCTCGACGCCCGACAGCGTCGTCGGCGAGACCATTGAACGTATCCTGGCCCTGAGGGGCCTGACGGCGGCGGAGTTGACGCAGCCCGTCCACATCGAACATGGTTCGTCCACCGCGACTGTGGACAAGCAGAGCTACGCATGATTGCCACCCGCCCCACGGAATTGACGCTGACGCTGGCGCCCCAACGGCGCTTCGAGGCGATTGACGTCAACAAGCGCATCGCGCAGGAGCACGGTGATGTGCTGCGCCGTCATCGCCGTGCGCTGTACACCTCGTTCCACACCACGGCCGGCTACCTGGATCAGAGCCTCACGGTTCGCCTGAACCACGAGCACGACCTGGTCTCGCAGTTTTTCCGCACGTTCCATGCGCTGTTTCCGCAGGGTGGCGAGTATCGCCACGACCAGATGGAATTGCGCAGCGAGCTGTCCGAAGAGCAAAAGGTCGTCGAGCCGCGTAACGGCGACTCGCACCTGACATTCATTGGCGCCGGCATGCGCAATTGCGTGACCTATCGCACGCGACCCGACGAGCCGGTCTACTTCATCGAGCTGGATGGCAAGAGCGACGCGCACCTGCGACAGCGTAAGACCACCGTCGTCGCTTACGATCACGACCAGGTCGTTGCCCGCACCTCAGTGACCATTCCGGTCTCAAAACACCCGATCGATTCCATCAACCTCGCCGATCCGAAGCTCGGTCTGCTCGAGCGCGTCAACGAGGTGGTCGCCCGCGCTGGTGTTGAGCGCGCGCGCGTCGACCTGATCATCGATCCGAGCGAACGCAATGTCGGCCTGACGGTCAACGAATACGAGACGTTGTTGATGCAGCACGACCTGCTGGACGTGCTCCGCAACCCGATGCATTTCGCGCGCGAGAAGGCGGGCAACATGATCAACGACCCGCGCGCCATCCCTGGCAAGACCTTGAACTACGCGAAGTACGACGTCGTGCACGTGCTGAATTCATTGATGGAGGCCCTGCGCCTCGATCAGGGCACGTTTGAGCGGCTGGTGGCGAAGGTGATGTCGTTGCCCGCGCGGCGCTTCCTGCGCTCACGCCGCGTCAGCTTCCTGGCGGGTTCGGATCGAGAGTCGAATGTCCCGGTGCTGCTGCGCGGCACCTACCAGAGCCCGATCCTGGTGCAATGGCAGCCTGCTGAAAAGCAGGAGCGCCACATCGACATCGTCGTCGTTCAGTTCTCGTGATGGCAAGGCGGGTCGTCAGGCCCGCCTGTTGCAGTTACTTCAGTCCGACCAGCACGGCGAAGCTGTCTTTCCTCCACGGAACTTCGACCGAAAACCCCGCGCCTTTCAAGAACTCCATCTCGCGATCGAGCGTGAAGTAGACGTCTTCCTTCGCCCAGGTGCGGAGAAACCCTTCGGATTTCGCCGGCGAGTAGGTCTTCGACAGGTGCGCCAGCCAGGCGTTGCGATGTTGCACCTGCATCGGCTTGCTGGTGGCGATGAAGCAGTCGGCCGAGACGAACATCCCGCCGGGCCTGAGCGCCGCGAAGCACCGCTTGTAGACCGCGGCCTTGCGCCGGTCGGTCGGCACGTGATGCAGCGCAAAGGAGGCCGACACCACGTCGCACGCGGGGATCCGCACCCGTTCGAAGTTCTCTTCGATGGTGGTGATGTTGCCGCGCAGCCGGCGCACGGCCGCGTCGAGCATGGTGGCGTCCTCGTCAACACCGGTGACGCGCGCCTTCGGCCTGACCCTCAGGATCTGCTGTGCCAGCGCTCCGGAGCCGGTGCCGAGATCGACCACCACCGGCGCCTTGCGCGCCAGGACGTCGACCGCAGAGCCGGCGGCTTCGAGCAGTTCGCGATAATGCGGAATCAGCGTCGCAATCGTCTTGTCGTACGCGCCTGGTTTGATCCCGAGATGTGTCGCTGCGCCCATCGTTACAGTCCCAGTGAAGTGGCTCGCGCCTGCTGCCACTGCTCGATGTCGGCAGGGCTGACGCGATCGCCGTGATGCAACGTCCAGTTGAGGGCCGCGATCAGATCGTTCGCGTCCTCGAGGCCGATCGCCAGTCGAACCAGGCGATCGAACCCGTTTCGCTTCAGCTGATCGGGCCGGGTGAAGTACTCCGACACGGTCTTGTGGTGGTTGACCTTGGTGGCCAGACCGTCAAACGACAGCGCGTAGCGGACGATGGTGGTCGTGGCAAGCACGTCGGCGTAGTGGCGCGTGCGCTCTTCGTCGGCATCCTTGACGCGGAACGACAGCATCGAGCCGTGCCGCGCATAGTGGCGTGCCACCGCGTCGCGGTCCTGGTGCGTCGGCAGCGACGGGTGGAATACGTCGCTGACCCGCGGATGCGAGCTCAGGAATGCCGCCACCGTGGATGCCGTATTTGATCGGCGCTCGTGCGAGGCGGCCGCCCCGTCGAACGCGTCGACGATCGCCGAGGCCCGGCGCCAATCCAGAATGCCGCCGCGCATGGCCATGAGATCCATGACTGCGTTGCCGAATTGCGTGTCATTGGTCGCGATGTAGCCCCACATGTCTCGGTCGTTGCCGCCCAGCGACTTCGTGCCGCTGGCCAGCACGATGTCGACGCCGTTTCGCAGTGGCGGAACCTTGAAGGCCCACGGTGAGGCGATGGTGGTATCGAGCACGAATCGAAGCTCGGGCGCCATGGCCCGGGCCGGCTCGATCACGCGCTTGAGCGCATCGAAGTCCTGCGCTCGCACCAACGGGTTGGTGAACGTCTCGGCGAAGACAAGGCGCGTCTCCGGCGTGATCGACGCCCGTAGCGCATCCATATCGCCGTCGTCGACTATCGTGACCGAGCCGCCAATGCGCGCCGCCATCCATTCAAGATAGCTGCGGGTCTTGTTGTAGACCTGTCGCATCAGCACAGCGTGACTGCCGGGTGCCATCAACGCATCAAACGCCAGCGCCGTCGCCTGCATGCCGGAATCGCAGACCAGCGCCGCCGATGCGTGTTCGAGCGCTTTGAGCCGCTTGATCAGCTCGGCAGTCGCCGTCGTGCCATAGCGCGAGTACAAGTGAGGCAGTTCCGACCAGCAGCCTTCACTCGCGAACAGGAATGCCGCCTTGCCTTCCTGCCACGCAATCACGTTCTTCGAGCCGAGCAGGTCGAGCTGGACCGTTGGCTCGTCCGGATGCAGATACGGGATACCCGTTCGCCGGATGTGCGCGTCGATGGCGTGGTGCAGGTTGCGCGTTGCCGGCGACATCGACTCGAGGGACGGCCGGTCGGACGGACACTGCGATGGATCCAGCCAGGTCAATCAAGCACTCCGAGGCAAAGGTGCTGTTCAACCCGGGCCAGGCGCCCGACCGCCGCAGCGACCTCGGCGATCTGCGCATCGGTGCTGGGCGAGATCATGAAAGCCATGTCGACGCGATCCTTGTCGCCGCGGGTCGCGCGATTCTGGACGACCAGGCCAAGGCGGCGGACCAGGCCTTCGAACTTGCGCTCGAGCCCCGGGTGGGGCTGGCCGGTGATTCGCAAGTAGTGCCGGCGGGGCGCGGGCGTGACCGCGGTGCCCTCTTTCGCCACCGGCAACGCATGCGGCACGGGCCAGCGTGCCGAATTGTCCTGGGCCAGGTCGATCAGGTCGCCGAGCATGGCCGTGGCAGTCGGCAACGCCCCGGCACCCTTGCCGAACAGGCTGAGGTCGCCTGACGACACGCAGCGCAAGTAGACGGCGTTGTATTCCTCTTCGACCGAGGCGAGCAGGTGCCACGTCGGCAACAGCAACGGCTCCACCGCAATATCGAGCGCGCCGTTGATGCGGCCGGCTCTTGCGATCTGGCGAATGCGGAAGCCCATCGACTCGGCGAGGTCACAATCAGCAGGATCGATCTCGCGAATGCCGCGGACCAGGAAGTTATCCGGACGAACCCATGCGCCGAACGCGCGATACGCAAGGATCGACAGCTTCGCGGCGGCATCGAGGCCGTCGAGATCGGCGCCGGGGTCGGCTTCGGCAAATCCCAGGCGTTGCGCTTCTCCGATCGCATCCTGAAGCGTCAGATCGCCCTGCTCGAGGCGCGTCATGACAAAGTTGCAGGTGGCGTTGATGATGCCCCACAGGCTGTCGATCTCGTCGGCGCGATGACTCAGGTGGCGGACGATCGGAATGGCGGCGGCAGCTGCGGCCTCGCAATAGAGCGGCGTCTCGGTACGCTGAGCCAGCACGCCCAGCTCAGCGAGCTTGGAGGCGAGCAGCTCCTTGTTCGCGGTGACCACCGGTTTCCCGGCCGCCAGCGCCGCGACCAGGATTGGCTCAACCGCCGTGCCACCGGCGGCTTCGACGACGACGTCAACGTCAGGATCGCTGACCAGCTCCAGCGCGCGATCGGTGATGGGGATGCCGGTGACGCGCGGGCCACGGTCCTTTGTCACATCACGCACCGCAATGCGAGACACCCTGAACTTCACGCCGTAGCGATCGGCGACGGCACTGTTCTGGCGATCGATCATTTCGAGCAGGCCGCGGCCGACCGTGCCGCAACCTACGAGGCCAATCCGGATCTCGCGCACCGGCTCGACCCCGACGCCCTCGAACTTCGGCCGCACGGCCGTCTTCAGCGGTCCGCCAAACGCGCCGGCCCCGCGCAAGACATCGGCCAGCCGCTCCTGGTCCGCGAGGAACGCATCGTGGCCGTAGAGCGACTCGAGCTTCCAGAGCGACGAGTCGGCGCCCGCCGCTTGCAGTGAGCGATGCAACTCGACCTGCAATGCCCACGGAAACAGCATGTCGCCGGGCACCCCGACGACGATCGTTTCGGCGCTAATGCGCGCGCAGGCTTGGCGCACGGCCTCCGCATCGCCGATCGACTCGCGGTCGATCGCCTCGCTCAGCAGCAGGAAGGTCTTGACCGGGAAGCGCTCCGCGAATCGCCGCCCGTGATGGTCGAGATACTCGGCGACCGGCGGACGTTCGAGATGGGGGAGGAGCTTTCCGAAGCGGGTGTCCAGTTCGTCGCGCCCGCGGTAGGTGAGCATGCCGAGCTGACGCGCGCGCATCATGCCGGTGGCGACATCGCCGTTGCGAAGGCCGTCGCGCACCAGCTCACGCTGAAGGTGTCGCGTGGCGGTGCCCCAGCCATCCGGCCGCATGCCTGCGGAGATGGTGATCAGCTTCGCGCAGCGTTCCGGGTGGCGCGCGGCAAACACCACGCCGACCATGCCGCCGAGGCTGGCACCGACCCACGTGACGGGCATCTTGCACCCGCACCCGTCGAGCCACGCCGCAACCAGATCGGCGAGACCGGCAACCGAAATGAATTCGTGCGAGTTGGTGTCGTCAAACCCCTTCCAGGTGGAACCGTTGCCGGGCCACGACGGGCAGAGCACCGTATGCTTTGCGGGATCGATCAGGTCTGGTGCACACAGCGCCGGCCACCACGCGGTGCGCGGATCGTCACCGCCGGCCTGTCCGTCGCCAAACGGAAACGGGGAGGCGGTGATTCCGCCAACGATCAACACGACGGGCGCCGTCCCCAGTTCTGGACCATAGACCCAGCCGCCGAGTTGCACGGCTTCGAGCGCGCGTCCTTCGATCGTCAGCGAAGCGTGATCGATCACCAGCCGCCGTGGACGCAGGTCCGTGGCGGCGACAGTAGCCATCGTCGCATTGTATGACGGGCGCTGTAGGCGTCAGCGCGGCGGCGTTCTGGAGGCGAAGTAGGCGATCGGCAGGCCGACGCCGAAGGCGTGTATCACCGGCCCGCCGGCCTGCCACGCCTCCGCGTGCTACGATTTTTGCCAGCACGATGTGGCGGCAACTCGCTGCGATTGTTGGGATGAGCCTCGCGGGGGCATGCGCCGGTTCGCCCTCCGAACCGTCGCCGACGCCGCTGGCCGTGTCGTTGCAGTCGTCGGCCTGGTCCACCATCAGCGATCCACAGCCCTACCCACTTTCGAATCAGGGCAGCGCCTTGGTGCTCGAGCTTCCCGCATCAGGATTGATGCATTACCTGTTCACGGCGAGCCCGCAGGCGTCGATCCATGGCACGCTCGTCGTGTCGTTTTCGATCTCCACGACTGGACCGGTGATCTTCAACTCGCTCGATCCCCAGTCGGCGCTCTGCACGTTGCCCAATTCGGTGCAGCCCTTCTTCTGGGCCAACAACAACGGTGAAGGTCCCTACGACCGGTGGTGGTCAAACCCGCTCAGCTTCACGCTGGCGGCGGGAAGCGCCACATTGACGGTGCCACTCCGCTCGTCCAACTGGTCGAGCGTCAACGGACGCATCGGCAATGCCGATCTCGACATCAACTACCAGTTCGAGCGGGCGCTGCTGAACATGACCCGCCTTGGCCTCACGTTCGGCGGCGGGTGTTCATTTGGTCACGGGATCAACGTCCGTGGCGGCACCGCGCTGTTTTCGCTCACCGAATATCGCATTCAGTAGCCGCCCTGGCTGGCCGCGCGGCGCCGGCCTGGGCCGGGAATACTTTTCCGTTGATTCGGCATATACCGTCCATGGAGGTCTGGGAATGAAGCGATTTGCTGCTGTGACGATGATGCTACTGGCTGTGTTGGTAGTGGGCGCGCCGGCCCTTGCGCAGACGACGACGCCAAAGCCGCCGCCCACGTATGAGCAGGTGATCGTCAGGGGCTGAAGGCGACGCACGACAAGCTCTTGATCATGGCGAAAGACACGGTCTATCCGGACGCGAAGCTCACCTACAAGCCGCACCCGGATTCGCGCACCGTGGCCCAGGAGTTGCGCCACGTCACGATCGGTCTCGAAATGACCACCGCCACCGCGAAAGGTGAGAAGTACGATTTCGGAGCGAAGGAGAAGGAATACGACGCGCGTCCGGCGACACGAGCGGAGATCGTGAAGGAAATGGAGGCGGCCATTGCCGCATCCTACGCGGTCCTCGACGCGCCGGGCTACAAGGCGCCACCGTCACTGATTGGCTGGCTCGAACACCAGGGCGAGCACTACGGCAAGCTGGTCACGGCATATCGCATTAACGGCGTCGTCCCGCCGATCTCGAGGCCGAAGCCGGCGAAATAACGTCTGCCTTACTGAATTGTTGTCAACGCTTTCGGCCGCGCGGCTGCATTGGCCAGGTTCCAGCTCGCCTGGTAGATCAGCCGCGCGATCTTTTCCATCTTCACGTAATTGATCTTCTCCGGCCGGTCGTACTGCGTGTGGTAGTCCGGATGCAGGCCGGTCATGAACCCCAGCGCCGGCACACCGCGCTGCAGGAACGGCCATTGATCGCTGCGCCGCACCAGGTTCGAGGTGTTGTTGTCGTAGCGCTTCTTGATCTCCAGCCCAATGCCGCCGTTGGCGGCGTCGACGATCGCCGCCAGTTCGGGGGCACGCGCGAATCCCATCATGTTGACGGCGTTGGCGTTTGACTCGGCCGTCTGGACTTCGAGGCCGTTAAAGCGGGGACCGCCGCCGACCTCCACTTCTTCGTTGCGGCCGATCATGTCCATGTTCAACACGCCGGCGATGTTGGTGAGCGGCGCCGGTGGCTGCTCGGTGTAGGCCCACGCGCCCAGCAGGCCGCGCTCTTCGGAGTTCCACGCACAGAACAGGATGCTGCGTTTCGGGCGCTGCCCTTGTTGCGCCGCCATTGCGTAGGCGTCGGCGATCTCCATCAGGGCGACGATACCGGAGCCGTTGTCGTCGGCGCCATTGAGGATCTGCGTGCCGTTGACGCCGTCGTGATCGAAGTGCGCCGTGACCAGGACCCATTCGTCCTTCAGCTTGGGATCGCTGCCTTCGAGCAGGCCGAGGACGTTGCGATCGGCAACGGTGTGCCGGTCGACCGAGGTCTTCAGAGTGATCTCACGCCCCAGCGGCACCGGCGTGATACCGCCCGCGGTTTCGGATCGCCTGGCGATTTCTTCGAGGGTCGGCCCGTTGGCCGAGAGCAAGGAGGCCGCCAGCGCGGGTGAGATCTGCACCGCGGGAATCCGAATCCGATCGGCCCACGTCGACAGCGTGTAGCTGGGGATGCGCGCCGGCGTTGCCGGCCAGGCATTGCGCGCGGCCTGCTCGAAGTTTGCGGGATCCGGATGGTTGTGCACGTCGCTGACGAAGATGATGCCGACCGCACCCTTCTCTTGCGCGGCGAGCGCCTTGCGCCAGGCGGCGGCCGGCTCCGCCGTCACCACGCCCTCGAATGCGCTCTTGGGATCGCGTTCCCCCGGCTCGTGGTCGAGCACCATTACGATCGCGCCGCGAACGGCGTCCTTGTAGTCATCGTGCGTCCACTGCGGCGCGACGATGCCGAAGCCCGCGAACATGACCCGCGCGGTGACGGCTCCGCTCGCGCTGAATCGCTGCGGATAAAACTCCTGGCCGCTCTTGAATTCACGGCTGCCGGTGACGACACCGCCGGACACGTTGGTGGCCACGCTCACGCGGTTGCCCTCACCGAGCGTGGCCGTCATCAGGTTGTAGTTGTGAAACAGGGAGTTGCCCGCAGCCGGCTTGAGACCGGCGCGCTCGAAGCGCGCCCGGATGTAGTCGGCGGTGGCGCGGTTTTCGTTGGTATCCGTGAGCCGCCCGCGCATGGCGTCGCCGGCAACGAAGAACAGGTCCGATCGCAGGTCGGCCTGCGTGATCGATTCGATCATCGGCGCGCGGGGCTGCTGGGCCGCCAGGGTAGTTGAGCAGGCAATGACGGCAACAGCAAGCGCGCGACGAATCATGACATCCCCTTGAGACCCTGTGGCCTCAGGAACTTACGGCGTAACCACCACTTTCACCATCTGCGTCGTCCAGCAGCACACCTCGCCGCCGCCGCCGGCGCCTGAGTAGTCTTCCGCCACCACGTGCAGGGTGTACTCACCGGGCGCGCTGAACTTCGCCGTCACCGTCGCCTTGCCGTTGAAGGCCGCGGCGCCGTCGGTCTTCTCAAACGCCGGGCTGGTCTTGTCGAACGTCACGGCGCCTGGTCCGCGCCACTTCGACCAGTGCAGGATCACCGGCGGCGGTGGATTGCGCTGCGGGGCGTTCGAGCCGCTCGAATACTTCGCGTCGTCTGAGGCCCACACCGGCAAGCTCAACCCGGCCGCCATCGTCGCCGTTCTGGAAATCGCCTTGGCGACCATGCCCAGTGGCCCCTGGATCGTCGGTCCG
Organism: Acidimicrobiia bacterium; assembly: GCA_038144855.1. Classification (GTDB taxonomy): domain Bacteria; phylum Acidobacteriota; class Vicinamibacteria; order Vicinamibacterales; family UBA2999; genus 12-FULL-67-14b. The sequence goes on along the minus strand of JAYQOO010000090.1, from coordinate 6,713 downwards.
GTCGGATCAAATCGAATTACCGGGGGCTTGTTGCCAACCGCGATGTCCGTGAACGGGCTGACGTTGTAGTCAGGATTCATCCAGAACGGGATGCTGGTGGTCTGGCCGTTGACCGTGATCGACCAGGTCACGCGCTCCTTGGCGCCGAACTCCTTCGGCACCGTCACGATGAACGCGCCGGTGATGCGGCCCGGCAGGAAGTGCGTGGGCTGTCCCATGTCCGGCCCGGTCGGACCCATGGTGTTGTTCGGGCCGATGGGGACGTCCACGGCCTGGTTGTAGTTGCGATTGAGGTAGCCGATCAGGAAGTTGTGCGATCCGTCAGCGTTGTCGAACCAGCCTTCGTAGGCGGGCGTGACGCTGGCGCCGAAGCCGCGCAACGGTTCACTGATCTGCTGGGCCGCCGACAGCGGCAGGGACGCAAACAGGAACGCTGTCACGAGGACCCCCGCGCCCACTGTGAGCGCGAGGGCCTGGAAGAGTCGTCGCAGCATTGGCTTATTGCTGCTGCGAAGCGTCATTGGTCTGGCGAGCCTTCTTCTTCTCCAGCCAATCCTTGTATTCCGCGTCGGTCAGGTAGACGACGTTCATCCACGCGTGCGCCATTTCGTCGACGGTGCGATCGCCGTAGCCGACCCACTGATCGGGATCAGGGTTCGACGGGTTGTTATTGGTGTTGTCGTACCACGCGCTGACCTGGATCACGGTGCCCTTCGGGAACGCCGGCGCCGCGTCGTCCGCGTAGATGTAGTTGGTCATCCAGTTGAAGTTGAAACGGCCCACGTAGCTCACGACCTGCGTGCTGCCATCGGGCAGGATCGCCTTCACTTCCATCGCCTTGCCACGCAGGTGGAAGTGCGGCTGGAAGTTCGTGATCAACGTGTTCTCCTTCAACACGGTGAAGCCTTCGGTATAGGCCATCGAGTTGGGCGGGATGTCGACAAAGCCGCGCTTCTTGAGACCGGTGAAGCCGATCAGGTAGCTGCGCTTGGTCGGCTCCTGTCCTTTCGGATAGAGCCACAGCGCGATTTCGGAGCCGATGTTCACTTCCTCGCCTGAGGCGTGGAGGTGCTGGTCCCACGAGAGCTTCTCGCCCGGCATGATCAGCTTGCCCGTGCCCGGCGGGAACAGGTCGTAGCCCTTGCCGATCGCCCACTCCATCAACTGCGGACGGCGGTTGACGAGGTCTTCAGGCGTTGATGCGGCGGCCGGACCGTTGGCGGTGCCGGTGTTCACGGCCTGCACGTTGTCGGCGCTCAACACCTGGTAGGCGATCGAGTGATGCAGGCCCTTGCGCGCCTTGAGGTTGGTCGGACGGATCTCGACCATCTTGACCCAGCGCGGCTCCGTGATCGGCACTTCGCTCATCGGGCGATACCAGACGTCCTGTCCGGATGCCGGCATCTTGTATTCAGAACTCTTGATGACCAGGTCGGGCGGACCGTAGCCATCCTGGACGCCTTTCCACTCGTTGTCCGCGTTGATCTTCTTTGCGGGCGGCAGATCCTTCGGATCGCCCTGCGGCGCGCCGGCATCGACCCACGCGACGATGGTGTCGATCTGCTTCTGCGACAGCGACATGTCGTTCTTGAACTTGGTCACGCCGACGCTCTGGTCGATGTGCCATGGCGGCATCTGCCGCTGCGCGACGCGCTGCTTGATCGAGCGCGCCCATGGCCGCGTGTCCTGGAACGTGACAAGCGACATGGGTGCAATCGAGTTGGGCTGATGACATTCCTGGCACTTGGCCTGGAAGATCGGCGCGATGTCTTTCGAGAATGTTGGAGTCTGGGCGCTGGCCGAAGCCGCGAACAGGATGACGCCGCCGAGACTTGCTGCCGCTAGAACACGACGCATAGGCTTCCCCCTAAGGACGCGAATTGAGTACGCGAATTTTGCCACAAAATCCCGGCAACGAAGTCAGTCCCCGTGACAAATCACTTTGGCGGTTTGTCGCCTAAAACGCCCGTTCCGCCGATGTATTTCACGTCCTGTAATTGCACACGAATACCGTCTGGATCCGTGAAATACAGCTCTTTCGTCTCGCCCCGCAGCCGGATGCTGCCCTTAATCCCGCGGTCGAGGAGCTGCTTCAGGGTGGCGTCGGCGTCAAAATTCTCGATGCCAAAACACACGTGATTGATCGATCCGCCGGTTGCGCCGGCCTGATTGGGATAGATGCCGAGGAAGCCTTCGCCGGTCGAGAGGTTGATGCCCGGATCCTGGCGCGTCAGCAGGGGCATGCCGAACACGCCCTGGTAGAACTCCACCGACTTCTGCACGTTCGGCACGAAGATGCTGACGTGATTCATCGACTTGACCGCGCCGACGGGCTTGGCGGTTTGCGCCGCGGAAGCGGCTGCCGGACTCGCGGCGGCGATCGCCGCAAGCGCCGTAAGCAATTGGCGACGTGAAAGGGTGCCCGATTCGTATTGGCTAAGAAGGCTGTCGAAGTTCATGTTGGACTCCTGTCGTCAAGGCATGGCTCTGAGGGCGCGATCCAGTTCAGCCAGCGACGCTCGGAACTTCACCGGATCGCCGCCAAACGCAATGCGGATGTGTGCCGGGGCCTGGAAGAAATGGCCGGGCACGACCGCGGTGTCGTAGTCGGACATCAGCGTGTCGACGAAGGGTGTCGCATCGTCGACGCCGCGGAGCCTTGGGAATGCGGTGGTGCCGGCGACGGGCTCCAGCCATTCCAGCCGCGGGTGTGAGGCGGCCATCGCCTTCAGCGCCATGAAGTTCTCGCCGAGGAGTTGCCGCGCGCGGAGGCGCAAGCGATCGATCTCGCCCAGGGCGATGGCGGCGACCCGTTCGGCGATGAAGGCACCGGAGCCGTCGATCACATCGCGCGTGATGCGGATGCGCTCCGACAATTCTGGCGATGCGACGATCCAGCCGCAGCGCAGCCCGGCCAGTCCGTAGGCCTTGGTGAGGCTCGACGTCGTGACGAACTCGTCGCCGAGCGTTGCTGCCGGCATCGGCATCGGGCGATCGTCGTGCTGCGCTTCTGCGTAGACCTCGTCGACCAGCACGCGCGCACCGACACTCCGCGCCATCGCGCCGATCTCGCGCAGCGTATTGGTGTCGGCCAACGCGCCACTCGGGTTGTGCGCATTCGAGATCACGATCAACGTCGTGGCCGGCGTCAGCGCCGAGCGAATCGCCGCGGGATCGAGCGCAAAGCCGTGCTGCCACGTGCGCTCGAACAGCGTGACGCGCGCGCCGAGCGCCTTGACGGCGGCGATCAACGGGTCGTAACCCGGAGACTCGATCAGCACATCATCACCGGCCTTCACCAGCGCGAGGAACGACTGGAAGTTCGCGCCGGCCGCGCCGGGAGCGATGGTGATGTGGTCGGCGGTCAGGCCGTAGCGCGCACCAATGGCCTGTCGCAACGGCAGGAAGCCTTCGTCGCTGGGGCCGGTGATCTCGAACGCATCACGCGCGCGCGCATCGCCAAGCAGTTCCGCGGTGGTCACGGGCAGCAGACCGCTCGACGCAAGATCGTGGGTGACGCGCGGGCGGACTTTTGCCCATCGCAAGTACGGAGCCGGGTTATACGTCACGAACGTCGTTTCCAATAGTAGAACGCCGGTACCCCGGCAGCCATCAGCGCGGCGCCGACCGCCGACTGCACCGGGCTGACTCGAATGACGCTGATCACGATGGCGATGGCAGCGCCAACGAACAACGCCGGCGTGAACGGGTAGCCCCACGTCCGGAACGGCCGCGGCGCGTCGGGCCGCGTGCGCCGGAACACGAATACCGACGCGACCGTGAGGCCGAAGAAGATCCAGTCGGCGAACACGACGTAGTCGAGCAACTGCCCGTAGGTGCCGGTCAGCGTCAGGGCCACGGCCCACGTCGATTGCAGCACGATCGCCAGCGACGGCGTCTGGTACTTCGGATGCAGCTTTGCCACTTGCGGGAAGAAGGCGCCGTCGGCGGCCATGGCGTAATAGACGCGGGTTGGCGCCAGCACGCACAAGTTCAGGAAGCCGAACGTCGAGATGGCGATGGCGGCGGTGACGAATCGGTCGCCGAACGCGCCAAACATCAATCGCGCCGCGTCCGATGCGGGTGTCGTCGTCGCGGCGAGGCCGCCGAGACCGAGCGCTTTCAGGTAGGCGAAGTTGATCGTGACGTAGACCAGCGCGACGATCGAGGTGCCGACCAGCAGGCAGATCGGCAGGATGCGTTTGGGATCCTTGATCTCCTCGGCGACGTAGTTGGCGTTCTGCCAGCCGCCGTAGGCGAAGACAATTGGGATCAACGCAGCGCCGAAAGCCGTCAGTGAGGCCTCGGACCCGAGTGCGGCCGCTTGCTGTGTGGCATCGATCACGCCACTGAACAGCAATCCCGCCGCGATCAAGACGGCGAGTGCCGCGACCTTCAACACCACAAACACGTTCAGCAGCCGGCTGCCTGGGATCACGCCGAGATAGTTGATGATCGAGAGGAAGACGATCGCGCCGATCGCGACGGCACGGATTCCCGCAGCGCCGATCAAGGCCGATGCCTGCGGCTGGTCGGTCACCAGGCGGACGGCGTATTCGGCGAAGGTCATGGCCACCGCCGCCATCGCGCCGCTTTCAATCATGAACAACAGTGCCCAGCCGTAGAGAAACGCAATCAGCGGGTGATAGGCGTCGCGGAGGTACACATACTGGCCGCCGGCGGCCGGCGACATCGCGCCGAGCTCGGCGTAGGCCAGCGCGCCGATCAGCGCGATGGCGGCACCGGCAACCCACGCACCGATCACCAGTTCCGATGACTCGAGCCGCTGCGCGACGATGTAGGGGTTGATGAAGATGCCCGAGCCGATGATGCCGCCGATCACGATCATGGTGGCGTCGAACAGGCCGAGCGCGCGCTTGAAAGGCTGCGTCATCCGCGACGGAGACTAGCATGAAGAAGTCATGAAACAATGAGCTGCGCGCCGTGAAATTTTTCTGGCTCAACCTCCACGCCGGTTATGCCTGTCGCGATAGCGGCATGTGCTGCTCTTCGGGTTGGCCGATCCCTGTCGAACGATCGCGGGTCGAGCCGATCGAGCGGCTGATTGCGCGCGAGGCCATTCCACTCCGCGTCGTGCCGTGGCTGACGCCGGAGGAGCACTCTTCGGATGACGTGGCCGGGACACTTGGCCTGCGGCCGAACGGTCATTGCGTCTTCTTCGAGGCGGGGCGTCCCGGCTGTGCGATCCACGACGTCAAGCCGGCCGGCTGCGTCCACTTTCCCTACGTCTGCCTGATCGATCAGCGCGGCGTGCACGTAACGCTGTCACACTTCTGTCCGACCGCGGCGTCCATGCTCTTTGAACACGATGCGTCGATCGCCATCGTCGAGGGGCCGTCGCCGGTGCCGGGTGATCTCGAAGGACTCGACGCGCGCGAGTCACTACCCCCGGCCGCCTCTGGCGGCCAGCGACTGTTGACGCTGGACGAACTGGATCAATGGCAGCGCGAGGCCGTGGCGAATGCGCGCATGGTCGAACTGGTGAGTGAGGACCTCGAGTTGTTCAACCAGGCGCGCTCAACCGTGCCGCCACCGTGGTCGTGGCCGGAGGCGCCGGATCACCTCGACGACAGTTGGTACTCGCTCGTCGCACCAGGGTGGTTCAAGTTCGAGGGCGCGCTGACGCGCTACGCCGCCGCCAAGGCATTCGCGTCGTGGTCGCTGTATCTTGGCAACGGCATCGAAGCGGCCACGCACACAGCCAGGGTGGCGGCCGCCGTCGTGCGCATCGAGGCGGCGCGACAGTGCCGGATGTACGGCCGGCCGCTCGATCGTGAGCTGATCACCGAGGCCATTCGTCAAAGCGACCTGCTGCTCGTGCATTACGCCGATCAATCGCTGCTGGCGGCGTTGTCGCCGGCAGGTGGCTCCATGGAGTTGCGATGAAGCGATTTTTCCTCCTGCTTGTGCTGCTTGGCGCGGTGCTCGACGCACAGGCACCGGCCTTCGACGTTATTCTTCGCGGCGGTACGGTGATCGACGGCAGCGGCCATCCGCGATTCGTGGCCGACGTCGGCATTCGCAACGGTGTCATCGTCTCCGTTGGCGACCTGGCGACAGGCCTGGCGAAGGAGACCATCGACGCCACGGGACTGATCGTGGCGCCGGGCTTTATCAACATCCACAGCCATGCCTCGCCGGATGCGTTGCCGACGGCGGTCAACATGCTCACGCAGGGCGTGACGACGGAAATCTTCAACGCCGACGGCAACGGGCCGCTCGATGTCGCCGAGCAGATGAAGCGCTTGTCCGGCCCCGGACTCGCGCTCAACATCGGCGGCTACATCGGCTTCAACTCGGTGTGGCAGCAGGTGGTCGGCAACGCTGACCGGCGGCCGTCGCCCGAGGAGATCCAGCGCATGCGCGCCTTGATCGCCGCGGGCCTGGATCAGGGCGCGTGGGGCGTGTCGGCCGGCCTCGACTACAAGCCGGGCTACTTCGCGAAGACCGAGGAAGTCATTCGCATTGTCGACGTGGCCAGAAGCGCGCGCACCAACTTCACCAATCACGATCGCATCACGCCGGAATCGAATTTCAGCTCGAAGGTTGGGATCTCGGAGACGATCGCGATCGGCGAAAAGGCCGGCATGGTGCCGGTCGTGACCCACATGAAGGTGCAGGGCCGCGAGCAGGGCACCGCGACTCCGGTGCTGGCTTTTATTTATGAGGCGTCGAGCCGAGTAAACTACACC
>JAYQOO010000089.1:0-17815 GCA_038144855.1 Acidimicrobiia bacterium | reverse complement strand
GGATCGCCTCGGCCGATCGATCGATGTCCTGATCGGTCGTCGACCAGTTCGACATCGCAATTCGCATCACCTGCTTGCCCTGCCAGATCGCGCCGCCGGCCCAGCACGTGCCCTCAGCTTGTACGCGACTGATAACCGCGCGGGTGCGTTCATCCGTCCCAAAGTGCACGAGCACCTGGTTCAAGACGACCTCGTTCAGGATCGACACGCCTGTGACCTTCGAAAGGTGCGCGGCCATGCGCCGGGCCTGCGCGCAGTTGCGACGGATGATGTCGGCAACCCCGTCGGCGCCAAGCGCGCGAATCAGCGCGTAGATCGGCAGGCCACGCGCGCGGCGCGAGGACTCCGGCGCCCAGTCCATGCCGACCCGTTCTTCAGCCGCGTCGCGTTGCAGGTACGACGCCTTCATGTTCATCGCTGCACGATGTGGAGCCGCGTTGGCCACGATCGCCAGGCCCGAGTCGTACGGCACGTTGAGCCACTTGTGCGCGTCGGTCGCCCACGAGTCCGCGGTCTCGATGCCTCGCACCTGGTCACGCAGTTCGGGTACCGCGGCCGCCCACAATCCAAACGCGCCGTCTACGTGCACCCAGGCGTTCTTCGCGTGTGCCGCGGCAACAATACGGTCGAGCGGATCGCAGGCGCCCGTGTTCACGTTGCCGGCCTGTGCTGAGACGATCGTTGGGCCGTCGCCAATAGCGAGCGCCCTTTCGAGCAGATCGGCTCGCATGCGGCCCTGGCCATCGACCGGAATCAGTTCGATCTCTTCGGTGCCAAAGCCCAGATACCGGAGCGCACCAATCGCCGAAATGTGGACCTCACCGCCGGCGATCACGCGCACCTTCGGCGCGTGTTGCAGACCCTTGGCCTCCACGTCCCAGCCGGCGCGCCGCAGTACGTCGTGGCGCGCGGCGGCCAGGCAGGTGAAGTTGGCCATGTGCGCACCGGTCACAAAGCCAATGCTCGACTGTGATGGCAGGCTGAGCATTTCCAGAATCCAGCCGGCAGCGATGTCTTCGACGACCGCTGCCGCCGGGCCCGCCACATACACGCCTGCGTTCTGGTCCCACGACGTGGCAATCCAGTCAGCGCCGACCGATACCGGCACGGCGCCACCAACGACGAAGCCGAAGTAGCGTGGCCCGGCGCTGGCAATCAAGCCGCGATCGGCGTGCGCCGCCATCTGCTCGAGCACTGCGGCGGGATCGCTCCCGCTCCTTGGCAACGGTCCGCCGAGAGCGTCGCGAAGTTGTTGGTGCGTGGCCTGGGCACCCACATGGCGATCCCTTACGCCATCGAGGTACGTCGCCGCGATCTTGTGCGCTGTTGCTAGAACATCACGATGCATTGGAGGATTCCTATTGACCTATCGGCCTGATCGCCACGAGTGGCACGTCCTGTTCTTTTGCCCACTGTTCCCATTCCTGGGCGGTCTTCGTGGCGAAGAGTGGTGCGGGATCGGATCCGTCTGCAATTCCGAGCCCTTCGTAGAGGCGCGCACGAAAGTGCGGCTCGAGTGCGGTGACCGCGATCGCGCCTTCGCGGCATTGATAGATGCCGTAGGCGGGGTTGCCGCCGCCCAGGTGCCCACCGGGCGCGGTCAGTCCGTACGACAGTGGCGCGGCCAGGTCGCGCACCGCGTCCGCCAGGCCCACCACGTGCACTGATCCTGGCTGTTGCGCCGCATCCTTGATCGCCCCACGCGCGCGTTCGGCGCCGGCGATGTCTGCCAGCAGCGTCAGCGGCAACGCGTCCTGTACAAGGCCGGTGCGCGCCTGATAGGTGAGGTCGTGTCCGGCTTCCTCCGGATCGTGCGTGTCGCCAACGATATTGACGTGCGAGAGGTGGGGGAATCGCGTCGTCAGGGTCGCGGCGTCGAGTCCGAGCCTGGCAAGTGCCGAGGGACGATGGCTCGCCAGAAACACCTCGGCGTCTCCGATCAGTGACAGGAGCCGGGACATGCCGCCTGAGGTCTTGAGGTCCAGCCGCTCCACCACGACGCCGGCATGCAGTGCGTCGTACCAGGGCTTACAGAGCACTTCCACCTGGTCGCCCCACGGTGGCTCGATCTTGGTGGCGCGCGCGCCGTCGGCAACCAGTCGAGACACGGCGACCGGTCCCGGCAGGTTCTGCGCGATCGACACGATGTTCATGCGCGTCCTCCGTCCATGTCGCCGATCCAGGCGGTGATGATCTCAGCGAGATTCATGTCGGGCGCGATCAGGCAACTGTGTCCGTGGCCTTTGAGGATGCGCATGCTGCCGGCCGGCGTCAGCGTGCTCATCAACGTGGCTTGTTCGATCGAGGGGATGAGCGTGTCCCGGTCCGCCGCCAGGAACAACGCGGGGACGGCGATCGACGGTAACTGCGCGCGCACGTCGTACCTGCGCAGCATCTGCATGCGCGCCAGGTAGCCGCGTCGTGTGGTCGCACTCATCAGCGAGAGGAACCGCTGAATTTCTGCCGGCTCGGTCTTGAGTGAGTGCATCCGCGGCGCGTTGAGGCGGCGCACCAGGCCCATCACGGCCCACGGGGTGATCCGCAGCAACTGGCACCCGAGCCAGAGTTGCGCTGCCGAGCCATACCGGGCAAACGAATTCAGAATGACGAGGCGAGCGACGCGCTCGGGATGCGCGAGCGCGTAACTGAGGGCGAGCGCGCCGCCGAAGGATTCGCCAAACACCGTTACCTGTTCGCCGGAGCCGGCGACGGTGGCGATGTGGCGATCGAGATCTGCCACGAGGTCCGCCATCGTGTGCGCATCGTCCCGCAGGGCGATGGCGCTGACGGCAAAGCGCCGCTCGAGGGCGGGAATCTGGCGGTAAAACAACTTGCCCGTGCCATCAATGCCCGGCACGAGGATCAGGTGTTCGTTCAACGGTGGACTCAGCTTTCAACTTTAAACCGTAAACTGTAAACTCCCTTCGCGTGACAGCCGCACAAGCCGGGCGCGTGGCGTGGACCGTCGTCTCGATCCTGGTGGTGGAGACCGTGGTGTTCGGGCTGTCGGTGATGCCGGCGTTCAGTTTCTGGACGTGGGCGCAGACCCGGGTGCCCGATCCGTGGATCCTCCGGCCGGCGGTTGTGGCCATGTCGCTGATCCCGGCCTACCTGCTGTTCGCGTTCTCGCTGGTGGCCTTGTCCGCGCTGTCGACCAAGGTGTGCGGCTGGCGCACGGCGCCCAACGGAATGTGGAAACTCCGTGACCTGGAGTGGCCGCTGCTGGATTGGGTCCGCTACATGATTTCCACCCACGTGGTGCGAGTGCTGGTCGGCACGATCTTCCGGGCCTCGTTCCTGTGGACGATGTACATGCGCTGGAACGGCGCGAAGATGGGGCGCGGCGTGCACATCAACAGCCTGTCGATTTCCGATCACAACATGCTGGAGTTCGGGGACGGCGTAGTCCTTGGCGAGAATGTGCACCTCTCGGGACATACTGTAGAAGGCGGGATGGTCAAGACCGGTACGGTGAAGCTAGGCCGGTATGTGACGATCGGCCTGGGGAGCATGGTGGGTATCAACGTCGAGGCTGGAGAGAAGACGCAGATCGGGGCCATGAGCGCGGTGCTGAAAGGCACCAAGCTCGATGCCGACTCGGTCTACGTTGGGGTGCCCGTGAGAAAAGTCGAACGTAACAGCCGCGAAGCCGTGGTGGAAGCCGCACTCCTTGACGCCTGAGCCGTTGAACCACCTCATCTCGATCGTCGTTCCCGTTTACAACGAACAGCGCACCGTGGCCGACGTGATCGAGCGCCTGCTGGTGATCGACCTGCCGGCGCCGCGCGAAATCCTGGTCGTCAACGACGGCTCGACCGACGGGACACGCGAGGTCCTGGACGGCATTGCGGCCCGTCCCGAGCTGAAGATCATCCACGCGGAAAAGAACGGCGGGAAGGGCAGCGCCATCCGCATCGGCTATGCGCGGGCGACGGGAACGATCGTCGCCATCCAGGACGCCGACCTTGAACTGGATCCCGCGCAGATTGCGGACCTGGTTGTGCCGATCATGGACGGACGATCGCGCGTGGTCTACGGGTCACGGTTTCTCGGCAAGCGGCCTGACGCGCCGTGGCTGTCGATCTTCGCCAACCAGGTGCTGACCGGCTTCACCAACATCCTCTACGGTGGCCGCATCACCGACATGGAGACCTGCTACAAGATCATGGCCAGGGAGGTCGCGCAGTCGCTGAACCTCGAGTCGAATCGCTTCGACATCGAGCCGGAGATCACCGCCAAGTTGCTGCGTGACGGGCATTCGATTTTCGAACTGCCGATCCACTTCAATCCGCGTAGCCGCGCCCAGGGCAAGAAGATCGGCTGGCGCGACGGCGTGCAGGCGCTGCAGGTCCTGCTCAAGTACCGCTTCTCGAAATGAATCGCCGGCAAGGCGTCATGTCCCTTGCCATTGCGGTGATCGCTGCACTGGCGCTCTCGGTGTTTGGCGTCGTCCGCGGCACGTGGGCGGTCGGCGGATCCGACTCGTCCTGCTACGCGCTGATGGCACAGGCCTTCGCGGGTGGACACCTCCAGCCGGTGTCGCCCCTCGCCACTGACGCGCCGTGGCCGAACGTCGTGGTGACGTTTGCGCCCGGCGGCTTCATTCCCTCGACGATCACGCCCGGCGCCGCCGCGCCAATCTGCGCGCCGGGGATGTCCGTCTTGATGGCGCCGCTTGCCGCCACCTTCGGGCAGGATGCGATCTTCTGGCTGACGCCAATGGCGGCGTTCGTACTGGTGATGTCGGCCTTCGCGATTGCCGCGCGTCTGGCCGGCGGCATGGCGGGCGCGAGCGCCGCAATCCTCGTCGCGACCAGCCCGATCGTGCTCTATCAAAGCGTGCAGCCGATGAACGACGTCCTGACGGCGGCGTTGTGGCTGGCGGCGATCGCGATGGCCGACCGCAGCCTCGCGTCGGGCCTGTTGGTCGGCGTCGCGATCCTGGTGCGTCCCAACCTTGCCCCATTCGCTGTGGTGCTGGCGGCGATGCCGTTTGTCGAGCGCGGCTTCGATCGTGATGCGTGGCGTTCGCTCGGCCGGATGGTGGTCGCGGCGCTGCCTGGTGTGGCCGCGATGTTGCTCATGAACCAGTCGCTCTACGGCAGCCCGTTCGCATCAGGTTACGGCGATGCGTCGAGCCTCTTCAGCCTGTCGCACCTCAACGCCAACCTCGCCAACTACGGCCAGGCATTGTTCCAGACGCAACACGTCGTGCCCGCGATCGGCCTGGCGGCACCCGCCATCTTCGACGGGGCTCGACGCCGGTTGTCCGTGGTGTTGCTGCTGTTCGCGCTCGGCGTGATCGGGCTCTACCTGCTGTACTCACCGTTCCCGGAGTGGTGGTACTTGCGCTTCTTGATTCCGGCCATCGCGGTGCTGCTCGTGTTGTCGAGTGCCGTGGCGGTCAGCGTGCTGTCGCGGATCAAGATGGGCGGATTGCTTCCGATCGTGGCCGTGGTGCTTGGCGTGCTGGGCACCCGGATTGCCGGTGAGCGCCAGGCGTTTGAGCTGAAGCAGATGGAAGGGCGCTACCGCCAGACGTCGGAGTTGGTGCGCGATCGCCTGCCGGCCAATGCCGTGCTGATCACCGAGTGGCAGAGCGGGACCGTGCGCTTTCACGCCGGGCGAGACGTGGTGCTGTGGGAGTCGCTTGATCCTGCGTGGCTCGATCGCGCGCTGACGTGGCTGCGCGCGAAGGGCCTGCAGCCGTACCTGCTGTTCGAGCGTCGTGAAGAAGCCGCGTTCCGCGACCGCTTTCGCGCGCAGTCGGACGTCGGGGCGCTGGACTGGCCGCCCCGATTGGACCTGAATCGCCAGATTCGCATCTTCGATCCTGCGGATCGGGCTCGCTATCTGGCGGGCGAAGCGTATCCTACCGAGAACATCCGTCCGCCCAACCGCTTCGGACGTTGACGGGCGCCCAGCGCCAGGATCAGCGCAGGACCCAGTCGCCGAGGAAGATGTAGATCGTATAGACGGCGCCTTCGCCGATCACCACGCCGAGAATGAACTTCTTGAAGTTGATCTTCAGCGAGCCGCACACGTAACACAGCACGTCGGTTGGCAGGAACAGCATGAAGCTCCAGCCAATGATGATTGGCAACTGATACGACTGCAGCAGTTCCTTCAGTTTGCGAATGTGCTGCGGATACTTGGTCTCGACCAGTTCGTCGAGGTGCAGCGCCTCGGCAAACCAGTAGCAGATCGCCGACGAGATCGCGATGCACGGGATCGTGAGCGCCATCAGTACCCAGGGATCGAAGAAGGGCATCGCAACCAGCAGCGGGAACGTCGCCGGGACCAGCGTCAGCGGCCGCAGCGCACCGATCACCAGGTACGAGATCGACGCCGCCCAGAAAGACGCCGACATGGCGTTTCGCATCTCAGCCTGGACGGCTTCGCGCTGGAAGAAATAGAGGTAGAGGGCACCGGCCGCGATCGCGACCCAGAGCACGAACAGGCCGTACCTGACGGCCCGATTATGAATCACCAGCGTCTCTCAATGAGCTTCTTCTTCGTCGCCGAGGTGTATCTGGTGCTCGAGCTTGGTGAAGCCCTCCAGCGCCGATGGTTCCGGAGCCAGCAGCGACGTCACGATCCCGACTACGAATGACAGTGGAATGGTGAACAGCCCCGGATTCCTATACGGAAAATACGCGGTGGAATGTTTCAACAGGTCGATCTGAATCGTCGGTGACATCCAGATCAACAGCAGCGTCGACGCCGTGCCGACCAGGATCGACGCCTGGGCTCCGCGCGTCGTGAACTTGCGCCAGAACACCGACAGCACCAGGGCAGGGAAGTTGGCACTGGCGGCGATCGCAAACGCGAGCCCGACCATATAGGCGACGTTCTGCCCCTTGAACGCGATGCCGAGCAGGATCGAGAGGATCGCCAGCAGGATCGTGGCCCCGCGCGCGACCTTGAGTTCTTCCTGCTCGCTCGCTTTGCCACCCTTGAAGACGTGCACGTAGATGTCGTGCGACAGTGCCGCGGCGCCGGCCAGCGTGAGGCCGGCAACGACCGCGAGAATGGTGGCAAACGCGACAGCCGAAATGAATCCGAGGAACGCCTGACCGCCGACCACTTCCGCCAGCAGCGGTGCCGCCATGTTGCCGCCGACGTCCACGGCGCGGATGTTGTCCTGTCCGACCAACACCATGGCCCCGAAGCCGAGCACAAACGTCAGCAGATAGAAGGCGCCGATCGCGGCGGTCGCATAGGCCACCGACACGCGAGCGGTGCGAGCATCCGGCACCGTGTAGAAGCGCATCAGGATGTGCGGCAATCCAGCGGTGCCGAACATCAGTGCGAGGCCCAGCGAAATTCCGTCAACCGGGTCGGATACGAATCGCCCAGGGGCGAGCACGCCGGTGCCGTACTGGCGCGTTGCTTCCTCGAACAGCGCCAGCGGATTAAACGAAAACTGCGCGAGCACCAGCATCGCGAGCAGGAACGCTCCGGTCAGCAACAGCACGGCCTTGACGATCTGCACCCACGTGGTGGCGATCATCCCGCCGAACAGTACGTAGGTGAGCATGACCAGGCCGACGATCACGACCGCGGTTTCGTAGTTGAGGCCAAAGAGCAGGCGGATCAAATTGCCGGCGCCGACCATTTGCGCGATCAAGTAGAAGGCGACGACCGCCAGGCTGCCTGCGGCAGCCGCAACGCGGACGGGTACCTGGAGCAGGCGGAAGGCGACGACGTCGCTAAACGTGAACTTGCCGAGGTTTCTGAGCGGCTCCGCGATCAGGCACACCACGACCGGCCAGCCGACCAGGAAGCCGATCGAATAGATCAATCCGTCGAAGCCCGACAGCGCCACCAGGCCCGCAATGCCAAGGAAGCTGGCCGCACTCATGTAATCGCCGGCGAGGGCCAGCCCATTCTGGAACCCGGTGATCGAGCGCCCGGCGGCGTAGAACGACTCCGCGCTGGTGGTTTTGCGCGCGGCCACCCAGGTGATGATCAGCGACAGGCCGATGAACAACCCGAAGCCGGCCATCGCAATGAAGTTTGGTTCGCCGGTCTGCATCAGCGGGCCGCCTTCCGCTCACGTCGGTACGCGGCGACGCGATGGTCGTAGTGGGTGTTGGTCCACCGCACGTAGATCAGGATCAGCGCCCATGCCAGCACGATCAGCAGGAAGCCCAGCAGGATGCCGAGGCTGAGACCCGGCATCAGGATCGTGCCGAGGAGCGGCTTGTCGAAGGCAATCAGAAGGATGAAGCCGACGTAGACCAGCGTCATCACGGCCGTCAGCAGCAGCGCGAGACGCCATCGGGCGGCGGCCACGCGCGTGAGATGCACCTGCGAGTCACTCATGACCCGCAGATGCTATCAGCTATTACTGATCTCTCAGCGCAGCATTCGGGCTGAGGCCGGCAGCTCGCCTGGCCGGGATATAGGCGGCAAATGCCGCGACCAGTGTGAACAAGACCGCCATCGCGCCGAACGTCGCCGGATCGGTCGCCGACACGCCGACCAGCAGGCTGGCCATGACGCGGGTCAGGGCCATTGCCGCGATCACGCCGAGGACAATGCCGCCAATGCTGAGGCGAAGACCCTGGCCGATGATCAGCGACAGGATGCTGCCTGAGGTTGCGCCAAAGGCCATGCGTACGCCGATCTCGGTCTGGCGCTGACGCACGGTGGTGGCGAGCACGCCGTAGAGCCCGATCATGGCGAGCACGGCCGCGACCACGGCAAAGACGCCGATCAGGATCAACGCAAATCGCGTCGGCGCGATCATGTCATCCATGTACGACTGCCACGTGCGCGGCTCCGTCATCAGCAGCCGGCGATCCTGTTCCGCCAGGGCAGAGCGAACCGACGCGACGATCGCGTCTGGATCGCCGCTGGTGCGCACCGCCCAGCGGAAGGCGCCGCCGAAGCCGGCATAGCCGTCCGGGAAGTACATCCCTTCCTCGCCGTCGTTCATCATCGTCGTGTGACGCTGGTGCTTCACGACGCCGACCACTTCATACGACTCGGCTTCTGGCGTGATCGCACGAGCGAGGATGCGCTGACCGACTGCGTTACCGTTCGGGAACAGCTGGGCCGCGATCAACTCGTCGATGATGATGACGCGCGATTCGGGCCGGTTCTCCGACTCGGTGAACTCGCGGCCGGAGACCACCGGCGTCCTGGTGAAGGAGAAGTAGCCCGGCTGCACGAAGTAGGTCGTGGCCTGCTGGAACTTGGCCGGATCGGTCGCCGCGTCGAGCGGGCCAAAGCGCGCGAGCGAGTTGCCGCCGTCAAGTGGCAGCGGGCCGGTGGAGGTCGCGTCAATCACGCCGGGAATGGCCTTCAACCGCTCGACCATGGTGCGCTGGAACGCCTGCCGGCCGGCGACACCCTGCGCGCGATTGTTCTGGATCAGGAACGTGAACACGTTCGACGTGTCGTAGCCGGGGTTCGCGTTCTGCAAGGCGATGAAGGTGCGAATCATCAGGCCTGATCCTACGAGCAGCACGAACGCCAGCGCGACTTCGGCGATGACCGCGCCATCTCGCAGCCATCGTCCTGACGCGCCGCCCACCAGGCGGCCGCTCGAACGCAGTACGTCGATCACGTCGGGACGTGAGGCGCGCCAGGCGGGCAAGAGACCGAAGATCAATGCCGCGCCGAACGACGCGATGGCCGTAAACGCCAGGACGGTGCTGTCCATCGACATCGCGGCTGCTCGTGGCAAGCCGTCTGGTGAAAGCTGAATTAACGCGTCGATGCCGAACTCCGCCAGCAGCAAGCCGCCGGCACCGCCGACAGCTGCCAGCACCACGCTTTCGCAGGTCAACTGGCGAACAATGCGCCAGCGGTTGCCGCCGACGGCAGAGCGCACGGCGAGTTCGCGTTCGCGAGCGGTCGCCCGCACCAGCAGCAGATCGGCCCCGTCCGCGCACGGGTTCAGCTGCACGAAGACGACCGCGCCCATTAACGCAACCAGTTGCGGCCGGACATCGGCCACCAGGTCGGCATGCATTGGCTCGATGCGGAAGTTGGAGTACGCCGTCTGCTTGATCGGAAAGCGCGAACGCAGGTCCGCAGACAGCCGATCCAGTTCCGACTGCGCCTGGTCGAAGCTCACGCCAGGCTTGAGCTTCGCGATGACGCGCAGGAACACGTTGTTCCTCGAACCGGTCTGGTCGTTCACCCGGTTGGCGACGATGATGTCCGGCCGCGGGTCGACGTTCGTTCCCGGGGGAAACAGCAGTTCGAAGCCGGGAGCGAGCACGCCGACAATCTCCGCTCGGCCATTCCCGAACTCAACCGACTTGCCGACAATCGATTCGTCGCCGCCATAACGCCGCTGCCAGAACTCATAGCTGATGATCGCCATTGTCGGCAGCGGAGGAGGCGGCGCATCAAGTCCAGGCAGTGCATCGCCCTGTGGCGGCGCAGGCTGCGGAGTGCCGTCGTCGGCGATGAAGTCCCGGCCGAGGTGAATGCCCTGGCCGAGCAGCGAGAACAGATTGGTCGTGGCTCCGGCTCCCACCACCTGTTCCGGGTCGCCCTTGCCGTCGCCGCCGATCGTGGGGCGGAAGGTGTTGAGGCCCGCAATGCCTTCAAATTGCGTCGGCACCGTCTGCAGGTCGAAAAAGTCGCCGGGCGAAATGGGGAAGTCCACGACGTTGCGATTGCGCATGTCGGCCCAGACGGTGCCGAGCCGGCCGGAGTCGTTGTAGGGCAACGGCCGCAGCAGCACGGCGTTAACGACGCTGAAGATCGCGGTGGTAGCGCCGATGCCGAGCGCAATGGTCAGCGCGGCCGTGATCGTAAACGCCGGCTGCCGCCGCAGGCTGCGGAACGCGAACAAGATGTCGCGGAGGACAGATTCCATTACCCCGCTATCGGCATGTTCCGTACCGGCCGTGACGAATGGGCCCCGCGAGAATTCGGCCTAAAGTGGCGCCGGTTCAAAGCCAACTGCTCGCCGGTGGGGAGCCCCGTGTCCGAATTTGAACAGCGCCGAGCTTAGTTCCTTCGCAGCGCGGTCAACGGATCGACCCTGGATGCTCTCCAGGCCGGGAGCAACGAGGCAAGCAGTGCCGTGGCCATCACGACGGCGGTGCCACCGCTGAACGACACCAGATTACGCGCTCCCACGCCGTAGAGGAGCGATGCGATGGCGCCACTCACGGCAATCGCGACGACCAGGCCGATGACGGCGCCAATGCCGGCGAGCCACGTACCTCGGCCGAGGAAGGTCCACACCACCGCGCTGCGGCTGGCGCCGATGGCCATGCAAATGCCGATCTCCTGCGTGCTTTGACGAACCGTATAGGAGACGAGGCCATAGATGCCGATCGCCGCAAGCACGATCGTCATCACGCCAAACATCGTCAAGGCACTGGCCGCGAGTTGATACACGTTGAGGGCGGCTCGAGTCTGCTCGCCGAAGGTCGTTGGTTTGACGATTGGAATGGTGGCATCCAGCGACTGCATGTGATCGCGGACGCGGCGCATGGCGTAGGACACGTCGCCGGTTGCTCGCGCCTGGATCGCAAACGCGGGCACGTAATGCTGGAGCAGCGGGTAGTACGCGAACGGGCGAGGCGCCTCCGACAGCCGCGAGTATTTCAGGTCGCCCGCCACGCCGACAACGATCTTCCAGTCACCACCGCTTCGCAGGCGCTTGCCAATCGCGTCGGCGGGAGACTGCTAGAAGCGCCGCGCCAGGGTTTCGTTGACGATCACCACGCCTTGCGACGCTGGGCCGTCGGTGCGTGTGAAGTCCCGCCCGGCCAGCAGCGGAATGCGAAGCGTCTGGAAGTAGGCCGGCGATACCACGTTGTAGAGAAACAGCATGTCTTCGTCCGGCCGCGGCGCGTAGCCTTCGATCTGTGTTTGGCGCGAGGCGCCGTCGACCAGGCTCATCGGCGAATTCATCGCCAACGCGCCGGTCGAAAATGCCGGTTCAGTCTCGATTGTGTCGAGCAACCGATTCACCAGCACGCGGCCGCGCGGTTCGTCATACCCTGCGGTTTGCAGGTCGATGGCCACTGACGTGACGCCCGTCGCATCGAAGCCGCCGCTGGCATGTTGTGCTGCCGCATAGCTGCGAAGCACAAGGCCGGCAAAGACCAGCAACACCAGTGACGCCGCCACTTGCGACACCACCAGCATCGCCCGCATCCGTCCCCGGGCGGCCATGCGCGGCGACACGTCGTTCAGCGCGGTCGTGAGTTCCAGCCGCGACGCGCGCAGCGCCGGGACGAAACCGAAGACCAACGCACATGCGCCAGCCACGCCGATGGCAAACAGCAGGACGTAGCCATCGACCGTGGTATCGAGAAAGACCCGTGACGGGGCCGACGACGCCGCGCCCATGGCCACGTAGGGGAGGATGAACGACGCCAGGGCGACGCCGGCCAGTGCCCCAGGAATAGCAAGGATCAGGTTCTCGACCAGCAGCAGTCGCACCAATCTCGCCCGGCTTGCACCGAGTGCGAGGCGCACGCCGAGTTCTCCGCGCCGGCTCAGGCCGCGCACCAGCACGAGATTGGCGACGTTGGCGCACACGATCAGCAGGATCAGGACGCCCATGCCGCCGAGCACCGCGATGGCGGGCAGGAAATACGTCTGCGCGCCGAACGGCGACTGCCAGATCGGCACGACTTCGTAGCGGCGGGTGAAGTTCGTCAACGGATGCTCGGCGGTCAGTTGCCTGGTGAACAGTTCCGCCTGCGCGTTGGCCGCCGCCACGCCGATGCCCGGCTTCAACTGGCCCCGCACCATCATCGAAAAGATGCCGCGGGAGTCGAGCCGGCTTGGTCCGGCGATGACTGGTTGCATCATCACCGGCGCGAACACGTCGACGCCCATGCTCACGACCGTGCCGTTGAACTCGCGTTCGGCCACGCCGACGACCGTCAACGGCTGGCCGTTGAGATAGATCGTCTTGCCGATCACGGCGGGATCGGCGGCCAGCGATTGACGCCACAGCGTGTCGCTGATCACCGCGACGGGGTGTTGTCCCGGCGCCACATCGTCTGAAGCCGAGAGGGTGCGTCCGAGCTGGGCGGTCACGCCAAGCGCGTCAAAGTAGGTGCTTGTGACCAGCTCTGCGACGATGCGCTGCGCGTCGACGCCTCGGCCGAAGCTCGCAAAGATCATTTGCGAGGCCGACAGGTTCGCGAATGCCTGGTCGGCCGCCTTGAAGTCACGGTAGTCGGGCACCGACATGCCGATGCCGCGCCCGTCAATGGTCCGCCCGAGGACGACCGAGAGTTGCGAAGAGTCGGTGACGCCGGGGAGCGGCTTGAGGGCAAGTCCCTTGAAGAGGCTGAAGATGGCGGCGTTGCCGGCAATGCCGAGTGACAGCACGGCAATGACCACGAAGGAGAATCCGGGATTCTTGAACAGCATGCGCGTGCCGAAGCGCACGTCCTGCCAGAGATCCGAGAGCAACGCGACCAGGCCTCCGCGCCAGACCTGTCGCGCCTCCTCCCTGGCCTGCAGCTCGTTGCCAAACTCGCGTTTCGCAGCGAGACGGGCCGACGCGGGATCTTCACCGGCCGCGATGCGGTCGGCGACCGCCATCTCGAAGTGCGACCGCAACTCTGCATCGAGCTCCTGTTCGATCCGCTTTCTGCGAAACAGCCAGCTCAGCATGATCAGCCTTTCGAGCGTTTCGGATTGAGGATGGTGCCGATCGCCGAGACCAGCTGCGACCAGCGGTCGCGTTCCTGCAGAAGCTGCTTCTTGCCCTTCGGCGTCAGCCGGTAGAACTTGGCGCGCTGGTTGGCTTCGGTCATCCGCCAGTCGCTCTTCACCCATTCCTGTTTCTCGAGGCGATGCAGGGCGGGGTAGAGCGAGCCGGTCTCGATCTTCAGCGACTCGGCCGACTGGGTGCGGATCGTCTGCCCGATCGCGTAGCCGTGCTGCGGTCCCCACTGCAGCGTCTGCAGGATCAGCATGTCGAGCGTGCCCTGCAGAATCTCCAGACGAGGCCGGTAGCGTTTCGGTTCCATAGGATGTAGGCATCCTACAGCCCAGGGCAGTAGGCTGTCTACATCCTGAGGGCGAGCCGGGCCCACGGCTTGACATCAAGTCTGACGAAATGTAAGAGTAGCGGCCCAATGAGCGATCGCCTGCCGTCAATGTCGAAAACCGAGTCGCTGGTCATGGACCTGCTGCGCGGCCGGGAACGCTACGGCCTTGAACTGGTTGATGTCTCCGAGGGCACCCTCAAGCGTGGTTCCGTCTACGTCATCCTGGCCCGGATGGAAGAGAAGGGATTCGTTGACTCCCGCCAGGAGGATCGCGACGCCAGCCCCGGCGGCATGCCGCGCCGCCTCTACCGGGCGACCCCCTACGGCCGGAAGGTGCACGACGCGTTCTCGCAATTGCGGGCGGCACTGGCCCTCAAGCCGGCGGAGGCTGCCGAATGAGCGCCTTTGAGGCTTTCGTCATCGCGTTCAGCGATCGGTTCCTGTCGCAACGTTCGTTCGACCTGGTCGTCGCGCCGGCGCTCGCCGACCTCGAGTACGAGGATGCGACTGGACGCCGCAGCACCCTCGCGAACCGCGGCGCGGTGCTGCGCGCCATGTTGGGTGCGTTCGGCCGCGACATCCAGGACGCATCGCCAGGCTTCCTGAAACTGACGCTGTTGTCGGTGTCGTACTTCGGCTTCCCGCTCTTCGTCTCGGGTAACTACTTCACCTGGTCCGAGTTCTTCATCGCGTTTGTCGTCGTCGGCATGGCGCTGGTGCCGGTCGTGGTGTGCTTCTGGCCGGCTCGGCAGTCTGTGCGTCCGACTGAGTAGACGCCGATGGCGGAGCTGCGTGCCGAGCACCTGTCGAAACACTTCTCGGGCATTCGCGTCGTCAGCGACGTCAACCTGACGCTGCGGCCGGGAGAGATTGTCGGGTATCTCGGCCCGAACGGATCCGGCAAGACCACGACGGCGCGAATGATCGCCGGCCTGCTCGAACCGTCGAATGGCGTGGTGGCCTACGGCGGCGTCGACATCCGCGCCGACGTCATCGCGTTCCACCGCCAGATCGGCTACGTGCCGGAAGAACCGTATCTGTATCCGTTCCTGTCTGGCCGCGAGTACCTCGAACTGGTCGGCCGCTTGCGCGAAGTTCCGGAGGCGCTCCTCGCCGAGAAGATCGGCGGCTTCCTGGACCTCTTCAACCTGGGCCACGCCGGTGATCAGAGCATCGCGTCCTATTCGAAAGGCATGCGGCAGAAGATCGTGATCTCGGCCGCGCTGCTACACGATCCTGCCGTGGTGATCTTCGACGAGCCCGAGACCGGCCTCGATGTGGCGACGACGCTGATGTTGCGCTACCTGGTCCGCCTGCTTGCCGCCCGCGGCAAGGCCGTGCTCTACAGTTCGCACATCCTGGAAGTGGTCGAGCGCGTGGGTGACCGCGTCATCGTGCTGCACAAGGGTGTGGTCGTCGCGGACGATTCAATCGCGCGGCTGCGCGAGCTGTCGTCCAGTTCGTCGCTCGAAGGCGTGTTTTCGCAACTGGTGATTCGCGAGGATCCGGAGGCGTTGACGAAGAACCTTGCCGACGTCGCCGCGCTCGGAGCCTGATATGTCCTCAAAGACATCCACGCATCGTCCAAGCTCGTATCGCCTGTTGACCCGCCTGTTCCTCCGGCAGTTTCTCGAGAACGACATGCTGTCGCCGGATTCCGACCGCTCCCAGCTGATCGCCGTCACCGGGGCCTCGGTCATCTCGCTGACGCTGTTCATCAGCATGTTCATGTCGGCGCCGTACGCGATGTCGATCCTGATGCCGGCGCACGCGGCCGTGCTGTCGCTCAACGACAAGTTCTTCTATTGCTCGCTGGCCATGCTGGTGACGGCACTGACGGCGGCGGCGCAGTGGGATGCACTCGCACTCGATCAACGTGGCGCCGCGATCCTGCAGCAGCTGCCCGTCAAGGCCGGTACGCTGCGTGCCGCGAAGCTGACCGCGGTGGCATTGCTGGGGGCGGGCGTGGCCCTCGCCGTCAATGCGTTTCCGACCTGGGTGTTCCCGTGGATGCTGGCTTTCAGTGTGCCGCAGCTACCGGTGTCGCAATTGTTTACGCTCATGGCCGTTCACGCCGCGATCACGGTCGCGGCCGCGGTGTTTGGGTTTCTCGCCATCATCGCGATTCGTGAATCGGTCAGTGCGTTGGTAGGCCCCAAGGTGTTCACGCGCATTTCGCCGATGCTGCAAACCGCGACGATCATGTCGCTCGGTGTCGCATTGCTGATGCTGCCGCTGTCGACGTCTCGCATGGCGCAACAGGGCCTGTCGGACTGGCGCGCCGCAGTGCCGTCGACCGCGTTTGTCGGCGCCTACGAAACGGTGTCGCGGGGCATGCTGGCGGAACTGCCGCGCCGCCAGATGACGGTCCCGCAGGCGGCACGCGACTTTCACTTTAGCTACGTCTACGCCGAACGCCAGCCCCTGTTCCTGCCGTTGATGGGGCGGGCGCAGCTGCTGCTGATCGGCGTCACGGTGCTGGTCGTGGTGGCCACGGGCGTCAACACGTTTCGGGGCTTTGCGGGTGGCGCGCTCTCGCCGCCGCGGCGAAGACGGTTGCGTCTTGCAGGCGTGGCGCGGTCGATCTTCAGCCGCAGCGCCGCGTCACGGGCCGGGTTCGATTTTGGCGTGGCGACCTTGTGGCGCAGCAAGACGCATCGCCTCACGCTTACGTGTGCGGCGGCCATCGGCCTTGCGATGGTGCTGGTGTCGTTGCCGAAGGGGGAACTCTCCGGTGCATCGGTGCCAGCACGACTGCTCGCCATCCAGCCGCTGCTGTACGGAAGCGTGCTGGTGGGTTTCCGGCATCTGGTGCGCGTGCCTGCTGAATTGCGCGCGAACTGGGGCTTTCAAATGGCGTGGCGCGGCCATGTCCGGGAGTTTGCCGACGGCGTGAAAATGGCCGCGTATATGACCCTCGCCGTTCCGGCGATCCTCGTCACGATCCCGCCGGTTGCCGCAATGGCCGGCCTGCCGTTCGCGCTCTGGCACGCGGTGCTTGGCCTGCTGGGCGCCGTGATATTTGTCGACGCGTTGATGCTGTCGTACGACAAGGTGCCGTTCACCTGTAGCTACGTGCCGTCGCCGAACAAGGCCATGGCGCCAATCTATGCCGGCATGTTTCTGGTGGGCGCGACGATGTTTGCGAGGCTGGAATTGAACATCCTCACCGGCGCGCGGACCTTCGTCGGCCTGGTGGGCCTGGTGATGCTGTGTGTGTGCTTGAAGGTGATGGCGAGTCGACGCCGGCGCGTGGCCGACGTCGACTTCAATGAAGGGCCCGAGGGCTATCAGCGCCTCGGGCTGGATGGCTAGGCCGAGACCTGCTCGCTCTTCGGCTTCTTCAGGCCCTGGATCTGGATTACCGGCGCGGCCGGCTTCTCCTTCAACACGTGCTGGCGGTAGAGCGCTTCCATTTCGGCGTGCTTGCGCTGCTCCTCCGGCGTCATGTCCTTCTTCTTGCGCGCGGCGATCTTCTCATCGCGCGCATTCTTCGCAATGCCCAGCACGTCGAGATCCGTCTGCGCGCCTGCGGCCACTGCTTCGGCGTTGAGCAGCAGCGAATGCGCGGTTGACGGCAGCGGCACGGGCTTGTTGCCGGCGAAGATCTCGTGGCGGCCGTGGTCTTCGTACCACTTGGTCAGCGTCGCCGTCATGTGCATCTTCTCGATGATGTTCCGCCAGCCGATGCCGGTGTTGTAGGCGCAGAAGGAGATTTCACCCATCTGTGTCGCATACGGGATGATGCACATCTCGGTGCGGCGGAAGTCGTAGTTGAACAGGTCCTGGAACCACATGCCCGCGATGAACAGGAAGTT
>JAYQOO010000088.1:0-17898 GCA_038144855.1 Acidimicrobiia bacterium | reverse complement strand
CGGGCCTGCGATCAGCGACAAGAGCGCCACGACCGGCTCAGTGAGTTGCAGCCGACCGAACTGGGGGAGATCCCAGGCGGAACGAATCGCTTCGCCGCGAACGAGGAAGCGGCCGGCGGACACCTCCGCGTCCGCGCCAAACGCCGTTTGCTGTGCGCGCGTCGAGGCCGTGTCGGCCACGGCGTCTTCGAGGGAGTCGTTGAGCCAGGCACCGCGGGCGGCCGACACGCCAAACGTCAAGGCCGGCTTCGGCCGCGCGACGGCGCGCCCCGCGAACTGGCGGCCGCCGTTGTTGTCTTTCAATCGCGGGTCCGACAGCGAGCCCGACGTGAGCGCCGCGGTCCATTCCAGCGTGCCCATCACGCCGTGCATCTGCACGCCGGTGTCCCATTCGCTGGTGTTGACGAGCGGCACGCCAGGCGCTGGTGCGCTGTTGCCGACAGGGAAGTTCGAGAGCCAGCCGCGCCCGCGCATCCGCAGCAGTTCGTCGGACGTCGAGGGCAGCGCGTCGGGCCGCAGCGAGATGAGGTACTGGTACGCCAGGGGTTGGCCGATCAGGAGGTTGCCGCTGCTATACGACGTGCGCGTCATGGCGCCGAACGTGGGAGGAATGCGCCCGGCCTGAATGTCGAAGCGACGCGTCGGCCATTGCCGCACGCGTACGAACAGGCCGTAGGCGTCGAACACACGGCCTTGATCGAGTCGCACTTCGGCCAGCACCTGGATGCGATCGTTGGCGCGGATCTCGGTTGAGAGGCGGATGCGCACGTTGCGCAGCGCATTGAATTCGTAACTGGTGTAGTTGAAGAAACCGGGATCTTCCGGACCGATCGTCGCGGTCGCGTCGGCGCCGAACACGATGTGCCCGCCGGCGAGAGAGATCGGCGACTCGGGCAACACCTGTGCCCCTGCGTCGCGCGGAATCAGCAGGCTGACCCCGCACCCAAGCAGCAATGCACCGAGGCACCGCAGCACCGTGGTCACGAGCACCACGAAAGTATAATCCTCGCGTGTGGATCACCCTGGCCGCCGTGCTCCTGGCGGTGTCGGACGTCAGCCAAAGTCAGACCAGGGTCGTCAGCCTGCAACCCGAGAAAGCGCTCTCCATTGAAGTGACGATCGGCACGGTCCGGATCGTTGGATCCGATCGCAAAGACGTCGAGATCGTGGTCGATCGCCGCGGACCGGCGGCCGACGACCTCAAGAAGCTGCCGGTTGTCGTGGACGACTCTGCCGAGCGCGTCCAGGTGAAGGCGGTGCAACTCGATGGCGGTACGGACCCCCTGCTTCGCGCGGATGTCACGGTGCGCGTCCCACGCTCAGCGGTGATTGATTCCGTGCGGGTCCTCGAAGGTCGGATCGTCGTCGAGCAATTCTCGGGGACCTTGACGGCCGATGTTCGCCGCGGCCCGATTGAAGGGAAGGAACTGGCTGGAACGCTTCGCCTGGAAACCGGCATCGGCGACGTGGTGCTTGCCAACGCGCGCCTGTCGCCCACTGGACTGCTGCGGCTGCGCACCTTCAACGGCGACGTCAGGCTGGTGCTGGCTGCACGGCCCGATCATGCGCGCATCATGGCGCTGGCCCTCAACGGCGAGGTCGCATCGGACATACCGCTGACGCATCGCAACACCTGGGGGCCGCGCTGGGCCGAGGCGACGATCGGCCGCGGCGAGCCGGTGATCTCGATTGACGTCGTGACGGGAAAAGTGGAGATCAAGTCTCCCTGACGGCCATCGGGCCGGTCTGCGCTACTTGCGTCGCAGTTTTCGCTGCGCGTCGTTGTAGCGCGGGGACCCCTGGGGCACCTTCGCGTACGCTTCCTGCGCCTTTTCTTGGTTGTTCAAGCGCCGCTCGTAGATCTCCCCGAGCCGGAACCAGACGTCCATCGGATTGTCGCCACGGGCGCCCATGTCTTCGAGCACCGCTGCGGCTTCGGCATGGCGATTCATCTGCGTGAAGGTCTGCGCGAGGCGATTGCGCGCCGCCATCGCCTGCGGCGAATCCGGGAACTGCTCGATCAATTGCCGCAAGGTAACGACCACCGCCGGTACTTCGATCTTCAGCACTGGATCCATCACGCGCAGATCGCGCCGATCGGTTTCGATTCTCAACTTGGTCTGTAGCGCCGCTTGTGACTGCGGCGTGCCGGGGAAGTCGCGCACGACTTCATTCAGCAGTTGCATCGACATCTGCTGCGCCTGTGGCTGGCGGTTGCGGCCAAGAATCGTCGAACGCCGCAGCTTGGCGTCCGCAATGCGGCGATCGCTCCCGAATCGGCTCTCGAACTCGACATACGCGGCCATTGCGTCGTCGAGCCGTCCGCTCTTCTCGTAAATCTCCGCTGCCAGGAACCCGGCCTCTGCGGCCGGACGCGAGCCGGGGAAGTCGTTGATGATCTGTTTGAGATCGTTCAGCGCCTGCTCGCTCAGGTTATTGGCCAGCTTGGCCTTTGCGACATCCAGCAGCTGCGTGGCCTGCGTGTCGCGATTCACGACCGGCGCCGGCGCTGCCGCCGTCGTGGTCGGCTTCGGCTTGGCCGTCGAGGCGACCGCCGTTGTTGGCTTCTGCGTGGTGTTCGCGCCCGCCCCTGCTGGTGCGCCGGGTACTTTCGGTGCCGGCGTGGACGCCGCTGCCGGTGCTGGAGTTGTCGGCGGCGTGGCCGCTGCCGGTGTGGCGTCGGTTGGCGCAGGAGCCGCAGGTGGCGTGGCTGCCGGCTCGGTCGCAGCGGTCTGACTGGTGGCCGGCGCGTTGCCACGGTTGGCGACGAATGCGCCGACGCCGGCCGCGATGGCGGCAATGACGACGACGCCGATGCCGGCACCCCACATCCACGGTGTCTTTGCGGCGCTGGCGAGCACAGCCGATGGATCACGTGGCGGCGCACCTGCGGGTTGATTCGGCGCGATCATCGTCGGCGCAGAACCGATGCCTGACGATGCGCCAATCTGCGTGGCGGCAGACGACGGCATGACGACGGTAGCGGCGTCGGGCGGCAGACTGACGCCGCTCATGGCAGGAATGCTTTGCCGGGATCCTGAATCGCGGCGCAAGCGCTTCAGGTCCGCGCCGATGTCGGCGGCCGTCTGGTAGCGCAGCGAGCGATCTTTCTCGAGCGCCTTCGACACGATTCGATCGAGTTCCGCCGGCAGCATCGCGTTGATCGTGCTGGGCGGCACGGGATCGCGATTCAGGATGCCGTCGAACACGACTGCCGTGGTGTGGCCGGGAAAACTCTGCCGGCCGGTGGCCATTTCATACAGCACCACGCCAAACGAGAACAGGTCGGTGCGGGGGTCAACTTCATCGCCGCGCGCCTGTTCCGGTGACATGTAGGCGATCGTGCCCACCGTCGTGCCGGCGACGCTGGTGAAATGCTCCGGCGGGCTGGTTTCGTGTGACGCGTCGAGGTGGCGGCCCGAGCGGCGATACTCGGGCGACAACTTCGCAAGGCCGAAATCCAGCACCTTCACCGAACCGCGCCGCGTGATGAAGATGTTCGCCGGCTTGATGTCGCGATGCAGGATGCCTTCGGCGTGCGCCGCATCCAGGGCGTTGGCCACCTGGGTGGCGATGTCGAGCATCTGCTTCAACTCGAGCGGCCGGCCCGAAAGCCGGCGGTCGAGCGGTTCGCCATCGAGCAGTTCCATGGCGAGATACAGCTGGCCTTCGTGCTCGTCGAAGCCGTAGATGGTGCAAATGTTCTGATGATTGAGCGACGACGCGGTCCGAGCCTCGCGGCGGAAGCGCTCAACCGCTTCCTCGCTCGCGGTGCTGCCCATTGGCAGAACCTTCAACGCGACCTGCCGGCCGAGTTTTGAATCCTGGGCGCGATAGACCACGCCCATCCCGCCCGCTCCCAGCTGGTCGAGGATCTTGTAGTGCCCGAGTGTTTGCCCAACCAATGAGTTCGAATTCGCCACGTTATTTGCCGGAACTGCGGACGGTCATCCTACCAATAACAGTCAACGGTCGAGAGTCGACAGTTAACAGTTGAGGATGCTAATCTAGTATTTGAAACGGCATTCCGTATAGTGGAAAACAAACGCGTGGCCGGTGTCACGACTTCTATCGACAAGGCGCTGGAGGTCTGCGAGGTCTTGAGCGGGATGCCCAGGGGGATGAGCCTCTCGGAGCTGGCCCGATCGCTCCGCCAGCCTGCCTCGACCGTGCATCGGCTGTTGGCCGTCCTGAAGAAACGCGGCTACGTGCGTCAAGACGACGAAACGCAGCGCTACGGGCTGACGCTGAAGATGCTGGATCTCAGCTTCCGATCGCTTGGGCAGTCAGAACTGCGGTTGCACGCCTACCCGATCATGCGCGAGTACGCGTTGCGCACGCCATATCGCGGATTTATTGCCATTCCCTCCAGCGGCGAGGTGACCTACGTCTGGAGCGCGGGCCCCGACGAAGTGGCCATGCGCACGGTCTACGGCAAACAGATGCCGGGCCACTGCGCGATGTATTTTTCGCCGGGGGCCGCGGATCTCCCCGGGGAGAAGCCACACCAGGCGACGCGGCGCTTGAGTTGCTTGAAGCTGGCCAGGCCCGGCGAATTGAGCGCGCCGGAATCGACGGTGGTCCGGCTCGGGCCGCCCCCAGTCGAGCCGGACGCGTTGCAGCGCCTGTTCTGTGTTTGCGCGCCGGTGCGCGACTACACCGGGCAGGAGGTCGCGCGGGTCGGCGTGTTCGGCCACGGCGCGGATGACCGCCCGATTCTTAACGAGCATCATCGCGGGGCGTGGGACATGGCGCGCCGCATTTCAACGCGTCTCGGGCACGTCCCGGCCAGCGCGCTGGAAAGTACGGCCTAGAAGTACCTAAGTCGCGTAAACCTTAAGGGTTACACTTACAACAACGAGGATCGAGAGTTGGCATACATCATTACTGAACCGTGCATCGGAACGAAGGACTCAGCGTGCGTCGACGTCTGCCCGGTTGACTGCATCCACCCGCGCAAGGACGAAGGCGATTTCGAAGGGGCGACTCAGCTGTTCATTCACCCCGACGAATGCATTGATTGCGGCGCGTGCGTGCCGGCCTGCCCGGTTGAGGCGATTTTCGCCCTCGACGAAGTGCCGGAAAAATGGAAGAACTACATCGAAATTAACGCCAAACACTTCCAGAAATAGTCGTTTCCAGCCGGCGGGGCTCGGAAGTAGAATCCCGCCGATAACTTGACTTCAGGGTGGTTCGGCGCGCCCCCGGGCACCCGGTTCTGGAAGGAATCGTATGAAGCGACCTCGGATAGCGGTGGTGGCAGCGGCCGTAATGCTGGCCCTCGTTTCAGGCGTGCACGGGCGCGATCAGCAGGATGCCGGCTTGCAGTTCCAGCTCGGCACGTTGCTGTTCGAGGAAACGCGATACCGCGAAGCCCTCGACGCGTTCCGCAAGGCGGTCAATACCGACAACAAGACGCTCTCGGTCCAGGCGCGGGTCGGCGTGGTCAAGACCGCGCTCCGTCTCGGCGAATTCATCGAGGCGCAGCGCGAAGCCGGCGTGTTGAAGCAGCTGGAGCCGCGCAACGCCGAAGTGCTCTCCATTCACGCCGACGCGCTGTGGTCGGCCGGATTGTTTGACGAGGCCCACGAAGAGTTCAAGGACGCCCTGGCGATGGAGCCTCACCTGTCGCGCGGCCATCACGGCCTGGCGCGCGCGCTGGCCTCACAGAACAAGCTGGACGAGGCGCTGAACGAAGCGCAGGTCGCGCTCAAGCACTCGCCGCGCGACGAGGAAATCCATCACACCGTCGGATCGATCTTCGAGCGCATGCGCCGCTACGAACAGGCCGCGGCGGCCTACGGCAACTACGTCAATCTGCTTCCCAACAAGGACCGCAGCGACAAGGCGGCGTGGTCGCGTTCCCAGATCCGCTTTCTGCGTTCATTCGGCGAGCGCGAACCGATCGCGATGGCCGATGAAGCGTCGGACAGCCTGCACACCGTCGACTTCCGGGTCGTCGACGACAAGGTCATCGTCAAGGCGCGCGTCAACGGTGGCCGCGCGCAGGATTTCGTGCTCGACACCGGTTCGGAATTGACGACCATTTCGCGCCAGACCGCGTCGAGCGCCACGGTTCGTCCGATCACCTATACGCTCAGTGCCGGCGTCGGCGAGGTCGGCCTGCGCGGCCTGCAGCTCGGCCGTCTCGACACGCTCGAGATCGGAACCCTGAAGCTGAGCAACGTGCCTGCGCTGATCAAGGCGCCGGCGCTGCGCGGCATCCCCAAGCGCGAGACCGAAAGCTTCTCGCCGCTTGGCCTCGGCTTGTCGATGACCATCGACTACGGCACGAACAAGTTGAGCATCGGCCGCAAGTTGCCGGCTGAGAAGGCGGAATTCAACCTGCCGATGCGTCACCATCGCCTGTCGATGGTGCGCGGCATGCTGAATGAAAAGCGCCCGACCTACTTCGTGGTCGACACCGGCGGTGAGGTGATTTCGATCAGCACGACGACGGCGGAGGAACTCGATCACGACATTCCGCGCAAGATCGCGCTGCGCGTCTACGGCACGTCCGGTTGGGACCGCGATGCGTTCCTGATGCCGGGCGTCGACTTGAAGTTCAACGAGATCAATTACAAGAACTTCGCGGTGGTAGTGCTGAACCTGCAGGCGCCCAGCGTGTTGCTCGGCTTCCAGGTCGGCGGCATCGTCGGCCACAAGTTCCTGAGCCCGTATCGCGTCTCGCTCGACCTCGATCGCAGCGAGTTGCGCATGTCGAAGTCGGGGAACTAGGGCGGGGGACAGGTGAGCGGGCTGACAGGCCCACAGGAATAGCGAAGCGGGACCGGGCTGAAGCCTAGGTCCCGCTTTTTCGTTTCAGGCGCTCTTCGCGGCGCGCGTGCGCATCGCGACTGCGTTGCTCGTCTTCTGGGGTTTCGATCTTCAGCGGCGCGACTTTCGTGGGCTTGCCCGCATCATCCAGCGACACGAACGTCAGGAAGGCGCGGCTGGTCAGCCGTCGTTCCCCGGTCTTGATCGCCTCGGAGAACACCTCCACTTCAACCTCCAGCGACGTGTTGAACGTACAGGTGACGCGTGACTTCAGGATGATCAGGTCCCCCATCTTGATGGGGTGGATGAAGTCGAGCGAATCGACGCTGGCCGTCACCGCTAGGTGATTGGTGTGGCGATGACAGGCAATGGCGCCGGTGATGTCGATGAGGTGCATCACCGTGCCGCCGAGGATGAAGCCGAGTGGATTGGTGTCGTTCGGGAGGACGACCTGGACGGTTTCCGCTACCGATTCCTGCCACCGCTTTGGAGTAAGGGTTGGGACCACGTTGCGATTGTAGTCCCAGCCCCTCCCCCGGTTCGCTGTTCGCCTGTTCCTACCAGTCGTAGCCGATCCACATCGAGAACTTCGGCTTGCGCAGCCAGGTGCTGCCGCTCGTCACGCCGTCGGCGATCGCGTCCTGGTAGAACACCACGTCTTCCCAGTCGCGGTTCATCAGCGTGCGCCACGACCAGTCGAAGTGCACCGGGAAGCCCAGCGCCATGGTTGACAGGCTGATGCCGTAGGACGCCCTGGCATCCTGGAGGCGGAAGCCGCTGATTGGCACCGAACTGCCTCGAACCGGCTGTCCGGTCACCGGGTCGTATGACACGACCGGCGCTTCCAGCGTCGTGTCGCGCCGCCAGAACTTGAAGTTCGACTGCTGGTCGAAAAACGCACCGCCGATGCCCGCAAACAGCGTGGCGCGCACGCCGCCAAGCACGCCGATCGGCGTGGCCATGGCGTCGATCAGCGGGAATCGCAACTCG
Organism: Acidimicrobiia bacterium; assembly: GCA_038144855.1. Taxonomy (GTDB): domain Bacteria; phylum Acidobacteriota; class Vicinamibacteria; order Vicinamibacterales; family UBA2999; genus 12-FULL-67-14b. The sequence goes on along the minus strand of JAYQOO010000088.1, from coordinate 10,131 downwards.
GCATTGGCAAACACCGCGTTCTGGCCGATGAACGTCAGGTACTCGTAGCCGCGCAGTTCCGAGTTGCCGCCGAAGTAGGTGAAGTCGGGGTTGTCGCCGATGCTCTTGAAGCCGCGGGCGCGGAACGCCAGCAGGCCGTTGGCGCCGAGGCGGAAGTACTTGCGCGCGTCGCCGTCGAAGGTCTGGCGCGACAGCAGGCTGCCGATCTTCGGCGCAAACTCATACGACAGGCGCATCGTGCTGCCTGACAGTGGTCCGAACTCGCGGAAGATCGTCGTCTCCTGCACGAACGCGGCGCCGATCGGCATCATGTTGCCGTTGTTGAACAGCGTGCTGCCGTATTGTTCCTGCTGGTACTGCTGCGAGTAGGCCTCGACGTCCGGATCGTTGAAGCGTTCCTGGTAGCGGCTGAACCCGCCAAACACTTCGATGCGGCGATAGCGGTTGAAGGGGTAGATGCCAAATGCCGTTCCACCCTGGATGGTGCGCGTCGCGGTCGCGAGGTCGCGATCGATGTACTGGGCGAGATACGGGTCGTAGAGCAGGCCCTGCAACTGGCCGTAGTAGAACTGGGTCTGGTTATAGCCCTGGATCGCCCACTGCAGCCGGCGCTCCATGTTCTGCCAGGTGAACGACATGGTGCGGTACTGCGACACCGACGCCACCATCAGGCTGAACTGCTGATCGCCGAGCACGTCGGTGAACGTCACCTGCGTGCCGCCGAAGACGTCGCCACCGCTGGTGACGCCGAGGCTGACCGGTGGGCGGCCTTCGAGGAAGAGCTTCTCGAACTTGCCCTTCTTCTTCTTGTTGTCCGGCACCAGCGTGTGCATCAGCGGCGCCTGGAAATCGACAATCGGGCCTGGCGAGCCGAAGTCCGCGCTTGCGACCTTGGTGATCTCGTCCTTGCGGTCCAGCACGTGCAGGCCGTACTCGCCCTTGAAGTAGGTCACAAACGCGAGCCGATTTGCCGGCGCGTCCTTCAGCACCACGGGCGAGACGTTACCGGACAGCGCGTCGGTGTACTGCTTCAGTTCGTTGGTCTTCAGATCAAGCGTCCAGATGTTGTAGATCTGTCCGTTCTTCGCAACGTCGGGCTCGATCGGCTCGGCTGGATTGACGGCCGTCGACGCAAACACCAGCGTGTTGGCGTCCAGGAACTGCGCGCCGCCTTCGTCGTGCGTGCCGAACGTCAACTGCACCGGGCTCGAGCCGTCGGCGTTCATCCGAAACAGCTTTTCGTTGCCGCTGACGCGAACGAGATAGACGATCGACTTGCCGTCCGGCGCCCAGGTCGGCGCGTAGGCCGCGAACTTGTCCTTGGTCAGGTTCACGATCTCCTTGGTCTCGAGATTGACCGTGAAGATGTCGGCGTCGCTGCCGCGCAGACCCGAGAAGGCGACCAGCTTGCCGTCCGGCGAGAAGTCCGGTGATTCAGGCGCGTCGATGGTCTTCAATTCGATGCGCACTTCGATCTTCTTCGTCACCACGTTCTGGACGATCAGCGAGCGGTCCTTTTCCGTGCGGACGAAGTAGGCGAGGCGGTCGCCCTGCGGCGACCACGACATCCACGGCACCGAGTTCCAGCGTCCGCCCGGCGTGGCGAGGTACTCGAAGCCCATGCTCTGATCGAATCCGCTCGTCAGGTTGCGGATGATCGCCCCGTCCTTCGCCGAAATCAGGACGATGTCGTATTCGCGGTCGCGGCCGTTGCCGGTCATGCCGGCAATCAGGTCACCGGAGGGGGACGGCTCGATCGACAGCACGTTGGAGAAGCGGCCCTTGCGCGGATCTGGTGCGAGGTCGCGACCGTAGTCGGCGGGGCGTTCCTTGTCGCGGAACGGCTTGAAGCGCTCCTTCAGATAGCGATCGAACTGCTGGTCCCATTCTTCAGGAGAAATCTGGAACGCTTCCTGATACGCATCGTCGCTGCCGCCAATCACGGAGCGGCGCAAGGCGAACACGTAGGCGCGCACGCCTTCCTTGCCCCACTTCGATTCCATGAACTCGAAGGCGGCGTGACCGAGGTTGTAGATGAGTCGCGGATTGCTGAAGCCGCCGTACTCTTCCATCTCGCTCATCTTCGGCACGATGTCGGTGACCGCGGCGTCGCGCACCGTCATGATGTCGTTCGGGCGCCAGTAGCCGGTCATGTAGTCCGACATCCCTTCAAACACCCAGAGCGGCATGTTGCGCCGGATCAAGCCGGTGGGAATGATGTCGAACTGGAACTGGTGCGTGAGCTCGTGGACGATGAGGCGGTAGAGCAGATCGGGCGGCTCGTCGATCGGCATGACGATGCGATAACGGCCCGGTTCGGCGAAGGCGCCGACGCCTTCCTGCGCCGCGCCCGGAGTCACGTTTTGCTGCCAGAACTCGCTTGCCGTTGAGAACAGGATCAGCGGCAGCTTCATCGAGAGGTCGTGTTTCAGCTCGGAGCTGACGTGCTGGTACGCGCTTTCGGCGTAGCCGGCGATGCGCTCGAGGTGCGGCTCGATCTCCGGGTAGTAATAGATCTCGAAGTGCTCGGTCTGGTAGGTGTGCCAGTCGAACTTGTCGTAACGGATCTGATTCTTGCCGAAGTAGGGGATGTAGTTGGTTTGCGCCAGGGCCAGTCCCGGTGCACCCGCCAACGCCAACATCAAGAGAACAGCCGTACGCATAGTGACTCCTTGGAGCATCTTACTGAATCCGACCTGTTCCTGAGACAGTTGCGGCAATTCTGACCCCGGGTGAGCAAGATTCGAGCCGTGAGGCTCGTCCTATACTTGAGACGCGACGGCGGTTCAATCGGGTACCGGGAATAAACCGGGCATTCCCGGGGTTCTCCCTTCAAGACCGCCGCATTTGTCATGTTTTCTGGGCGGAAACCATCGGTAGAGGGTGCGCCGGGCGAGGACAGGTTCTCAGCAGAGATCCTCGACTTCCTGGATTCGCTCTACGGCGCGGCGTTGCGATTGACGCGTAACGCGGACAGGGCGCAGGACCTCGTCCAGGACACGTATTTGAAGGCGATCCGGGCGCGTGGGCAGTTTGCCACCGGCACCAACCTCAAGGCCTGGCTGTACACCATCCTTCACAACACGTGGAGGAACCGCCAGCGTGACGGTGCTCGCTCCCGCGTGGACTTCGACTCCGACGCCGTCGAGCGCACCGCGGAAACGTCATTCGAGCGCCGGCTCGATGTCACCCCCGAGTCGCTGTTGTTGCGCGACTCGTTGAACGCGGACCTGCAGGCGGCACTTGACGGACTGGGCGGCATGTTCCGGGAAGTGGTGTGGCTGCGCGATGTTGACGAACTGTCGTACCAGGAAATTGCCGATGTCCTCGACATTCCGATCGGCACCGTGATGTCGAGACTCTCGCGGGGCAGGAAACAGCTCTACCTCGCGTTGTCGAAGAGGGCTTAGGGGCGTGGAGCCCAGGGGCTATGGGTTTGAGGTTCGAATGACTTGTGAACAGCTGGAACAACAGCTCACCCGATACGTCGACGGCGAGCACGTGAACGACGCCGTCGCGATTGCGGCGCATCTTGAAACGTGCGAGGCGTGCCGCTCATCGGCACACGCGCAACGCGTGGCGCGATCGGTGCTGCAAGCGCGCGCCGCTCAGTTGTCGCCGATGGCGCCGCCGGGCCTTCGCACCCGGCTGCGCGCCCTGGGCGGGGATGCGGGCGTGGCGCCGGCGCAGGCACCCGGCGATGCGCTCGGCTGGGCGGGACGGCTCACGGCGTTTGCGGTGGCCGCGATGTTCGTGCTGACGGTTGGCGCAGTGCTGCTGCCGGTCACGACCATTCGCTCGACCGCCTTGCTTGCGGCGCAGTTCGCGCTCGACCACCTGAAGTGCTTCACGATTGAAGGCGATGCCGACGGCGCGCCGATCACCAAGGCGCAGGCCGAAGCCGTCCTGAAGCAGGAGTATGGCCTCGACGTCGTGGTGCCTCAACCGCGGAGCGCTGAGGGCCTGCAGTTGATGGCGGTGCGGCGGTGTTTGTACGGCGATGGGCGCGCGGCGCATGTGATGTATCGGCTGCACGGTGAAGCGGTGTCTTTTTTTGTCATTCCCGGGCTCTCGCGTCCCGACGCGAATCTCTCCCTGTTTGGCCACGAACAAGTGGTCTGGACCGAAGGGGATAGGACCTACATGCTGGTGGCGCGTGGCGGATTGCGGGATGAGCTGGCACGCATGGCGCCGTATCTGCGGGCCGAAGCGAAATAAGGCAGAATAGCGGGATGGAGCAGCAAGACCAGACCCCGCAGCCCGAAGTTGTCGAGACACCCGCGCCATCGAACACCTGGCGCATGGTGGCTGTTGCCGCCACCGCCATCGCGTTGCTCGGCATCAGCATCCCATTCATCTTCCAGGCCGACGTCGAAACGCAGCCCGCCAGCGCGTCTGCGTCGCTGACGCCGTCGGCATCGCACGAGCCAACCGCGGAGACCGCCGCGTGCATGGCGGACGCCAAGCCCGCGAACTGGGACTTCAAGCTCAAGGACATGGACGGCAAGGAAGTGTCGCTGGCCTCGTTCAAGGACCAGGGCAAGGTGGTCTTGCTGAACTTCTGGGCGACATGGTGCGGGCCCTGCAAGGCCGAGATTCCCGGCTTCGTCGAACTGCAGGCGCAATACAAGGACAAGCTGACGATCATCGGTTACTCGGTGGACGACACGCCGGAGCTGGCGAAGAAGTACGCCGAGGAATACAAGATCAACTATCCGATCCTGCTCGGTGAAGGCAAAGAAGACGTGCAGGACGCCTACGGGCCGATCTGGGGCATTCCCGCGTCGTTCATCATCAGCAAGGATGGCAAGGTGTGCCGCAAGCACATGGGCATTGCCCCCAAAGCCGTCTTCGAAAAAGAAGTCGTCGCGTTGATGAACTGATTGATAGTATCTAGGTCATGTTGAAGGGTTTCGTGCACGCTCACCTGGCTTGCGGCTGTCGTCTCGCGTTTCGCGAAGGCACGTCGGGCAGTCCGGTGCTGGTGGTGCTGGACGCGAAGTCCACAGGCTGCGTGAACCCGCGTCACGTGTCCGGCCTGCCGCTCTACGACTATCGCGAAGCGCTGCGCCCGTCGACCCGTTTCAACCCTGCTGAAGAAGAAGGGTTCGAGGAAGAAAACTAGTAGCAAGTAGTAGGTAGCAAGAAGAACTACCTGCCACTTGCTACTTTCTATAGTTCTCGTAGCGCCGAAGGAATCGGGAGCCGCGCCGCACGGAGCGCGGGGAACAACCCGCCGATCAATCCCATCAACAACGCGTAGGTGATGCCCATCACCAGCAGTTGCGGCGTGACGGCGAAGGCAAAGGCGACCTGGGAAAACGTCGAGAAGTTCATCGTTGAGGTCTGGTAGCCGTTGAACGCCAGGTGCGCGAGGACGCCGCCGATCCCGCCGCCGATTGCGGCCAACGCCAGCGATTCGGCCAGCACCGAGACCACCACAGACGTGGTGTTGAAGCCCAGCGCGCGCAGGGTCGCGATCTCCCGCGAGCGTGTCGACACCGCCGTATACATCGTCAGGATGGCGCCGAACACGGCGCCAATGCCCATCAGCGCGGCGATACCGAAGCCGATACCCTCGATCAGCCCCGTCAGCGCCCGCGACTGCTGGGCGTAGTACTCTGCTTCGCGGCGGACCTGCACGTTAACCTGCGGGTTGGCGATCAGCCAATCGCGGAAGCTGTCGAACGTCTGGCTCGAGTCGAGCCGCGCCAGCGACAGGATCGAGGCGTTCGAGAAGCCAAGCGTCTTCAGCACGCCCATCTCGCTGGTGCGCTCGCGAACCCATCCTTGCGCTTCAACTCGGCCCGTCGCATGGCGACCAGGTGCTCGAGTTCATCGAGCAAGGCCGCGTCCCGATCGGCGAGGGTCGCAACCAATTCGCGCATCACGATCAGTGATTCGGCGCGTTCGCTGGCGGCCGGCAGCAGCTGGCCGATGCGATCGGCGGCGATCTTGGCGATCTGCTGCGACTGGGTCAGCTTGGGTTGATACAGAAATGCCCGTCCCCATTTCTCCCTGGTCAATACCCCTTTTTTGAAAAGCCGATCAAGGGTCGTCATCACCGTCGTATAGACGATGCCAGGCAGGGCAGGCATCAGGTCTCTCACCGTCGCCGGTGTGTTGCGTTGCCATAAGGCATGCAGCACCCGGGCCTCGAGAGGCCGGAACACACTGTGCAGTTGCTGGTCGGAGTTCATGGTGCAGCCGCATTATCGCACCGTGCGCCGCACTGCAAAGCTACTTCTTGGGCTTGTCGTCCCTAATGCGTCCCGCATCCTGGAGCGCGCGGCGCAGGAGGAACTCGATCTGCGCGTTGAGGCTGCGCAGATCGTCGTTCGCCCAGCGCTGGAGCGACTCCAGCAATGCGGGATCGACACGAAGCAGGAACGGCTTACGGTCGGCCATGGTTCATCCGGCTACTGGCTTCTGACTACTGGCAACTGGTAGATCGTCCCGGCATTGATGACCGGCTGCGTGTTGCGGTCACCGCACAGCACTACCAGCAGGTTGCTGACCATGGCGGCCTTGCGCTCTTCATCCAGGTTGATGATCGCTTTCTTCGACAGCATGTCGAGCGCCATTTCGACCATGCCGACTGCGCCTTCCACAATGCGCTGGCGGGCGGCGATGATGGCGCCGGCCTGTTGACGCTGCAGCATCGCGGCGGCGATTTCCGGCGCGTAGGCCAGGTGACTGATACGTGCCTCCATGGTTTCCACGCCGGCCTTGGTAAGGCGGTCCTGGATCTCGCGCTTGAGGTGATCGGCGACCGCGCCGGTGTGCCCGCGCAGTGACACGTGCTGGTCGTCGTGCGCGTCATAGGCGTAGCTGGTCGCGAGGTTGCGGAGCGCCGCTTCACTCTGCACCTTCACATAGTGCTCGTAGTCATCGACCTCGAAGATCGCTTCAGCGGTCTCGACGACGCGCCACACGACGACCGCGGCGATCTCGATCGGGTTGCCGTCAATGTCGTTGACCTTGAGGTGCGAGCTCTCGAAGTTGCGGACGCGCAGCGACACCTTCTTCTTGGTCAGGAAGGGATTCGCGCAGCGCAGGCCCTGGACCTTGGCCGTGCCCTTGTAGGCGCCGAACAGCTGCAGGACTTTGCCCTCGTTCGGGTTGACCATGAAGAGGCCCGCCATCAGGAAGGTCGACAGCGCGATCATCAGCGCCGCGAACACGATTTCAGGCGCGTTCTCCTCACGGATGTTCATGACGAGCATCCAGATGAGCGCCGCATCAGCCAGCAGCAGGGCGAGGAACACCGGCAAGCCGGGGAAACCGTTGTAGGCGCGTTCACGAATCATGGGACGGGGACCTCCTGAGATATTGTTATGATATCACTACGATAGCTCGTGTCAAAGGTCCCGCTTTGGAACTGGATTAAGCTGTCGTCATGGCGAAGCTCACGAGCGAGCGCGAGCTCACGTGTCCCTGCTGCGGCGCGATTCTAACGCTCGATCTCAACCTCGGCCGCATCGTCAGTCACGAAGCGCCGCCGAACCCGGACCGGCCCGAACTCGATCACGCGCAGCGGATTCTGGCGGAGCAGGCCGCCAAGCGCGATGCGCTCTTCGAGCAGTCCTTCCAGAACGAAAAGAACAAGGGCGACGCCTTGTCGAAGCGCTTTGAAGAGGCGCTGCGCGAGGCCCACAAGGAACCGGTCACGAAGCCACTGCGCGGGTTCGATCTCGACTGATGCCTCACGAGGCCAAGCGCACGCGCCAGGTGCGCGTTGCCACCTACAACATTCATCGCGGCCGGGGGCTTGATGGCCGGACGCGCATCGAGCGTATCGCCGGCGTCCTCGCGTCGGTTGACGCCGACATCGTGGCGCTGCAGGAAGTGATCGGCGCCAGTCCGCTCAAGCCCGGCCAGGCCGCCGAACTCGGCGCCGCCCTCGGCATGGGCTGGGTGATGGCGCCAACGCGTCACCTGCGCACGGCGCTGTTCGGCAATGTGGTGCTGAGCCGCTTTCCAATCCGGCATCACGTGCAGCACGACCTCACCTGGAAGACATGTGAGCACCGCGGCGTCCAGCGCGTGGACGTGGCGATGGAAGACGACACGCTGCACTTCTATAACGTGCATCTCGGCACGTCGCTGCTTGAACGGCGCCACCAGGCGGCCAAGCTCGCGTCGGTCGTGCACGATCGCCGCGTGGTCGGCCCGAAGATCGTGCTCGGTGACTTCAACGAGTGGGCGAGGGGCATTGCGAAGGATGTGCTGGCCGAGCGGCTTCAGAGCATCGACCTGAGCAAGTATCTGAAGCGCGGTGGGCGCAGCTATCCGGGGTTCTTTCCGATCCTGCACCTCGATCACATCTATTACGAAGGCACGGTCGAAGTTGTGAAAGTTACCATGCCGCGCGACCGGATGACGCTGATGGCATCCGATCACCTGCCCCTGGTCGCCGACCTGAAGATCGGCTTCGATTAATCAGGAAGAGACGCCGCGCTAGTCAAACTCCTTCGGCAGCGGCTCCCACTTGTCGCGACCGCGGTAGTAGATCGGTTTCCGATCGTTGTGCCCGGCGCGATACTGCTTGTAGCGGCGCAAGAGCTGCCGGTAGCGCGCGTCTGACGTCTTGATCTTCCGATGCGGCAGGTCGATCAGCATCTGTTCGACCGCCCACGCGCTCTTTGTCGTGAGCCGCCAGTCGTACTTGCCCATGGCGTCGTTGAGATTCGCGACGCCAAATCCCTTGACGCGCCCTGTGTAGTCGACATACGCGTCGCAGTAGCTGCGAGCCAGTGCGCGTGGTGTTCGGAAGCGCGGCTTGCGGCCGTGAAGACCCGGATCGCGTGAACGGGCGACCGAGCCCCAGCCGGTGCTTTCCTTGTAAATGAAGATCACGTGATCGAGCCAGTCCTGCGACTCCAGGCTCATCACCAGTGGCGGGTAGCCATGCTGCTCGAGCACGACGGCGGCAAACATCGCCGCTTCCATGCAGTGGGCGGTTTTCAGGCGCACCACGGATCGGAAACTACGCTGCGACTCGCCGCCCTTCTCAGTGTTGTAGGGCAGCGCGTTCAACCACTGCTGCACCTTGGCGGGCGTGTTCAGCTTCTTGATGAGCGCCCGCTCCGCCTTCGTGAAAGGAAGCCGCGGCGGAGTGACTCGCGCTGTGCTAACGCGTGGAAAGCGCATGCTTGAGGCCGCTCACGAGTTCGGTGGCTTCCCATGAGTTGTTGTCGAGGATCGAGACGATCCGCCCTGACGGATCGACGATCGCGGTGCGAAGGTTATGCGTGATCGTGCCGTCTTTTTCGCGAATCACGTTGACCGCGAACTCGGCGGCAAGGCGGTCGACGACCGCCTGTTCGGCGGTGGCAAATCGCCACACGTCTGGATCGGCTCCGAGCTTCTCGGCATGCGCCTTGAGGGCGGCGTCGCGATCGTTGGCCGGATCAAAACTGATCGACAGTAGGCGAATCTTGCCGGCGAGCGCCGGATCCGCCGCGGCAAGCCTCTGCACCTCCGCGAACCGCCGATCGAGCAGCGGGCAAAAATTGGCGAGTGGGCAGCGCGTGTAGATAAAGGTCACCGCCAGCGCGGAGCCCTTGAAGTCGGCCATCGTGATCGATCGGCCCTGGTCGACCAGCGCCGTCGCCGGCACCGGATCGCCGGTCTTGAGCAAGTGGACATTGGCGGCCGGCGGAATGTCCGGCCGCGCGTCTTCGGGGAGCGGCGCCGTGCCGGTCTTGACGATGGCGGACAGGAATGGGCCCTCGGGTGCCACGTTCAACGTGGCCGTGATCAAATCACCGGCCGTCTTGTCCTTGAGCAGCGCAGCATCCTTGACCGTGTAGGGCATCGTCATGGCCGGCATGAAGCCCTTGATGTCTTCGTGCTTGACGAGCAGCTCGCTCGTCTCCGGCTTGACGACGAGAATCTGTCCCGTGAGCTGGTAGGTTGGTACCGGCGGCTGGCTGCTGCAGGCTGCGGAGAGGGCGATGGCGGCCGAGACTATAATCGTGCGCATTCACCATGATTCTAGTCGGGACCAGCGGCTACAACTATCCAGAGTGGAAAGGGAGCTTTTATCCTGCCGATCTGTCTGCCGCCAAGATGCTGCCGTATTACGCCAGCAAGTTCTCGACGGTGGAGATCAACTACACCTTCTAC
>JAYQOO010000087.1:0-17967 GCA_038144855.1 Acidimicrobiia bacterium | reverse complement strand
GATCACTACTGGTCGGAGCACACCTCACGACGCCACCAACAGCTGATCGGAGAACTCCTGGCCGGCATGTCGGTGGAGACGCCGCTGATTACCCCGGCACTCGCGCCGGCCAACTCGTCGCCAGGCAGCCATGAAGCGATGTCGCAGGCGATCCGAACGCGTACAGGTCTCGCCGTCGTTCCTCAGGCCTATGTGGGATGGCTCGGCATCGCGTGTCCCGACGCGCGATCTGCGATCTGGATGATGCGCGCATTGGTGGTGAACAACATCCTGTCGCGCCGCGAAGGCACGACGCTCTTTGTGCCGATCAACGAGCACGAGGATCCGGGCGGTAGCGCCGTCGTGAACTGCTTCTGCCGTATCCATACGCTCGCCGGTGCGGCCGGCGTCCTCCCGGCGCTCGATGACTGAGACGCTGGCGACGCTGGCCGCGTCGGGGCTTGGCATCGCCATCGGACTTCGGCACTCGTTTGAACCGGATCACCTGATGGCGGTCGCGGCAATGGTCGCGCCGCAACGCGACACCAAAACCGCGGTACGGTTCGGCGCGTCTTGGGGCATCGGCCACACCCTGTCGCTGTTCGTCGTGGGACTCACGCTCGCCTTCGCGCGCGCGGCGATGCCGCCGCGGGTCAGCCTGATCTTCGAGACCATCGTGGCCGCAATGATTGTCGCCATCGGCATTGACGCGGTCCGCCGCGGCTGGCTGATGCGGGTGCGCCAGGCGAGCCTCGATCAGCCGACCGCCCACGCGGCCATCGGTCCGCACGTTCACGTCGGCCCGTTCACGCTCGCGCGGCAACCACTGATGGTCGGTGTGGTTCACGGACTGTCGGGCAGCGGCGCATTGACCGCCCTCGCGCTCTCGACCCTGCCGACACTGGCGAGTCAAATCGTCTTCATGCTGCTGTTCGGGCTCGGCTCGACCGTGGGCATGGCTATCGCCGCCGGCGTCGCAGGCTGGTCACTCGCCAGGGTGGTCCAAAAACCCGCCATTTCGGCCCTCCTCGGGGTGGTGGCTGGACTGATAGCTATCGTGTTTGGAATGGTTTACGGGCAACCGCTGCTCGCCGAACTGCTCGCGGGCTAGGTTCAGCTTCCACGAAACAGTTGACCGACAGATTTGGTCGCATTTACCATCTAAGTGAGACTTAATCTCAACTTGGGTCAGTCCTGATGAAAGACGTTCGTTCTACCGGCCGGATACTGTCGCGCTTGCCCGTCGGCGCCACCGCTGTTGTGGCGCGCGTGTCGGGTGCCCGCACGACCGTGCGGCGCCTGCTCGAGATGGGTCTCGTGCCCGGCACCGCCGTGACTGTCCAGCGCGAAGCTCCGCTCGGCGATCCGATCGAACTGCGCGTGCGCAACTACGCGTTGTCGATCCGCCGCGCCGAAGCGCACGGCATCGAAATCGAGTGAGATGAGCGCCCCCGCGCTCAGCCACAGTGCGCCGGCGCGACAGGCGCTGGTGCTGGTGGCTGGCAACCCGAACTCCGGTAAGTCCACGCTGTTCAACGCGCTCTCGGGTTCGCGCACGCGCGTGGCCAATTATCCAGGCGTCACGATCGATCGCCGTTCGGCCACGCTCGAACTCGGCGGCGGTTCCGTCGAGCTGACCGACCTGCCGGGCACCTATTCACTGTCGGCACGGTCCGCCGAAGAACAGATCGCCGTCGAGTCACTCCTGGGCCGCGGCGTCAAGCGGCCCGACGCCATCCTCGTCGTTGTCGATGCCACCGCACTGTCGCGCGCGCTGTACCTGACGCTCGAGATCCTCGAGATCGGTTGCCCGGTCGTGATCGCGCTCAACATGACCGACGAAGCGACGCGCAGCGGCGTGACCGTCCGCGCCGACGAACTGGCGCGTTTGACCGGCACGCGGGTGGTGCCCACCATCGCGAGCCGTGGCCAAGGCATCAATGACGTGCGCGCCGCCCTTGCGGCAGCGATCGCCGACAAAACCCCACCGCCGGTGCCGGACATCGCCCAGCCGGATCTGCTGAAGGCCGACATCGCGGACATCGAGCGCTTGATCCTTGCCGAGCGACTGCTCAGTGACCCGCGCGAAGCTCGCGCGTGGGCACAGTGGCTGCTGTTGTCGCTCGATCATGAAGGCGGCGATGAACTCACGGCCATTCCGCCATCTGCGCGCGTGCTGGTCCGCGACCTGCATCGTCGCGCCACGGACGCCGGGCGCGATCTCGACCTCGAAATCATCTCGTCGCGGTATCAATTCGTCGATCGCCTGATTGCGCAGGTATCGTCGGTCGCTACCGGCCAGGGGGGGAGCTTGACCGATCGTGTTGACGCCGTCCTGACCCACCGCATCGGCGGCGCCATCGCGTTCGCCGTCACGATGATGGTCGTGTTCCAGGCGCTGTTTTCGTGGTCAGAGCCGGCGATCGGCGCGATTGAGGCGCTGGTCGCGGCGGTTCAGGCGTGGGTCACCGCGACCATGCCGCCGGGCCCGCTGACCAGCCTGCTCGTCGACGGCGTCATCGCCGGCGTTGGCAACGTCGTCGTGTTCGTGCCGCAGATCGCGCTGCTGTTTCTGTTCATCGGCCTGCTGGAGGACCTCGGCTACCTCGCGCGGGCGGCGTTTGTGATCGATCGAGTGATGCGCGCGGTTGGTTTACACGGCAAGGCGTTTGTCCCGATGCTGTCTGGCTTCTCCTGCGCGGTCCCCGCCGTGATGGCGACGCGTACGCTCGAAAGCCGGACCGATCGGCTGCTGACGATGATGGTGTTGCCGCTGACGTCGTGCAGCGCACGCCTGCCGGTCTACGTGCTGATCACCGCCACGGTATTTGCTTCGGGAACGCGCGTCGGATTCCTCAGCGCCGGCGCGGTAGCGCTATTCGCGATGTATGCGCTATCGGTCGTCGCCGCACTCGTCGCCGCCGCGGTCCTGCGCCGAACTGTCCTCAAGGGCCCGGTCCCGACCCTCGTGCTCGAACTGCCGCCGTATCGCCTGCCGTCGTTCTCGGTGCTGCTGCGAGGCGTCGTGCAGCGCGTCAAGGTGTTCCTGGTGGATGCGGGCACCGTGATTCTCGCGCTCACGATCATTCTCTGGGCGTTGCTGTCGTATCCGAAGGATCCCGCGGTGACGGCGGAGGCTGAGGCGAACCGGGCGGCCGTCACGGCGCAAAACCTCAGCGCGGACGAACACGACGCGCGCATCGCCGAGATCGACAGCCACGAAAACGGCGCGCAACTGCGATACAGCGTGGCCGGCCGCCTTGGCCACCTGATTGAACCGGCGCTCGAACCGCTGGGCTTCGACTGGCGCATTGGGGTGGGCATCCTCGGCGCGTTTGCCGCGCGCGAGGTGTTTGTCGGCACCCTGGGCGTCGTCTTTGACATCGGCAACGCCGATGAGACCAATGAACCGCTTCGCGAAACGCTTCGGGCGGCGACATGGCCTGACGGATCGCCGTTGTTTACGCCGTTGGCGGGCGTGTCGCTGATGGTGTTCTTCGTGCTCGCCTGCCAGTGCATGAGCACCGTGGCGATCGTGAAGCGCGAATCAGGCGGATGGCGCTGGCCACTGTTCATGGTCGCCTACATGACCGTGCTGGCATACGGGGCATCTCTGCTGGTGTATCAAGTGGGACGCGCGCTGGGCTGGGGCCTCGCATGAGCTGGCAGGACGTCGGCGTGATCCTGATCGTCGGCGCGGCAATCGCCTACGTCGTCCGAAAGTTCGTCCTCCCGTCAAGGCCACGCGCGCAGGCCGCGACATTCGTGTCCATTCAGCAGGTAAAATCGCAGTCAAAGGCGACGTCTGATCGCCGGTGACCTGTGTATCCATCCGGACTGAATTCCGACCTGCGCGCGCACAACGCTGATCCGCGCGCGCGCGGCCGGCTGCGCCACATCCATCCCAACGTCTGGTTCCTCGGACTGACCAGCCTGCTGACGGACATGTCATCAGAAATGGTGGTCGCGGTGCTGCCGGTCTACGCGCTCTACTTCCTCCACGTGACACCGGCAGCGTTTGGTGTGATCGATGGGATCCAGCAAGGCGGGGCGTCGCTCGTCAAACTGCTGGCGGGCCTGGCCACCGACCGGACCGGCCGTTACAAGACGATTGCCGCCACCGGCTACGGCGCGTCGATGCTGTCGCGCGTCGGGCTGGTGCTCGGCGGACCAACGGCGACGTGGCTGGCACCACTGGTCGCGCTCGATCGCATCGGCAAAGGCATCCGCACCGCTCCACGGGACGCGATCATTTCGCTCAGCGTCGAGCGCTCGTCGCTGGGCACGGCATTCGGCGTCCATCGCACGCTCGACACGATCGGCGCGCTCCTCGGCCCGCTGCTCGGGTTCGCAATCCTGCTGCAGATCCGCGACGGCTACGACGTGGTGTTCGTCATCAGTGCGGCGCTGGCCGCCATCGCCGTCGCGGTGTTGATCACCTTCGTCAGGTCGCCCACTGACCTGAAGGCCGACGGGCATGTCGATCACGGCGGGCTCACCACCGATGGCCGATTCTCGCGAATAGCAATTTGCGCGGCAGTGCTGGGGCTGGCCACCGTCAGCGACAGCTTTGTCTACCTGTCGATTCAGCGGCTGCTGCAGTTCCCCGTTGAGTATTTGCCGCTGCTCTACGTGGCCACCCCTGGTGTGTACCTGACGCTGGCCACGCCATTGGGGCGGATGGCAGATCGCTTCGGCAGCGCGCGAGTGGTCACTGCGGGTTACGCCGCCATGCTGCTGCTCTACCTCGTCCTCGGGTCCAATCTCCCGTCACTCGCAATCGGCATCACCGCCGTGGTACTGCTCGGCGTGTTCTACGCCGCGACGGATGGCGTGTTCGCGGCACTCGCCAGCGCGGCCCTGCCGGTGGAACGCCGGGCGTCGGGGCTGGCCGCCGTCAGCACCGCCAACGACGTCGGGCGCATGATCGCGAGCGTGGTCTTCGGACTGCTCTGGAGCTCAGGCGCTCCCGGCGCATTCCGATATTTTCAGATCGGCCTCGTCGTGGCATTGTGTGTATCAGCGATGTTGCTGTGGCCGCTGCTGCGGAAGGATCGCGCGTGACCAACAAGGCGCGGGTCGCCCTGTTCTGGCTCTTCGTCGCCGCCTGCGTGGGCAGCGCGATCGTCTACGTGCGATGGCGCCTCGAAACGACCGAGCGCGCGGCGACCGCGGCCGTTCCGATTCTCGACCTGAAGCGGCCCGACGTGATCGAGATGATCGACGGCTTGCGCGACACGCCGCGGGTGCTCTTCCAGAGCGCAAGCGCCTACGGCCGAATCGGCGTCGTCACGCTCGACAACCCGGCTGAACAGCGGATCCTGGATACGCTCGAGTGCGAACGAAGCCACTTCGGAAGGAACGGCGGGCTGTGCCTGGTGTTGAACCGCGACAGCATGCAGCCGCGCGCCTACGCCTACTTCCTGGACCACGCGTTCACGCCGCTAAACCGGCTCGATCTTGCCGGCCTGCCCATTCGCGCCCGCGTATCCGCCGACGGCAAGCACGCAGCCTCCACCGTATTCGTCTCCGGCGAGAACTACGCCAGCGAGAACTTCACGACGCGCACCACCATCTACGACCTGCCCGCCGGCAAGGCGATCGTCGATCTGGAACGATTCACCGTTGAACGTGATGGCAAACCGTTCAGCAACGTCGACTTCAACTTCTGGGGAGTGACGTTTCGACAAGACAGTAATCAGTTCCTCGCCACGCTCGGTACGGGCGGCAAGCGCTGGCTCGTTGAAGGCAACGTCGCTCGACGGCACTTCCGGGTGATTGCTGAGGACGTGGAGTGTCCGTCGCTCGCACCGGATGAAAAACACGTCGTATTCAAACGACAACGCGTCAAGGCCACGGGCTGGCAACTCTGGGCCATGAACCTCGAGACGCGCGACACGTGGCCGATCACCGAAGACAACCAGGACATCGATGACCAGGTCGAGTGGCTCGACAGCGGTCGCGTCGTCTATGGCATGGTGGTCGGGTCGGGACTCCCGGAACAGGCGCTGAGCTTGTGGTCGACGCGCATCGATCCGGCAATCGGCAAGAACCGCGAGTTCTTCCTTCGATCCGCCTGGTCGCCAGCCGTGATTCGCTGAACAACTGAGGCGGCCGGGCACCAAGAGCCACAATTCATTCAATTGACTTCCGGCTCGGCTACCTGCATAGTCGCTACGGCGCCGAATCCGCAGCTCGTCGCTGATTGGCCTCCATTACGTTGCGTGTCGTGATGGAGAGTGCGTGGGGAATCTGCGGAACCTGAACTTCCTGTCGTTTGAAAACCGCGCTGCTACCGCCTGGGCGCCACTCCTGTTCGCCGCGTTTATTGGCGGCCAGCTCTTCGCCCTCCTCGCCTTCATCCGGTTTTTCTTCAGGCCGACCTGGGACTCGCACGTCGCGGCAGGCCCCTTCGCCATCGCCGCAACGGGCGTGGTCTGTGCGCTGGCGTGCTGCTTCGGCGAGTACCTCTTTCATCGCTACGTGCTGCACATCGACCCGCTGCGCTGGTTGGAGCGCCTGTGCTCTAGCCACCGCGCGCATCACAAGCTGACCTCGATCCAGTTCGACGACCAGGCCGGCAGGGTGCGCAGCGCCTATCCGATCATGAGTGCCGAACATGGCGACAAGTCGACGTTCCCACCGTGGGCGCTCGTCGCGTTCTTTGCCACCGTCACTCCACTGTTCGCCCTCATCGCGTTCGCGTCCCCCGGCATTCCGATCCTGATCAGCGGCTACGCCTCGGTCGCCGTGGCGCACTGGCTCTACGAAACGATTCACACCGCGCATCACGAGCCATTCGAGACCTTCTGGAAGCCGAAGATTGCCTGCGCCACGTTCGGCCGCTCGTGGACCTGGCTATACGGGTTTCACCAGGCGCACCACGCCAACTACCGGTGCAACCTGAACGTCGCCGGCTTCTTCGGTATCCCGCTTGCCGACATCGCGTTTGGCACCTACCGGAGGCCCGAGCCGCTCCTGATCGATGGCGCGGCAGCGACAAAGGCGTCGGCGAGACAACTGGTCACGACGCCGAGATGGCCGATCTCCACGATCGATCGCCTGATCTTGAGGCGGCGGCGATTGGCCAAGATGTAACACCGCCGGGAAGCGTTATTCTGGGATCGGCGTCCACCGAGGCGCCATAACAGCCATGCGAGCATTTTTCGACCCGGCACAGTCGGCCCACGATCCGCAGCAATTCATGCGCTTCGGGCGGATTGTCTCGCCGAAGGACCTGCCTGAACGCACCGTGCAACTGGCCGGTGCCCTTCGCGGTCTCGGCATCTCGATCGCATCTCCTGATACCGACCACGATGCGGCGCGGCGAGCCGTGCACACCGACGGTTTCCTCAAATTTCTGGAGACGGCCTGGGATCGCTGGCGGGCATTGCCAGATCACGGACCCGAGGTGTGGCCCAATACGTTTCCGTATTGGAGCGGTCGTCCAGAAGATCGCGCCAGACCGGACTGCCCCGCAAGTCACATCGTGGCGGAGAGCGGTTGGTACCTCGGCGATCTTGCGGTGGCGATCGGGCCGCACACGTGGACATCGGTGCGCGCGTCAACCAACACTGCGGTTGCGGCGGCGGACGCGGTGGTCGCGGATCGAGATGTCGCCTACGCCCTGTGCAGGCCGAGTGGTCATCACGCGCGCGCCGATCGCGCGTCAGGTTTCTGCTTCCTCAACAACACCGCGATCGCCGCGCAGCGTTTGCGCCAGACGTTCGACCGAGTGGCGATCCTGGACGTTGACGCGCACCACGGCGACGGCACGCAGCAGATTTTCTACTCGCGGCCTGATGTCTTGACGATCTCGGTTCATGCCGACCCCGCCAACTACTACCCGTTCTACACCGGATACATCGACGAACGCGGACACGGCGACGGCCACGGCTACAACCTCAACCTGCCATTGCCGCATGGATCCACGGGCGAGGCGATGCATGCCGCCGTCGATCGCGGGATTCGCGCCGTTCAGGAATTCAAGGCGGAGGCACTCGTCGTGGCGCTCGGCTTTGACGCGCACGCGCGCGATCCAATCGGCGTGCTGAAGCTAGCATCGGATGACTTCGCCGGCATCGGTTCCCGGGTGCGCGCGCTCAATCTGCCCACCGTGGTCGTGCAGGAGGGCGGCTACGCGATCGATGCGATCGCCGACTGTCTCACGGCCTTCCTCGGCGCCCTGCGATAGCCGCGTTATCCTGAGGCTGCGTGGTAGTCACGACGCGGCCAGCCGCCATCGGATGCATGCGGCTGTCGACCGCACCCGATCGAGACGATGATCGTTCCGTTACGGTGCTGCATGCGGCCTTCGACGCCGGAGTCACCCTGCTGGACACGGCGGACGCCTACTGCCTGGACGACGCCGACACCGGTCACAACGAGCGCCTGATCGCGCGGGCGTTGGCCGGTTGGACCGGCGATCGCGACCGCATCGTTGTCGCTACCAAGGGCGGATTGACGAGACCGGACGGGCGGTGGGAGCCGGACGGCCGCGCGAAACATCTGCGCGCGGCCTGCGAGGCGAGCTGTCGCGCGCTTGGCCTCGATCGCCTCTCGCTCTATCAATTGCACGCGCCGGACCCACGCACGCCGCTGTCGACGAGCGTCAAGGCGCTCGCGGCGCTCAAACGCGACGGCCTCGTCGAGCGGATCGGCCTGAGTAACGTCACCGTGGGCCAGATCGAGGAAGCGAGGCGGATCACCGAGATCGATTCCGTGCAGGTGGAGCTTAGCGTGTGGAACGACGCGGCCCTTCTCAGCGGCGTCGTCGCACACTGCATTGCCCACGACCTGCAGCTCCTCGCCTATCGCCCCATCGGCGGACGCAAGTCGGCCGCGCGAACGGCCAGCCATCCAGTGCTCGGTGCCATCGCAGCCGAGCACGAGGTGTCGCCCGCCGACATCGCGCTGGCCTGGTTGACAGATCTTTCAGGTTTGATCGTGCCACTGCCGGGCGTCACCCGCACCGCAACGGCGATCGCCTCGGTGCGCGCGCAGCGGCTCACGCTGACCGAGAGCGATCGCAGGATGCTCGACGACGCGTTTCCAGCCGGGCGAAGGCTCAAAGGTGGCCACTCTGTGGTCGTCCCCTCCCGACGGGACGCTGAAGTCGTCATGGTGATGGGACTACCGGGTGCCGGCAAGACGACGATGACGTCGCAATTTGTGTCGGAAGGCTACGAGCGCCTCAATCGAGATCAGGCCGGCGGCACGCTCAAGGCTTTGAGCATGGAGCTCGACCGCACGCTCGCCGACGGCGCCTCGCGGATCGTGCTCGACAACACCTACACGTCTCGCAAATCGCGCGCCGAAGTGATTCAGGCGGCCGCGGCGCACGGCGTCCCCGTGCGGGGTGTGTGGCTGTCGACCTCGGTCGACGACGCGCAGATCAACGCGGCGTCGAGACTGGTGACTCGCTACGGCAGGCTTCCCGGCGATCAGGAACTGACGGCCCTCAGGCGGACAGATGTCGCGGCATTCCTGCCGACGGTCCAGTTTCGATATCAACGCGAGCTGGAGCCTCCCGATGTCGGCGAAGGGTTCTCACGCGTGGACGTGGTGCCGTTTGTTCGGAGAGCCCCCGAGGGACGCCGTCAAGGAGCCGTAATCGTGTGGACCGATGATGGCCTTGTCGACCCGACGCTCGCCGGCAGGCTTCGCATGTACCGGGATGCCGGCCGCCTCATTCTCGGACTCTCCTGGCAACCCGGCGCGTCCGACGGCACGCGCACCCCTGAGCAGGTGGCTGCCGACCTCGCACGCCTGAGCGACATCGCCGGCTTCGCGATCGAGACCGAGTACTGCCCGCATGCAGCCGGTCCGCCGCGATGCTGGTGCCGCAAGCCGCTGCCCGGACTCGGCGTGCTGTTGATCCACCGGCACCGGCTCGATCCGGCCCAGTGCGTCTATGTCGGGAGCGCACACGTCGACCCCGGCTACGCGCGCAAGCTGGGATTCACCTATTACGCACCGGAGGACTTGCCCCCGATATAGTGGAAGCGGTGAGCAGCCGCATTCGAGTCGCCAACACGGCGCCCGTCCATCCTGACCGCGCGTATGTCCTGTACTGGATGATCGCCGCCAGGCGCACGACGTGGAACTTTGCCCTTGATCGCGCGATCGAGCACGCGCGCGAGCTCAACAAACCTCTGGTCGTCTTTGAGGCGCTGGAGGTCGACTATCCGTGGGCGTCGGACCGGCTCAGCGCGTTTGTCATCGACGGCATGGCCGACAACGCGGCCGCGCTCGCAAAGGCTCCGGTCACGTACGTCCCGTACGTCGAACCCACGCCTGGCGCCGGCAAGGGGCTGCTCGTCGCGCTCGCATCGTCTGCGTGCGTCGTGGTGACCGACGACTTTCCCTCTTTCTTCCTGCCTCGCATCGTGGCCGCGGCTGCCGCGCGCCTCGACGTGCGACTGGAAGCCGTCGACAGCAATGGCCTGATGCCGCTGTCCGCCACCGATCGCGTGTTCACGGCGGCCGCGCACTTCCGCCGTTACGTGCAGAAAAATCTGGCCGAGCACTTGAACGTGATCCCGCAGGCCAACCCGCTCGAAGGATTGAAGCTGCCGGCGCTGACCTCGTTGCCGGCGTCGATCTCGTCGCGCTGGCCGGCCACGAGCGAACGATCTCTTCAGGCGAGCGCGGCGTTGGCGAGCACCCTCCCCATCGACCACTCCGTTGCCATCACCAGGATGCGCGGCGGCGCCCAGGCGGGGCGAGACACGCTCACGCAGTTCATGACGAGCAGGCTCGCCCGGTACGGCGAACTGAACAGCCAGCCCGAAGCCGATCAGACCAGCCACCTGTCTCCGTACTTGCACTTTGGGCACGTCTCTTCGCACCAGATCTTCGACGTGCTGATGGGCCGCGAGGGATGGTCGACCAGGCACATCGCCGGCAAGCCGGTTCTCGGCGCGCGTGAGGGCTGGTGGGGTGTGAGCGCGTCGGCGGAGCGCTTTCTCGACCAGCTCGTGGTGTGGCGCGAACTGGGCTACAACACGTGCGCGCGGCGGCCTGACGACTACTATCGTTACGAATCGCTCCCGCAATGGGCGCTCGACTCGCTGAGCGAACACCAGCGCGACACGCGGACGTATCTCTACGATCGGGACACGCTCGAGCGCGGACTCACGCACGACCGGCTGTGGAACGCCGCACAGGGACAACTGCGGCGCGACGGCTGGATGCACAACTACATGCGCATGCTGTGGGGGAAGAAGATCCTCGAGTGGTCGCAAACGCCACAGGACGCGCTCGACGCGATGATCGCGATCATGGACCGGTGGTCGCTCGACGGCCGCAACCCGAATTCTTACAGCGGCTACTTCTGGACCCTCGGCCGCTACGATCGCCCCTGGCCCGAGCGGCCGATCTTCGGCGTCATCCGCTACATGAGCTCAGCCAACACCGCGCGCAAGCTGAAGGTGAAGAACTACGTTGAGGAATTCGCGCCGGAGAGCGGCACGAGGCAACTACCTCTCTCCGGCGACTAGCGCGGGTTCTGCGCCGTTACTTCTTGACCGAGTACTTTGTGAACGCACCGCCGGCCTGGCGGATCGAGTTTGGACCCTCGGCGGCAAACACGTTGCCGTCGGCATCAACGGCAATGCCTTCACCGGCCGTGCCCTGGTAGAGCCGATCCTCGCGCTCGAACGGCGGGATGAACGCCACGATGCGATCTTCATCCAGGGGGCCGATGCGCACACCGTTGCGCCAGTTCGGGTGATTCAGCGGGCCTGATTCGGAATCGATAGCGTAGACCTGGTTGCCCTTGATGAAGAAGCCGCTGATGCGTCCGTAGGCGTAGCGCGACTCGAGGTATTTGCCGTCCTGGTCGAAGATCTCGAGGCGATGATTGCCGCGATCGGCGACCCACAGCCGCCCCTTGGCGTCGAACATCAGCGCGTGCGGCGTGCGGAACTCGCCGTGCTTCATACCGATGCCGCCCCAGGACTTCACGAACTTGCCGTCGGCGGTGAACTTGCTGATGCGCGAAGTCGCGCCGCGCTTGATACCTTCGGCGATGGCCGCCGCAGTCGTCATGCCTTGCGCGTCATGGCCGTCCGACACGTAGATGCTGCCATCGGGACCCACGACCACGTCGTTGGGCTGATTGAACTGCCCATCGGCAGTGCCCGGCTTTCCGGCTACGCCGAGACTCATCAGCTTCTCGCCCTTCTGGTTGAACTTGTGGACCTGGTGTCCGCGGGTGCCTTCCTTGTTGCCTGCAAAGTCGGCCACCCACACGTTGCCATCCTTGTCGACGTGGATGCCGTGCGGCGTCACCATCGTGCCCTTGCCGATGTTGGCGAGCACTTTGCCGGTGTGACGATCGAACTTGAAGACCGGGTCGACGGGATTATTCTCGCAGTCCACCGGACCGCCGCCAGCGGTGCCGGCGCCGCATCGCTCGTAGCCCCAGATGTGACCGTCCTTGGGATCCACGTCGAGACCGGCGGACGTGCCCCAGGTGCGCCCAGCCGGCAGTTCCCCCCAGTTGCGGGTCACGTTGGGCGCGGGATTGGGCAGCCCTTCACCCGTGATCGGATTCGCTACCTTCGATTGCGCAAGCGCGGTGGGATTGACTCCCAGCGACGTGATCAGACCGACTGCTCCAACTCCGGCAGCACACACGAACAGGCGCGACAGGGCCATGGCTACTCTCCTTGAAAGAGGCCGTAAGTCTACCCTGCCGCGCCACTTGTTCATAAGCCCGGCTGTGCGGCCGGCCTAGCGGGTGCTGGCGACCCGCAGTTTGTCCTTCACGCTCTTCACGCCGTCGGTGCCTTTGGCGATCGAGACCGCCTTGGCCTTGGCCTGCGCCGACTTCACAGTGCCGCTCAGGGTCACCATGTTGTTCGAGACATCGATGTCGATGTCGCTGTCATCGAGCACCGTGTTCCAGTCGGCGAGATACTGCGTGTAGATCTTGGACTTGATCCAGCCATCGTCGATCGCGCGTCCGGTCTTCTTCGCCGCGCTCGCCGTCTTGTCGCCGGCCTTGTCCATCGTGTCTTCGGCCTTGTCGGCGGCCCGCTCGGCCTTGTTGCTGGTCGGCGGGGCGATGCGCAGCTGATCGACCACGCCCTTCACGCCGTCGTTCTTGCGAGCCACCTCAAGCGCTCGCGCGCGAGCTGCTTCGCTCGTCACGGTGCCCTGCAACGTCACGACGCCGTTCTTGACGTCGACGTCGATGTTGCTGCCGCCGAGCAGATCCTCGTTGACGAACTCCGAATGCACCTTCATCACGAGCCAGCCGTCCTTCATGGCGCCGACCTGGGCCGTGGCCGCCGTGACGCCCAGCGTCACAACCGTGAGCACGGCAATCGTGAATGTTCCCCACACGCGACACAAGTACGACATCTGACTACTCCTTCGAAACCTCTCCATTGAGGTCCGGTGTCCGTAGTGCAACTCGCAGGCCAACCGTGCGCGTATAATTTTCGGCGACCGTGAGCACGCTGACGCCAGAGATGAAGGCCATCGCGCGCCGTCTCGAGTGGGCCGGATCCATCCTCGTCTTTGGCATCGCCGTCTGGTACTGGTTGCGCTACTTCAACCGCAGCACGAACCTGCTCGACGAAGGCTCGACGGCGGCGCAGGCCATGCGCGTGTTGCACGGCGAGCTGATCTACCGTGACTTCTTCACGGTCGTGACCCCGGGCTCGTACTACACCGTCGCGTGGTTGTTTCGCTGGTTTGGCGAGACCCTGATGGTGCTGCGGTGGGCCGTGCTCGTGACCGGGCTCGGCGTTGCGGTCTCGACGTTCTTCGTCGCACGCACGGTTGGCTCGTGGCCGTTTGCCGCTGGCGCGGCGCTGATGACCACGGTCTGGGGCTGGTTCCTCGGCACCCCCAACTACTACTCGCTCGAAGCGGCATTGTTCTCGTTGGTTGCGCTCGGCTGCTACATCCACGGCCGGCCGGCGCGCAGCTGGATCATCGCAGCCGGGTTGGCCACCGGGCTCACGGCCATGGTCAAGCAGAACGTCGGCGCGTACGTGTTTGCCGGGCTGCTGATCGCCATTTGGTCCGGCTTGCTGTTCGACCGGCAGAGCACGCTACGGTCGCAGATGCGGACCACGCTGCAATTCGCCATCGGCGTCGCCATACCAGTGTTGCCAACGCTCGCGTGGCTGGTTGCAGCGGGCGCGGGCCCATACCTGTACGAGAGCTGGGTCTACTACCCGCTCGTTCGATACCCAGAGCGTTTCGCGCTGCCGTTCCCGGACTTCATGCCGTTCGCGGAGGGCGATCCGTTCGACATGTGGACCAAGCTGGTGATCTATTCGCCAGTCGTGGTGTATCCGCTGGCGCTGATCGCGATGGCCCTGCTCGCACTCCGCGCGCGCCGGGACGAAGCGGCCTCGCGAGAAGCGCACGCTGTTGCGGCGCTCACCGCGGTAGGCGCGCTGATGCTGCTGCAGGCGTTTCCGCGAGCTGACGTCACCCACATCCTGTTCGGGATGGCGCCGACGTTCATCCTGTTCGCCTACCTGTGCGACCGCGCAAGACTCGGCCTGATGAAGACTCCGGCCCCGCGCGCGGCGCTCGCGGCGGTGGCACTGCTCCTGACGCTGCTGCCGATGTTGATCGCCTTGCGCAAGGGGTATCAGCGCACGGACTGGGAGTATCAGAACTACGTCGCCGCGGTCCGAACGGAGCGATCGGCCGGCATCTTCACCGGCAGCCTTGAAGCGCAGCGCATCGACGTAGTGACCAACTACATCCGCGAACACACGGCGCAGGACGATTGGGTGTTCGTGGTGCCATGGGCGTCTGGATTCAACTTCCTGACAGACCGCATGAACCCGACGCGAACCGACTTCATGCTGTTTGAAGATCCAGAGGCCTATCCATGCCTGCTGGCGCGGCTCGACTTCCGCCCGCCGAAGTACGTGATCTACGGCTACACGTGGGACGTCGACGGCAAGCGATTCCGCGAGTATGCCGCGCCGGTCGATCAATACATCCGTTCGCGGTACGCCATCGAGTTCACGACCGACGGCTACGAAATCTGGCGGCGCATCGACGGCTACCCGCCGCCACCCGGCGAGTTTCCCCGCGCCTGCCAGCCGCGCCGTTTCCGGCTGAGCGATCTGGTGGGATGAATGTCGTGTCGGGCAGCGTTGACGCCCGCATGACCGGCGAGTACGGTGTAGCGATGCGTCAGCTGCTCTCGATCCCTGCGATCTGCGTCCTGTTGGCGGGCGTCCTCCTCGCTCAACCCGCGAGCCGTTCCAATCTCACCGGTACGGTCATCGCCGTCAATCAGCAATCCGACACGGTGACGCTCATCGACTTGAAGACGATGGACGCGTACCGGCACGTGCAGGTTGTCGCGGGTCCGCACGAGGCCGCTGTGTCGCCGGACGGACGCATGGTGGTCATCACCAACTACAACAAGCAGGGCGCGGGGCAGCAAAAGACGCTCAGCCTGATTGCCCTGCCGAGCGGCGACACGATCCGCACCATCGATCTTGGCGAATATCGCGCGCCGCACGACGTGCGCTGGCTCGATGCCACTCGCGTCGTCATCACGGTTGAAGGCAGCCAGGCGCTGTTACTCGTCAACATCACCAGTGGCGCGGTGGAGCGCGTGTTCAAGACCGACCTGGCGGTCTCGCACATGCGTTCGTCACCGTACGCAACGACAACTCGATGCTGGTCCTGGACCTGGTGAGTGGGGAAACGTTGGGTCGTGTCGAGGTGCAGAACAGTCCCGACGGCGTCACCTACTCGCCGGTGCAACGCTAGTCCGGATCCGGATCGTCAGCTCGCGCGCTCGCGCGGCGCGCCCGGAAGAACTCCTGCAGCAAGGCGCGGCTCTCTTCCGCCCGCACCCCGCCGAGCGATGCGAGGCGGTGATTCAAGCCGGCCAGTTCGTGGGCCCGGGTCATGGACTCGATCGCGCCGGCCTTGGGCTCGGCGGCCCCGTAGACCACAAGGCCAACGCGGGCGTGCACCATGGCCCCCACGCACATCAGGCACGGTTCAACCGTCACGTAGACAGTGGATCCCGTGAGCCGGTAGTTGTCGACCTTGATCGCCGCGGCGCGCAGCGCCACGATTTCGGCGTGCGCCGTCGGATCCAGGCTGGAAATCGGACAATTGAAACCGGTTCCGACGACCGTCCCGTTGACGACCACCACGGCGCCAACCGGCACTTCCCCTGCCGCCGCGGCCAGGCGCGCCTGCTCGAGCGCGAGCTGCATGAAGTCTTCGTGCGGCACCGTCCGATTGTATGATGGTCAGCACTTGGAGGAATCGATGGTCGTACGCATGCGCCGCCTGCTCTTGTGTTGTCTCTGTTGTCTGATAGCCAGCAGCTCCGTCGGCTGGGCTCAAGAGAGTCACCTCGATGCACCGGGAGAAATTCCCAAATACGTTCGCGATCCGATTCCGCTCTACACCACCGGCCTCGGCCCCTTTCACCGGCCGATCTCATCAAAGAACAAGGAAGCGCAGGCCTTCTTCGACCAGGGCTTCCAGATGATGTACGCCTTCGCGCGGCTCGACGCGGTGCGCTCCTTCCGCGAAGCGTGGAAGCGCGATCCGGAGTGCGCGATCTGCTACTGGGGCGAAGGCTGGGCGTGGGGCTCGTACCTGAACGGGCCGATGTCTGCCGATCAATCGCCGTTCGCCTACGCGGCGATGCAGAAGGCCGTGAGCCTCAAGGACAAGGCGTCGGCCAACGAGCGCGCCTTCATCGAGGCACTGAGCGTCCGCTACGTCAAGGACTTCAAGGCCGACAAGCGCCGCGAGCAGGACCAGGCTTACGCCGATGCGATGGCCAAGGTCGCCGCGCAGTACCCGAAGGACCTCGAGGCCATCACGTTGTATGCCGACGCGCTGTTCATCCTAGAACCGCGGCGCGGGCGCCGCGACGTCAACGCGCCAAACGTCAAGAAGCTGCACAGCGTGCTCGAATCCGCGCTCGCCATCGACAAGAAGCATCCCGGTGCATGCCATCTCTACGTGCATGCCACTGAGTCCACCGAGAAGCCGGACCTGGCCGTGGCGTGTGCCGAGTACCTGGGCAAGACGATTCCTGGTGCCAGCCACATCAACCACATGCCGTCGCACACCTGGAACGAAGTTGGGCGCTGGGGCGATTCCGTCGTCGCGAACACCGAAGCGTGGCACTCGGACCTGAAGGCCGACGCCGGCGAGGGCTTCGCGATCTATCCCGATCACAACCTGCACATGCTGCTCTACGCCGCCTCGATGGACGGCCAGGGCGCGCGCGCCATCCAGGCGGGCAAGGACTACGCCAAGCGCACCAACGACGCGATGTATCACGCGCTGACGCTGGTCCGCTTTGGCCGCTTCGACGAAGTCGTGGAGCTGACCAAGCGTCCGGAACGCGAGATCCCGGCCGCGGCATTCGACTTCTCCATCGGCTACGCAAAGCTGAAGCTCGGCGAGCCGGAATTCGCCAAGGCCTACCTCGCGAAGGTCAACAAGGCCGCGGACACCGCGAAGGGCGAGTTCCGTGGCCACACCGCGAAGCGCCTGGTCGGCACGCTCGCCGGCATTCTCGACGGCGAAATCACGCGCATGGGCGGCGACCTCGCCGGCGCCATCACGAAGTTCGAGGCGGCGGTGAAGCTCGACGACGAGATGGACTACGACGAACCTGAGCCGCTGCCGTTCCCGGCGCGTCACTGGCTCGGCGCGGCGCTGCTTGAAGCCAAGCGCTATGCCGACGCCGAACAGGTCTATCGCAAGGACCTCGAACAGCACCCGCACAACGGCTGGTCGCTGATCGGCGTGCAGCAGGCACTCAAGGGGCAGGGCAAGACGGACGCGGCCATCGACGAAGACCTCAAGAAGAGCTGGTCGCGTTCAGATACGTGGCTCCGCTGGTCGAGGTTTTGAAGGTCCACAGATTTCACGGATGTCACGGATAAACGCCTGAGGCCCGCAGCGGCCAAACGGCCGCGCAATGAAGCCGCCCATGCGGAAGAAAAAGTTGGT
>JAYQOO010000086.1:0-18196 GCA_038144855.1 Acidimicrobiia bacterium | reverse complement strand
CTCGCATCGAGTGGTCGTCCCGGCGCTGGGGGTCGGCACTGCCAGCGGCGCGCTGATGGCGGCCGCCGACTGGACGACGTTCGTCGAGTCGGGGCTGTTCTGGATCAAGATGCTGACCTT
The DNA here is from genome assembly GCA_038144855.1 of Acidimicrobiia bacterium. Taxonomy (GTDB): domain Bacteria; phylum Acidobacteriota; class Vicinamibacteria; order Vicinamibacterales; family UBA2999; genus 12-FULL-67-14b. The sequence goes on along the minus strand of JAYQOO010000086.1, from coordinate 18,076 downwards.
CGGCCTGTTACTGATCAACGGAGCCGTGCTCGTGGCCGTCGAGCGCGCCTATGCCAAGGCTCCCGAACTTTCGAAGTGGCGTCGTGTTGTCCTGGCGTCAGGATTGAGTTGTGCGTTATGGCTGGTGATTCTGTGGATCGGCGAATGGCTGACGGTTGCCGCGTGAACTGCGCGTCGCGGCGCGGATTTCTCGTCAGGATTTCGGGCATGGCGCTGGCGGCCATGGTCGGCGGCGATGCCTTGGCTGCCAGGGAGACCTACGAGGTGACCGAGATGACCGGCGTCGCCAGCGGTCCGTCGCAGGTGACGTTCCCGATTCCGGGCGGCGACGGGGCGACGATCGACAAGAAGACGCAGGTCATCCTGGTGCGGTTGCAGGGCAAGGTCATCGCCTTCAACCTGGCGTGCCCGCACGAGAACACGGCATTGCGCTGGAAACCCGCCGTCGGCCGCTTCGAGTGCACGAAACACGACTCGAAGTACTCACCTGACGGGACCTACATCGGCGGCCGGGCCACTCGCAACATGGATCGCCTGCCGATCGCGCGCGAAGGCGCCAACGTGGTCGTCGACCTGTCAAAGTTCTTCAAGTCGGACGCCCAACCCAAGGAGTGGGCGGCAGCAGTGGTCGGGGTCTAGGGGCGTCATGAATTAGTGGATGATTTCTATCTATATATGCGTTTTTATCGATGGAACGCTCTCTGGCGTCCAGTCGTCTGTTGATATGACAGGAGGCGCTACGCAATGTCGTCCGAAGTGATTGTCACCACCACCCCGAGCGTTGAAGGCCGCACCATCACCAGCTACCGAGGCATCGTCACCGGCGAAGCCATCATGGGCGCGAACATCTTCAAGGATCTGTTTGCCGGCATCCGCGACATCGTCGGCGGCCGGTCGGCGACCTACGAGCGTGAGCTCAGGCGCGCGCGCGAGCTGGCCATGGCCGAAGTGAAGCAGGCCGCCGCGGAGCTGGGTGCCAACGCCGTCGTCGGTGTGGACATCGACTACGAAACGGTCGGTGGGCAGGGCAGCATGCTGATGGTCACCGTCAGCGGCACTGCCGTCGTTGTTAGCTAACGCTTGCTCTCACCGAACTGAGAGCAAGTCCCGCACGCCGCGGTCCTTCGCGTAATCGAGGGCCGATCGTCCCGCCCAATTCCTCAGGGCGCGGTCGGCCGCCTCTACATGAAGCGGGGGTCGCGCTTCAGGAATGAACCAGCACCGGCCTTGCCAGTGAACTTCCCGCCCTCGATGATCACCTTCCCGCGCGAGAGGACGGTCTCCGTGACCCCCGTGACCGACCGTCCTTCATACGGGTTGTAGTCCACCTTCATGTGATGCGTCTTCGCCGACAGGGTGGTGGTCTTGTGCGGATCGAAGATGACGATGTCGGCATCCGAGCCCGGCGCGATCGTGCCCTTCTTCGGGAACATCCCGAAGATCTTCGCGGGCGACGTTGAGGTCAGCTCCACGAAACGATTCATCGAGATCTTTCCGGTTCGCGCCCCGCCGTCGTAGACCAGGCTCATGCGCGTCTCGACGCCGGGCGCCCCATTAGGAATCTTTGAGAAATCGCCGTCGCCGAGATGCTTCTCCTTCATGCAGAAGGGGCAGTGGTCAGTGGCAATCGCCTGTAGATCGTTGAAGGCGAGGCCTCGCCACAAGCGCTCCTGCGTCGACTTCTGGCGCAGCGGCGGGCTCATCACGTACTTCGAGCCTTCGAATCCCGGCTCTTCGTAGTTGTCGTACGACAGGAACAGATACTGAGGGCACGTCTCTGCGAACGCAGGCAGTCTCGATCTCTCGCTTCCGTCACCATCTCGAGCGCTTCGGCGGCGGAGAGGTGAACGATGTAGACCGGCACGTCAGCCATTTCGGCGAGCGCGATCGCGCGATGCGTCGCTTCACCTTCGGCACGGGCCGGGCGTGTCAGTGCGTGATACTTCGGCGCCGTCTGCCCGTTGGCGAGCGCCTCCTTCACTAACACATCGATCACGCCGCCGTTCTCGGCGTGCATGCAGATCGTGCCGCCGTTCTTGCCGGTGCGCCGCATCGCCTTGAAGATGCTGCCGTCGTCGAGCATGAAGACGCCGGGGTAGGCCATGAACAACTTGAAGGAGGTCACGCCCTGCTTCACCATTGCGTCCATCTCGATCTCGACCTGGTCGGTGAGCTCAGTGATGATCATGTGAAAGCCGTAGTCGATGGCGGCCTTGCCTTCGGCCTTCTTCATCCACGTTTCCCACGCGTGGTGCAGCGTTTGTCCCTTGTACTGAATCGCGAAGTCGACGATCGTCGTGGTGCCGCCAAACGCGGCCGCGATGGTCCCTGACTCAAAGTCGTCGGCAGATGTGGTGCCGCCGAACGGCATGTCCATGTGGGTGTGCACGTCGATACTGCCGGGCAGCACGTACTTACCCTTTACGTCGATCACGCGATCGGCGCGGCGCAGATCACCACCAACATGGCGGCAAACGTTGTCTCGCCCGCCAATGACTTCTCAAGCCTGGCGCCGAAGAAGATCAGTTACGTCACCGGTGGGTTGATCACCGCGACGCTCGGCATCGCGATGATGCCGTGGAAGCTGTACGCGGATGCCGCCGCCTACATCTTCACGTGGCTGATCGGCTATTCGAGCTTGATGGGCGCGATTGGCGGTGTGCTGATCGCCGACTACTGGATCTTGCGGCGCCGCGAGCTGTCACTGCCAGACCTGTTCAAGGTCAACGGCATCTACAGCTATGCCAACGGCACCAATCGGGCTGCGATTATCGCGCTCGGGGCCGCGGTCGTGCCGGTGATTCCCGGCTTCGTGCGCGCCGCAACCACGCCCGGCGGCGTGGTTGCCCACCCCGCGTTCCTCGACCACCTGTACACCTACGCCTGGTTCGTGACGTTCAGCTTGAGCGGAGCGATCTATTTGCTGTTGATGCGGAGCGTTCGCGGCAATCAGGGTCGCTGAAGGGCCACAGGGCCTGAACGCTTGTTCAACTTTTCCGGCCCTGTGAATTGACCCGATTGTCAGCCAGCTCATCCCCTGATGGCAGTAATATGCCCCCAGAATGACTGTTCGACCACTTGGGAAGAAGGGGGCATTATGCGGTTGAAACACTTGAAGGTGGTGAGCGCGGCGCTTGTATTGGTCGCGGCGATGGTGGCTCCTGCCTGGAGCCAGCAACAGACAGGCAGGTTCTGTGGCCGGGCTGAAGACGCGAGCGGCGCGGCGCTGCCGGGTGTGACGGTCTCGATTGCCAGTACCAATCTGATCGGCGGCGCCCGAACGGCCGTGACCGACGGGCAGGGTGTCTACCGATTCACGCTGTTGCCGGGCGGCCGGTACACCGTGAAGTTCGAGTTGTCGGGCTTTGGCACGCTCAACGTTGAGGGCGTCACGCTTGGCGCAGGCGGCGCGGCCACGGTCAACGGGAAGCTCGAACTGGCGACGATCCAGGAAAGCGTCACGGTCACGAGCCAGTCGCCCACCATCGACCTCGAGTCGTCAAAGATCGCGGTCAACTGGGACCAACAGAAGCTCGACGAGCTGCCGTACAGCCGCAGCCTCACGGGCCTGGTCTCGCTGATCCCCGGACTGTACGCCACGTCGCTCGATGTCGGCGGCTCCAGTTTCGGAACCGGTTCCGGGCCCGCGGCCCGCACCTTCGGCCGCGCCGGCGGCGGCGTGGTCAGCTACGACGGCATGATCTGGGACCAGACCTACGGCGATTTCGGCACCTACGAAGAAGCGCAAATCACGACCGCCGCAAAGGGCGCTGACTCGATGAACCCGGGCCTGACCATGAACCTCGTCGTGAAGTCGGGCAGCAACACCTTCAAGGGCACGGCGTCGGCCAACTACCAGTCCGGTGATTTTCAGAGCAGCAACGTCTCGTCCGAACTGCTGGCGCGCGGCTACGCGCCGGGCGTCAACAAGTTCACCAGCCTGAAGGATTTCTACGGCGAACTTGGCGGTCCGCTGATGCGCGACAAGATCTGGTTCTACGCCAGCCATCGCGATGCCTCGTCGGGCAACTTTATTCCCGGCTTCGTTCGCCTGTCGGACCGCGAACAGGTGGAGTTCTACACCAAGCTGCAGGATCCGACCTTGAAGCTCACTTACCAGATCACCAAGAACAACAAGTTCGAGGTGATGGGCCAGGTCGGCCGCAAATGGCAGCCGTATCGGACGGCCAGCCGGTTCGTGCCGCTCGAATCGACCCAGAACCAGGACTCCTGGTCCCTGGTCGGTCCCTCGTTCAAGTGGCAGTCGGTCCTCACCACCAGATCCACGTTGGAGGCCAGCCTGCAGCGTGGCGGCTACTGGTGGCCTGACGTGCCGTGGGATCCGGGCGTGCGCAAGTCCGACCTGTCGACCACCGCGGTGCGTGGCGCGTTCCTCGAAACGGATCGCAAGCCGCGCCGGTGGCAGTACGGCGCAACCTACACGCGTTTTGCCGAGATCGCCGGCCGCAACCACGAATTGAAGACCGGCTACCTTGGCTGGCGCAACATGGTCGAGACCGAGAACATCGGGTATCCGAACCAGCAGCAGTATCGCTACCGCAGCCTCACCGGCGACGCCGCCTGCAACGAATCGAGCAACTACGACGGCTGCTTCACGCGGCCAGACTCGGTGCTCGTCTACGACTATCCCAACAAGACCGCGTCCGGCGAGTGGTACAACTCGGCCTACATCAACGACCGCATCACGCTGTCGGAGAAACTGACCCTCAACGTCGGCGTGCGCTTCGATCGCTACTCGAGCTTCCTGCCGGAGCAGGGCAATCCCGGCACCGGTCCGTTCGCCACCACGAACATCTTTGCCTACAAGGGCGAGAGCAACTATCCGATCTACCAGACGATCGTGCCGCGCGTGTCGGCGGTGTACGACCTCACCGGCGCCGGCCGCTTCGCACTGCGCGCCAGCTACGGCCGCTACGTCGGCGGCAGTTCGGGCGCGTCGGCCAACCCGGGTCCCGGCGCTGCCGATGTGAACCCGAACGGGATCATCACCCGCACGTATTCAAACTGGGACGGCTCGATTCCCTACGTGCCGGTTGCCGCCAACCTGACCTCGACGACCGGAGGCGGCACCTCGCGCTCGATCGATCCTGATCTCAAGGGACCGTATGTCGATGAATACACCGCGGGCCTGGACCTCGGCATCAGCCGGACCATGACGATGCAGTTCAACTACGTGCACAAGCGCGACGGCAACCCGAACTACTCGATCAACCAGGCGCTGCCGTTTTCTGCGTATACGGTGTCGACGACCGGCATCGATCCTGGCCCGGACAACCGCACCGGCACCGCCGACGACCAGACGCTGACCATTTGGTCGGTGCCGCGCACCTATCCTGGGTTCGGACAGAACGTCGAGCGCATCGTGCAGACCACCGGCGCGAACCGGTACCACGCCATGGGCGTGACCTTCAACAAGCAGTACGCGAACAACTGGTCGTTCCTGTTCTCCTACGACCTGGACCGGCGCGACCTGCGGGACAGCACGCCGCGCAACCCGAACGAAGCGCTGTATGGCCCCGGCACGGCGACCGGCAACAACTACGGCGTGCAGAACTTCCAGTTCGCGCGCAAGTCATGGAACCACGCAATGCGCCTGAGCGGCACCTACCTGCTGCCCTGGGGCATTACCTTCGCCTCCTCGTTCCAGGCGCAAAGCGGCGACTACTTCTTCCGGGAAGTCCAGATTCGCGACGCCAACAACACGCTGGTGCCGATCCGCATCGATCCGCAGGCCGGCCGCTATGACTGGACGAAGATCTGGGACAACCGCATCTCGAAGCGGTTCAAGACCTTCAGGAACCAGAGCGTCGAAGCGACGTTCGATCTGTTCAACACGCTGAACGCCAACACCGTCACGGCGCAGACCAATCGCATCGGCGCGACCTACCTGCAGCCCACGGAGATCCTTGCGGCCCGGGTGTTCAAGATCGGGTTTCGCTACCGGTTCTAGTCCCGCCACTATCGGGGACCGCTGATCGGGCGCGCTCGGTTGCTGACCGGGCGCGCCACTTTTCTGTACGGGCGATACCGGATTTTACGAAGAACTTCGTAAACCAAAGTCAGGTTCGTTCCGTCCAATCGTCTGTCATGCCGAACCTCCGTCTTGCCCTGCGTGCGTTGTTCAAGTCGCCGTTCATTACCCTGGTCGCGATTCTCTCGTTGGCCCTCGGAATTGGCGCAAATTCCGCCATTTTCTCGCTGTTTGACCAGATGATTCTTCGTCCCCTTCCGGTGGCCAGCCCTGACGAGCTGGTGAACCTGAAGACGCCGGGACCGAAGCCGGGGTCGAACTCCTGCAGCCAGGCCGGCGGATGCGACGAGGTCTTCAGCTACCCGATGTTCCGGGACCTGGAGCGCATCCAGGACTCGTTCACCGGCCTTGCAGCGCATCGCAACTTCGGTGGCAGTGTCGGCTACCAGGGCACGTCGCTTTCGGCAGACGGCCTGCTGGTCTCCGGCAGCTATTTCCCCACGCTTGGCATTTCGCCGGCAATGGGCCGGCTCTTCACCCCGGATGACGACAAGACGGTCGGCGCACACTTCGTGGTCGTGCTCAGTCACGACTACTGGCGATCACGCTTCGCGCTGAACCCGGCGATCCTGAACGAAACCATCATAGTGAACGGCCAGGCGATGACGGTGGTTGGGGTGGCGCCGCGCGGCTTCAACGGCACGACGCTCGGCAACGCCCCGGACATCTTCGTGCCGATCACCATGCGCGGCCTGATGTCGCCGGGCTTCAACGGGTTCGAAAACCGCCGCTCGTACTGGGCGTATGTGTTTGGCCGCCTGAAGCCCGGCGTGTCGATCGAGCAAGCCACCGTCGCGATCAACGGTCCGTACCGATCGATCCTCAATGACGTCGAAGCGCCGCTGCAGAAGGGCATGAGCGACGAGACCATGGCGCGCTTCCGGTCGAAGCAGATCACCACGGAACCCGGCAATCGCGGCCAGAGCAGCATGGACAACGAGGCCGGCACGCCGCTGCTGATCCTGCTGGCCGTCACCGGCACAGTGCTGCTGATTGCCTGCGCCAACATCGCCAACCTGTTGCTCGTCAGGGGCGCGGGCCGCGCGGCGGAGATGGCCGTGCGTCTCTCGATCGGCGCCAATCGTCGCCAGCTGATCACGCAACTGCTGACCGAGTCGATCCTGCTCGCCGCATTCGGCGCCGCCGCCGGCCTGTTTGTGGCGCGGTGGACGTTGGACTTGATCCAGTCATTCATGCCGCCTGATGGCAGCGGCCTGATCGCGTTCTCGTTGAGCCCGACCATGGTGGTGTTTGCCGGCGCCGCGGCGTTGATCACCGGCATCGCCTTCGGTCTGTTCCCGGCCCTGCATAGCACCCGTCCAGACCTTGCGGCCACCTTGAAGAACCAGGCCGGCCAGCCGGGTGGCGCCAAGGCGGCCCGCCGGTTCCGCACGACGCTGGCGACGGTGCAGATTGCCATGTCGATGGCGCTGCTGGTGCCTGCCGGCTTGTTCGCCAAGAGCCTCTTCAACGTCAGCCGCGTCGATCTTGGGTTGCGGACCGATCACATGGTGCTCTTTAGCCTCGCGCCGGAACTGAACAGCTACACGACCGAGCGCACCAGGCAGCTGTTCGAACGCATCGAGGACGAAATCGGCGCGGTGCCCGGCGTGACCGCAATGAGTGCTGCACTCGTGCCCGTGCTCGCCGGCGACAACTGGGGCAACAGCATGATCGTCGAAGGGTTCAACGCCGGCCCGGACACGGATACCAGCGCGTCGTTCAATGCCGTTGGCCCCGGCTACTTCAAGACGATGGGCATTCCTCTGATGTCGGGCCGTGAATTCACCCGCGCGGATGCCGATGGTGCGCCAAAAGTCGCGATCATCAACCAGGCGTTCGCCAAGAAGTTCAACCTTGGAGACAACCCGCTCGGCAAGCGCATCGCCCCCGGCGGTCCGGGCAACAAACCCGATATCGAGATCATCGGGCTGGTCCAGGATGCGAAGTACAGCGACGTGAAGCGCGAGGTGCCACCGCAGTACTTCCGCCCATATCGACAGGAAGAGCGCCTCGGCTACGGCTATTTCTACATCCGCACCTCGACACCGCCGGAGCAGATGCTCCAGACCATTCCCGTGCTGATGCGCAAGGTCGACGCCTCACTGCCGCTGGGCGACATCAAGACGATGGACCAGCAGGTGCGCGAGAGCGTGTCGGAGGATCGCATCATTTCCACGCTGTCGCTGGCGTTTGCCGTCCTGGCCACCGTGCTGGCCGCGATCGGCCTCTACGGCGTCCTGGCCTACACCGTCGCGCAGCGCACGCGCGAGTTCGGACTGCGCATGGCGCTTGGCGCCGACGGCGGCGCGGTGCGCGGCATGGTGATGAAGCAAGTGGGCAAGATGGCGTTGATCGGTGGCGCCGCCGGCATGGTGATCGCGATCGGCGTCGGCCGCCTCGCACAGTCGCTGCTGTTCCAGATGGAGGGCAGCGACCCGCTCGTGCTGGCGGCCTCGGCGTTTGCCCTCGTGCTGGTCGCCATCGGTGCCGGCTTCATCCCGGCGTTGCGCGCCTCGAAGATCGATCCCATGAATGCGCTCCGGTACGAATAAGCTGATGCGTGCACTCTGAACGCCTCCCGCAGCTCGATGGGCTGCGGGCGCTCGCCGTCACGTGTGTGATGGCGTTTCACTTCATTCCCGGCATCGATCGAATCGCGCCGCTCGGTTCGATCGGCGTGCGGCTGTTCTTCGTCATCAGCGGATTCCTGATCACGCGCATCCTGTTGCAGTCGCGCAGTCTGGCGCCCGGCGAGGCGCTGCGCCGCTTCTACATCCGCCGCAGCCTGCGCATCTTCCCGGTGTTCTACCTGGTGCTGGCGCTCGCGGCGTTGATCAACATCGGTCCGGTTCGCAGCACGATCGGCTGGCACGTCACCTATCTGACCAACGTCTACCTGTTCGAGCGAGGTGCGTGGCACGGATCGATCTCACACCTCTGGTCGCTGGCGGTTGAGGAGCAGTTCTACCTGGTATGGCCGTTCGTGGTGCTGTCGCTCTCTGAGCGCCGGCTGGCACCCGTGATCGTGCTGCTGATGTGCCTTGCGCCGATCTCGAGGATCGCCATCGGCGGGCCGATGAATTCGGTGCTGCCCACCAGCTGTCTCGATTCGCTCGGTGCCGGCGCGCTGCTGGCGTTGCCGGCGACCCGAGATGCGATGCTCCGCGCGGGCAGCATGATGGGCGTCCCTCTGCTCGCTGGCGCACTCGCGCTGCGCGTCGGCGGCGCCGACAGCGTGGCGCTCGAAGTGATGCTCGACCTTGGCGTCTCGCTCAGCGCGGCGTGGCTGGTGGGGTCGGCAGCGCGTCGCTTCGCAGGTGCGTTCGGCCGGCTGCTGGAACTCCGCTCCGTGAGCTACGTTGGCTCCATCAGCTACGGCTTGTACTTGTTTCACGGCTTCATGCCGTATGCGCTCGGCCGCTACGTGCCGGGCTTTGTCGACATGCCATGGACGGCGCGCGCGGCGCTCTTGACAGCGGCGACCGTCACGGTGGCGTCGATTTCGTGGCGGGTGTTTGAATCGCCAATCCTCAAGTTGAAGGATCGACTGGCAGGCTAGCCGGGCGGCTTGGGCTTGTCGGTTTTTTCTTCGGTCGTGACCGTGAATTGCCGGAAGCGGCCGTACCTGGCCCGCGCGTCAATGCGGGTCTCACTGCGGGTGATCTGGTAGATCTCCCGCATTTCTTCCGGGACCAGCACCGTGATGCCGTCCTGGTGCCTGTAGGTCACGGTGATCTGTGCGCGTAGCGTGGTGTCGCGGGCGATCAGCTCGGTCTGCAGGATCAGGCCGTCGGTCTTGTCGATCCACGCCCGCCCGTGCGACGGGATTGGGCGATCCAGCTCGCCCCTGATCAACGTATCGCCCGTGGTTTCCTCAAACGCCACGACCGTCACGTCGCCATCGGGCGCGAGATCCGCAAAGCGCTTCGTCTTGCCGGGATCCGCGAGCTCGTATTTCATGCCGGCGTGAATATTTCGGTCGAAGATGTAGAGCGCCATCATCGGGATGTTGATGGTGCGCAGCAGCGGGCCGAGATTGTAGCGGGCGCTTTCGGCCTGCAGCGTCTCTGCCTGCTTGCGGGCGTCCGGTGTGGCGTTCACAAACAGCTTGTAGAGCCGCTGGTCACGATCGCGCACCGGGTTGCGATCGACTTCGAAGACGTCCCGAAACTGCATCCAGCGATCTTCGTTCGGCAGTTGCACCAGCAGCAGGTCCGACTTCAACCGCCGGCTGTCCCGCGTCGTCCGCCCGCGGCCGCTGAAACCACCCGATCGCGTCGAGGTCATGTTCTGTTCGTAGGTTTCTTCGGCGACGACGCCGCGCAGGCCGGCCTGGTATCGGCCCACGTACACCGCGGCGCGCGCTAGCACCTCCGCGAGTGGAACGTCCTGTTCCGCTCGCAGCAGTCCGCCAGCCAGAACCACGATCAGCGCTGCCGCCGCCCGCCACATGCGACCACTATAATCAAGATCAGCCCTTCGGCTACGCTCAGGACACGCCATGGAAAAGATCATCGTCACCGCAAAATTTCATACCGGTCATCGCCAGCTCGGCTACCCAGGCAAATGCAAGTTCGTCCACGGCCATACCTGGCATGGGAAGGTGATGATCAGCGCCGAGGAATTCCCGCGCGACGACATCGACATGTCGCTGGAGTTTGGCGACATCAAGAACGTGATGCGCTTCATGGACCACAAGATGCTGGTGACGGAGCAGGACACGACGTTCCTCAATGCCGATCTGTTCGAGCCCGACGGCGTCGTGGTGCTGAAGGGGAAGGGCCCCAGCGTCGAGAACGTCGCCTACTACGTGTATGACGGCGTGGTTGGCGTGATCAAGGCGCAATACCCAGGGCGCGGCGTGACCTACACGATCGAAGTCACGATCCAGGAGACCGAGAACAACATCTTCATCGTCGAGAAGATGGTCACCATCTGACCAACTGATGCGCTAGTCAAGTACAGTTGAAGAATGTCGATTGCCCGAATGATGCGCCTCATTCTGGTGGTGATCGCCGCACTGGCCGTGGTGGTGCCCGCTGGAACGCGCCTCGCCGCGCAGCCCAATGGGGAACCCTATGCGTGGCTCGAGCCCGCACCCCCGCTGTCGTTTGCGGCTGATACCGATTCCAACAGCCCTGCCGTGTGGACACTGGTCAGTGGCCGCCAGTACCTCTACCTGTTCAACTCCTCGGCGGGGCAGTCGTCGCAGACGCGGGGACTGTCGCTCGATCGCCTGGCGCCGCTCAGCAAGATCAAGAGGTCGCCGGCGGCGCCGTTTGGCGGCTCGTGGATCGAATCGATCGTCGCTGACCCGGCGAGCAGTTACTGGTACGGCTACTACCACAACGAGCGCGAGAACATCGTCTGCCCAGGCACCGGTAAGAGCATTCCGTCGATCGGCGCCGCCCGCTCGAGCGATCGTGGCCTGACCTGGCGGGATCTCGGTTTCGTGCTGGAGGCACCGCCGGGCACCGAGCGGTGCGACACGACCAATCACTATTTTGTCGGCGGGCTGGGCGACTTCAGCGCGGTCCTCGACAGGGACTCGCAATACGTCTACTTCTACTACACGCAGTACTTCGAACGCGGCGCCGCGGTTGGCGTTTCGGTCGCGCGCGTGAACTGGGCCGACCGCAATTCACCGACCAAGCGTGCGCAGGTGTGGAACGGCTCAGCCTGGCTGCCGGGTGGTAACCAGCGGGTGGTGCAGCCTGACGGGCGGGCGGTGACGCAATACGTGCACCGCGCCGCGTCTCCACTGATCAAAGCCGCGGACTCCTGGGATGGCGGCACCACCGATGTCGACGTGTTCTGGGGACCGTCCATTCACTGGAACACCACGCTGAACAGCTACGTGATGCTGCTCAACCGCGCCAGGAGCGCGACGTGGGAACAGGAAGGCGTGTACATTTCGTACAGCGCCAGCCTGGATTTGCCGCAATCGTGGACCGCGCCGGAGCTGTTGTTGCCGGGCGGCCGGTGGTATCCACAGGTGATCGGCACCGCCGCCGACGGAACCGATAAGGTGGCGGGCGCGTCGGCACGGTTCTTCATGAGCGGGCGTTCGGATCACCTGATTCGGTTTTCCCGCTAGTCGAACCTGTCCGTGGCTCGCGCGGCCGGTCGCCTTACCAGGCCAGGGCCAGGCAGATGAGCAGCGGCGTGTGATCGCGCAAATGCCGCGCGCGCGCCTTGGCGCGTTTGGCCGCAAATGGCACCCACCACATCCAGAGACCGCTCATCCACAGCAGCAATACGACAATGCCCGACGGCAGAAACACACCGAGCTTGGTCCAGTCGCCGGCGAAGAACGAACCATCGTGGATCGACTCGATCAGGTCGGAGCGGCGATAGGCCGTCTGCAGCACTCGACCCGTACCGAGATCAACCTGCACTTCATAACCGTTCATCAACCACGCTTTGACCACGCCACGGCCTGGACGCACGTCGAGGCGGTTGACGTCGTCCCAGCTTTGCACGTGCATGTCCGGCACGGTTCTGAGCGCCGCAAGGATGGCAACCATCTCGATGGCCGGCACGGTGCCGGTGCCGCGCAGTTCCACCGGCTGCACCCAGGTCCACTGCTTCTTGGCCTGCAGGAGCAGGCCGCTGCCGATCATCACGATCATTGGCAGCGCGGCCCCGAAGCCGATCCAGTAGTGGATCTTGCGGTTGAGGACGTTGAAGCTCACGTTTTAGAACCGCGCCACGTAGCGCACCGACACGCCGCGGCCCGGCGCGTCAATGCCCCACGAGATGCCACGATAGTTCTTGTCGTTGAGATTCTCGGCATCGAGCAGCAACTGGTGGGCGCCGAACTTGAGTCCGGCGCGGATGCCGTAGGTCACATAGCCCGGAACGGCCGAGTAGAGGACGCCCGAGTTCACGCCCACGCCGAGGACGCGATCCTGGATCTGGGCGAGGTTCTCGCCGGTGGCGGTCAGGATGTCGTCGGTCGTGCCCATCGTGCCGTCCGGTCCCGCGGAGACCCAGCCGCGGTTGGTCGCGCCGTTCAGGAAGAAGGCCCTGATGTTGGTGCGATTGCGCGGCCCCGCCGTGCGGCGATCGCTCAGATCCAGCGACGACAAGTGTGTCTGTTCAGCCGCCGCGTGCAAGTACGGTGACACCCACCAGCGTCCACCGGCCGGTGCAAACTGCAGCGTCACCCAGCCGTCTGGGGCGGGGATGCCGCCTTCGATGTTCGGCGCCAGGCCGGTCTTGGTGTCCTCGACGTTGTAGTAAGTGAAGGTGGTGCGCAGGCTGATCGCCTTCGAGACCTGGAAGCGGCCCTGGTGCTCGAAGCCCCAGCTGCGTGCGTTATCGAAGTTGGCGCGCACCAGCACCGGCGCCGTTGACGCGGCGACGAACACCGCGCCGTTTGCGTTTTGTGCGGTGATTGGATCGGTGCCAAGCAGCGTGCCCACCGCACCTTGCTGCAGGATCAGCGCCTGCTTCTGAATGTTGTCGTAGATGTTATTCACAAAGCCGGTGAACTCGGCGCTGACGCGGCTCAAGCGGAAGCGGATGCTGGCGTCGAAGTTCAGACTTGATTCCGGCACGAGCTGCTCGACGGGATCGCCGGTGGACACGGCATCGGCGCCGGCCGTCGTGCCGACGAACGCATTGCGACCGGCGACGTCAGGCGAGGCGATCTCGAATCCGGAGCCGGTCAGGCCAAGCGTACCGAGATCGGTCATGTGCGGCGCGCGGAAGCCGCGGCTGGCGCTCACGACCAGCGTCCACTTCTCTGCGGGTGACACGATCGCGCCGGCACGGAAGGTGGCAAACGTCGTCGAGAAGTCGTCATCGGGCCACAGCGGCCGGCCGCCAGAAACCGGCGCGTCGGACGCCTTGGCTTCGTACCTGGCGTGACCGATTCGCAGCGCGCCGACGAAGCGCGTGCGAGTGCTGAGATCGAATCCCGCCTGCGCGAACGCCCCACCCTGCGCGAAGGTGGCGTTGCTGGGCACGCGCGGGCGACGGAGCGAGCGCGCATTGGTGACCGGATTGATGTTGAAGGCGTCGGACACCAGCGTTTCGAGCTGGATGTCGCCGCCGACGTGCACGCTGCCGCGCGAGAACGCCTTCTGGACCGCGGCCTGGACAGCATTCGAGGTCGTGCGCTCCGGCTCGTGGCCAATGGTCGCGGTGTTGCTGCCCTGGCCACCTTGATTGACGCGTTCCTCTCGCTGGCTGTTGGTCGAGTAGGTGAGCGACCCGGTGTCGAACCAGCCGAGCCCGTTGCGCTCGACGCGCGCGTAGAACAAGTCGAGCGTCATGTCGTTCAACTCCGAAACCAGGTTGCCGTCGCCGCCGACGACCTGGTCGTAACGATCGGCCTTGTCTTGGCGCGTGGCGGTGTACGCCGACACGACCTGCGTCCGGCTATTGGGTGTCCAGTTCGCCTTGATCATGCCGGCGAATTGAGTGAAGCCGGTGTTTGGGAGGCGATCGCCGTCCATGACGCGATCCGACGACACGCCGAAGAAGCGGGTCGCGGCATTGTGCGAATCAATGCCGCCGCCCGGGCGCAGCTCGCCAACCTTGCGTCCGCCGCCACTGGCGAACACGCCAAACCGCGACGTGCCCCACGAGATCGCCGCGTTACCACCACCCCCTTGGTAGGTGGTGGTGCCATCAATCGAAATCTCTCCACCCACCGTCGAGCCGCTCGCCGCCAGCCGCGGCGTTTTGGTCAGGAACTGCACCGTGCCGCCGAGCGCGTCACTGCCGTATTCGGCGCTGTTCGGCCCGTGCACCACTTCGACGCCGCTGATGTTGGACTGGTCGATGAGGTTGAGAAACGTATTCACGCCGCCACGCTGCGCCCCGTTGGAGTAGCGGACACCGTCCACATAGACGTTGACCTTGTTGCCGGTGAACCCGCGCACGAAGACGCCCGCCATGCTGGGGCTGGTGCGCTGCAGGTGGACCCCGGCCTCCTCGGCGACCGCTTCGGCAATCACGGTGCGAACCCGCTGATCGAGTTCATCGGTGGTCACGACCGAGATGGTTTGTATCGCCTTGGCGGAGTTGAGCGCGCTGCCGGGCTCTGCGGTCACCGTCACGTCTTCGATCACGCTCGCGACGTCGAGCACGATCGCGACTGGTGCGCTCGAGCTGGTCAGCGTGACCGCCTGTCGCTGGTTGGTGAACCCTGGTGCGTTGATCTCAAGGACGTAGTCGCCGTTGGCAAGAGGCGCCACCGAAAAATTGCCGTTGGCGTCCGTGACGACCGTGGCGACGACCGCCTGGCGTGGTGTCAGTACCGAAATCGTGACGCCGGCGACGGCTCCTCCAGACTGATCCTTGGCGCTGCCGGTCAGTCCGTCTGCGAGGGCTGCGGCGGGCACCATGACAACGACGACGAGGATCAGGGCTCTGATGAGTTGCATCACGCTCGACGATATGAACTTGCAGGTATTACTACCAGCGGTAGTAACTGGTCGTCGGCACGAGACCGGCCGTTAACGGCCGATGGCGACAAGACTTTCGAAGGCGTGGAAGACCTGTTCGAGGGTTTCGGGTGACGCCAGCGTGCCGACAATGGCCAGAACCATCATTCCCGCCGCCGTGACGGGTGCCCAGGCGACGGGGGCGGGTGGCTCCAGCTCAGGCATAAGGAGACGCCGGACCCGGCGTTCAAGACCGTCGTCATGGACAAACGGACTGACCACGGCGGTGTCCGACGCCGGCAGCGGCGTCAGCCTGACCACCTTCAGCAGCAGCGCGGCCAGCTCCGCGCGTTCGGCTGGATCGCCGGTGGTGGTCGCGTCATCAGCCGCATCCTCCGCGGCGTAGTGCCAGGCGTCGAGGATCTCGTCGTGGATGCGCGTCCACCGCAGCGTGTCGGGCAGAAACGCCATGATCCAGCGCTTCAGGTTGTCGCGCGACTGCAGGTGGCCCCGTTCGTGTCCGATGATGCGCGCAATCTCGTTCGGCGTGCAGGCATCGAGCACACTGCGTGCGGCGATCAGCTTCGGCGAAAACACACCGACCAGTGCGACGATCGGCGTTGCCGAGTTGACAACGAAGGCGGGCATGGCGGCCTGAGCGTCGAGCGGCGCCGAGTCTGCCAGCCACGACTGCTCGAATCTCCGCGTCAGCCAGAGGCTGCGCACGGCCGTGGCGATCGCGATGTAGACGTGTGCGGTGGCGGCGATGGCGAGCAGCGCCATGGCCGGCCCCATTTCTTCTTCATGGCCTGGCGGTTCGAAGATCACAAATGCGGGCGTCACGACCGCCAGCGTGAGGATCGCGGCGGTGACCGAGGGTACCAGCCGTAGCAGGAACAGCCGGCGGGCTCTCGTGCGCGGAGGAAGATCGCTCGGCGCAACGGCCCGCGTGCGCCACACCAGCGCCACAAACGCAGAGATCGCGAGGTCCAGCAGGGCGTAGGCCCCGAGGCAGACCGTGACGATCAGCAGCGTGCGGTTCATTTCGCGGTGCGGTCCTTGAGTTCGTCGCGACGAGCGCGGACCAGCTGTTCGAGCTCATCCAGCAGTCCCCGATCGCGCTCGCCGACCGTATCGACAAACATCGACAGGATCGGACGCATCGACGCCGCATCGCCGGGCAGCAGCGTGGCCAGCGTCGAGCCGGCGAGTTGCGACAGCAACTGCGGCTGCGACAACTTCGGCTGGTAGTAGAAAGCGCGGCCCGACTTCTGACGGCTCAGCGTCCCCTTGCGATAGAGGCGATCAAGGGTGGTCATGAGCGTCGTGTAGGCAACCCCGGGAAACTGCGGTTGCACATCTCGAACGCAGCTTGGCGCCTTCAGTTGCCAAAGTGTGTCGAGCACTCGAATTTCCAGCGGACCGAATGCGGTTTCCAACTGGCGGACTGCGGAGTTGTTTCCGTCCATTTGAGCCACAAATTATATGATTTCCGGGCCATGTTGAGCCGAGCGGCGGTGTTTCCGCTGTTTTACCTGTCTGGAATCGCCGGGTTGATCTACCAGGTGCTCTGGCTCCGCCGCCTGTCGCTGGTCTTCGGCGTCACCGTCTACGCGGCGAGCACCGTCCTTGCCGCGTTCATGGCCGGCCTCGCCCTTGGCAGCGCGCTGTCGGGTCGGGTGCTTCGCCGCGGGCTCTCGCCGTTACGGGCGTTTGCATTTGCCGAGATGCTGATTGGCGTCACGGGACTGTTGTCGCCGATCCTGCTCGACGCGGCACACGCGTTTTACGGCGCCCTGCATCAGCTCGCCCCGGAATCACTGGGCGTGCTGACGGTCGCGCGGCTCGTGTCGTCGTTTGCGATCCTGGCCATCCCGACGACGATGATGGGCATCACGTTGCCGTTGCTCACCGCAGCCGTGTCCGAACAGCGTGGCGGCGCCGCGACGAACGTCAGCCTGCTGTATTCGCTCAACACGCTCGGCGCCATGACCGGCACGCTGCTGGCCGGTTACTACCTGATCCCCGACATCGGGATCGGGAACTCATTTCTGCTCGCAGCCGCCATCAACGTCGCGGTTGGGGCCATGGCCTTCGCAATTGATCGACCAACAAATCCTTCAATCGATCGCGCATTCGAAGATCGTCAATCACCCAACATTCATCAATCGTCGCCCTTCAATCTGAAATTGCTTGGTGTTGTCGTGGCAATTTCGGGTTTCGCCTCGCTCGGCCTGGAGATCGTCTGGTTCCGGCTGATGCTGCAATTCGTGGCCGCCACGACCGAAGCGTTTACGGCGATGTTGACGACGGTGCTGGGCGGAATCGCGATTGGCGGTTTCATCGCGGCGGCGATCCTCCGCTCGAATCGCAACCCCGCGGCTGCCCTTGGTGTGGTGCAGACGCTGACCGGCGTCACGGCCATTGCCAGCATGTCGGCATTGTTGTGGACGGTTACTCACGGCTGGGACACCATGCAGCTCTGGCGCGCGGTCCTGATCGCCATCCTGCCGCCGTCGCTGTGCATGGGCGCGGGGTTTCCGCTGGCGCGTGGCATGGCGGCGCGATCCCCCGATCCGCGCCACCTGGCCCGGCGAATCGGGTCGCTGGATTCGTTGAACGG
>JAYQOO010000085.1:0-18241 GCA_038144855.1 Acidimicrobiia bacterium | reverse complement strand
CGAGCGCGGCCCGTTGCCGCGCGCGTCAATTCTTCAGGTGTTCGGCCAGGGGCGCGCGCACGGCGTGCCGGGCGCGCGCGACCGCCAGGCAGATCGCGCGGATGTCGTCGGTGGGGGGCAGCAGGTCGGGCACCATCACCGTCATCATGCCGGCGGCGCTGGCGCTTCGGACCCCATTGAACGAATCTTCCAGTGCCAGGCAGTCCTGCGCGGCAACCCCGAGCCGGCTGGCGGCGGTGAGAAACGGCGCCGGATGCGGCTTACCGTCCTCGTAGTCGCCGTGCGCGACGATCACGTCAAACCTGCCGTCAATGCCATGCGTTTCGAGATTGCGCTGCACATGGCGGTGGGGCGACGAGGTGGCGATCGCGCGCGGGAGCCGGGCGTCATCCAGGCAGTCGAGTAGCTCCACGACGCCGGCCTTCAGATACCGCCGCCCCTCGATGCGCTTGTGAAATTCCTCGTCCACGGTCTTCCAGAACCCGTCGATATCGAAGCGCTCGCCGTAATGTTCGAGCAGCCGTGCACGACTGGCGTTGCCGCCCAGCCCGAGCAGTGAGAGAAACACCGGTTCGGGCATCTCGAGGCCGAGTCGTGGCGCGGCCGCGTACATGGCTTCGCGCACGATGCTCTCGGTGTCGAACAGCAGGCCGTCCATGTCGAACACGACGGCCGCGGGCTTGCGGGGGAGTTTCATCTGCGAAGGCGCAGCGCGATCCAGTTGTCTTCCGTCAGGCGATTGACTTCCGTGAACGACGGCCCAAAGGCGTGCCGCACACCGTCGACCTCGGTGTGATCGAAGCCACTCAGGACCAGCTCGCCGCCAGGACGAACCAGGGCGGCAATCGCCGCGGCGCTGGACGTCAACATGCCCCCGGTCAGGTTCGCGATCACGAGGTTGGCAGGCTGGGGCGGGTCGGCGCGGAAGTCCGACACCACGAAGGTGATCGAATCAGGCAGCGTGTTGAGCCGCGCGCTGGTCTCGGCCGAATCGATCGCGTCCCGATCGATGTCGATGCCGATCACGCTGCGGGCGCCCATTAACGCGGCCGCCATCGACAAGACGCCCGAGCCCGTGCCCAGGTCCACGACGGTGGCGTCGGTAATGTCCATGTCGGACAACAGGCGCAGGCACATCCTCGTGGTCGCGTGATGCCCCGTGCCAAACCCCATCGACGGTTCGATCACGATCACGATCTGGCCCACGTGGTCGGATGTCGGCAGATCCCACGGCGGCGCGACGATGAAGTTGCCGGCGTGCACGGCCTTCAGTGACTGCTGTGACCGTGCGGCCCAATCTTCGTCGGGAAGGTCGACGGCCTGTATCGACAGGTGGGGCAGGGCTTCCTGGATCGCCAGCGCGGCGCGATCGCGCTCGTCAGCGTCACTGAAACAGACGTTCCAGTGCAGCGGCGTCGGCGGTGGATCGGGAATGGGCGGAAAGGTCGGATCCCACAAGCCGCCGGGCGGCAGCGGCCGCTCGGCCAGGTCGTGGATCGCGACGGGACTGAAGTCAGCCAGCACTGCCGACACGAACTCTTCGGAGTCGTCTACGGCGCTTGCCTTCAAAACCAGCGCCGGCCACGTCTTAGCCAAAGATGTCCTTCACCTTGTCGAAGATGCCGCGCTCGCCGTCTTCCTCGCGCGTGGACGGTTTGATCTTCGTCTCGGGCAGGGTCGCGGCCAGTTGCTCGAGCAGCTTCTTCTGTTCCTTCGTCAGCTTCTTCGGCGTGACGGCCTGCACGGTGACCAGGATGTCGCCGTGGCCGCGGCCCGACACGTCAGGCATGCCCTTCCCACGCAGGCGGAAGGTCGCTCCGGTCTGCGTGCTCTCCGGAATCTTGACGACGTGATCGCCGTCGATGCCGGGAACCTTGATGTCGGCGCCAAGCGCCAGGGTCGTCATTGGCAGCGGGACGGAGCAGTGCAGGTTGTTGCCTTCGCGCTGGAAGAACTCGTGCTCGCGCACGAAGATGACGACGTAGAGATCGCCCGGAGGCCCGCCGAGCGTGCCGGCCTCACCCTCGCCCGAAAGGCGCAGTCGTTGCCCGGTCGCGATGCCCGCCGGAATCTTCACGGTGAGCTTGCGTTGCTGTTCGACGGTGCCCTGGCCGTGGCAGGTTGCACACGGCTTGGTAATCACCTTGCCGTTCCCGCGGCACTGACCGCACGTGCGCGCGACGGTGAAGAAGCCCTGCTGGTAGCGCAGCTGACCGGTGCCGCGGCATTGCGGGCAGGTGGTCGGCGTGGTGCCGGCCGCCGCACCGTTGCCCTTGCAGGTGTCGCAGGTTTCGTGGCGCGGAATCTGGATGTTGGTTCCGACGCCCCTGGCGGCCTGCTCGAACTTGATCTCGAGGTCGTAGCGCAGATCGGCGCCGCGCTGAGGACCGGCGCGACGGCTCCCGCCGCCGAAGCCGAAGATGTCGCCGAGGCCGCCGAAGATGTCTTCGAAGCCGGAGAACTGCGACGGGTCGAATCCCTGCGCGCCGCCGCCCACCCCGGCGTGGCCGAAGCGGTCGTAGCGAGCCCGCTTCTCGGCGTCACTGAGAATCGCGTACGCTTCGGCGGCTTCCTTGAACTTTTCCTCGGCGTTCTTGTCGCCCTGGTTACGATCCGGATGATGCTTCAGGGCGAGCTTGCGGTACGAGCTCTTGATCTCCTGATCGGTGGCGGTCTTCGAGACCTCGAGGACCTCGTAGTAATCGCGCTTGCTCACGACGCTTTGGCCACCTTGACCATGGCCGGCCGCAACAGCCGTTCGCCGAGCTTGTAGCCCTTGGCAAGGACGCCGACCACTTCGCCTTCACGGGCGCCGGACACTTCCTCATAGGCGACCGCTTGATGCAGGTGCGGATCGAAGTCCGCGCCGAGCGCGTCGACGGTCGTGACGCCGCGCTTCTTCAGCACCTCGCTCAGTTGCCGGTGGATCAGTTCGAGGCCGGCCTTGTAGCCCTGCGCCTCGGGCGGCGCCGGGGCCGCGAGTGCGCGATCGAAGTCATCGGCAATGCCGATCATGTCGGTCAGCACGTCGGCGGCCGCCCACTCGATCATCTCCTTGCGGTCGCGTTCGACGCGCTTGCGGAAATTGTCGAACTCCGCGGTCTTGCGGAGCAGCCGGTCGTACAGGTCATCACGCTCTTTTTGCAGCGCGTTGTCTGTTCCCTGCGGCGCCTCCGGCGCCGCGCTTTCAGCGTCTTCGTTCACTGGATCGATTGGTTGTTCACTCATGCTGTTACGGCAGGGCGCGTCAGGCGCCCTCTGGAATGGCTCAATTGACGTCGCGAAGCACCCGTGCGACGGCGATGGCGGCGACGTCAACTGCGCTGATGGCCTTGGAGTAGCGCATCCGCGTCGGCCCGATAATTCCGACCGTGCCGTTGCTGCGTCCATCGAAGTAGGTGGCGGCGATCAGGCTGAATGGCCGCAGTTCCGGATCGTTGTGCTCGGCGCCGATGACGACGGTGAGGCCTGGGCCGTCGATGTATTCCGTCAACATGCGCACGAGGCGTTGCTTCTCTTCGACCATCCGCCACAACGTTTTCAGCGTGTTGGCGGGGATGCCGCGCAGCTGCACCACCTCTTCGAGCAGTGTCGAGGCCCCATCGATATAGACGGCGGTTGGGCGATCGACGTTCTGGAACGACGTGCTGGCGATTCGCAGGGCCAGGCCCAGGAGCTGGTCGTAGAGCGAGCGCTCTTCCTTGAGACGTTCGACCACGCCGGCGCGCACCTCGTCGATGCTGCGCCCGGAGAATTCGGCGTTCAGGAAGTTGGCAGCCTGGACCAGTTCGGAGGCCCCCACCGATTCACCGATATCGACCGTCTTCTGGGTGACCTGATTGCCGCTTGTGACGACGACCACGAGAATGCGGCTGCCGCTGATCGGCACAAACTCGATGTGTTGAAAAATGGCGCCGGCATTCGGCGGCGAAATGGCAAACCCGATGCTGTTACCGGCCTCCGACAGCACGTGCGATGTGGAGGAGAGCAGGTCGTCCATCAACGGCGCATCTCCGGCTTCCTGGCGCAGCCGGGCCTCGACGGCGGCCGCATCCTTGGACGAGCGGCGTGTGTCGAGCAGCATGTCCACGTAGCAGCGATAGCCGGCATCGGTCGGCAGGCGGCCGGCAGAGGTGTGCGGCTGCCAGAGGTAGCCCATTTCCTCGAGCTGGGACAAGACGTTGCGAACGGTGGCTGATGAGAGGTTCAGGCCGGCTTTTTGCGCGAGCGTCCCTGATGAGACGGGCTCGCCCGTTTCGATGTACGAGCGAACCAGCGTCGCGAGTATTCGGCGTGTGCGGTCAGATAAGGCCGGGCCAACCATGACAGTATTAGCAGTCGATCAAGCTGACTGCTAGCAGTGTAGCATCAGAACAGGCCGGCCCGGGAAGCAAGTGCGGTCGCCTCGGCCCTGGCGCTGGCCGCTATCTCGTTGAAATCCCAGCGGGTTGGCCTGAAGTTGTCCACCAGGACCTCTCCGTCCACCATGGTCATTTTCACGTTCGTGCCCCGGCTGGCGTAGACGATCGTGGAGTAGGGATCGGGACCGTGGGCATCGACGAGGATCATGTCGGCGCGTTTGCCGGGCTCGATGCTGCCGATCTCGTGCCCGAGCCCAAGGGCCCTGGCCCCTTCGCGGGTCGCCATCCAGACGGCATCGCGTGCCGTGAGTGCGCCAGGCGTGTGACGCACCGACTGGAGCACGGCTGCCAGGCGCATCTCTTCAAACATATCGAGGTGGTTGTTGCAGGCGGCCCCGTCGGCGCCCAGGGACACGGAAATCCCTTTTGCGCGCATCTCGACGACCGGTGCCAGGCCCGACCCGAGCTTCAGGTTTGAGCCAGGGCAGTGCAGCACCTTGACATCCCGCTCGGCCATCAGGGCCTGCTCGCTCTCATCCACCCATACGCAGTGTGCAAGGCAGAGGTGCTTGCTGGTCAGGCCGGTATCGGCAAGGTAGTCGATGTTCTTGCGGCCGGTTCGCGACTTGATCAGCGCGACCTCGTCGCGATTTTCCGAAGCGTGCGTGTGAATAACCAGGTCGTGTTCGGCCGCGAGCGATCCAACCGCTTCAAGGAGTTCGCGTGAGCACGACACCGCAAAGCGCGGGGCGAAGGCCGCGCGCAGGCGTCCATTGGCGCGACCGTGCCAGCGTTTGGCGATCGCCACACTCTCGTCGATCGAGTGCGCGGTGTTCTCCAGCAGGCGGGCCGGCACCGCGTCGTCGGCGTCCATCATGCACTTGCCGACCACGGCGCGCAGGCCCATGGGTTCGAGGGCTTCGAACACCGCGTCGGTGTCGTGCACGGTCTCCATGGTCAGGACGGTCGTGGTGCCGCTTTGCAGCAGTTCCGCAGCGGCCGATCGCGCGGCTGCCGCGAGGGACGCCGGCGTGTGTGCCGCTTCCATTGGCCACACGCGGGTCTTGAGCCAGTCGAGCAGCGCCAGATCGTCGGCGTAGCCGCGAAACAGGGTCTGGCAGAGGTGAATGTGCGTCTGGACGAAGCCCGGCAGCAAGTACGCGCCGTGCGCATTGATCACGCGGGTCGCGGAGCCAAGATCCGCCGCGCCGACGGAGACGATGCAGCCGTCACGCACGACCACGTCGCCGTGAACGATGTCGCAGGCACCGTTCATCGTGAGGATCGTGGCGTTTCGGATGACTACCGTAGCGCCTTGAGGTTGGGAAACCATTTCAGCGAGGCGGACTTGAGCGCCTCGGCCTTGCCACGCCGCACCGCGATCAATTCGGCGGTGATGCTGACCGCAATCTCCTGAGGCGTCACCGCTCCGAGATCCAGGCCAATCGGCGCATGGATGCGCTCGAGGCGGGCCGGATCGACGGGCGTATCACTCAGCAGTTGCTCGTAAAGCCGGGCGACCTTGGCGCGGCTGCCGATCAACCCGACGTAGCGCAACTCGCGAGGCGCGATCGATCGCAGCACGTCGAGGTCGTTGCGATGACCGCGCGTGACGATGACCGCGTACGAGGTCGGCGGCAGCGGCGTCTTCTCCAGCCACTGCGGGATGTCGTCGACGACCACCGACGCGGCGAACGGAAAGCGCTCGGTATTGGCGAACGCGGCGCGATCGTCGATCACGTGCACGCCAAAGCCGGCGTCGTGCGCCATCTTTGCCAGGTAATAGCCGACGTGGCCGGCCCCGAAGATGTAGACGGACGGTGAGACTTCGATCGGTTCGATGAAGACTTCCATCTGTCCGCCGCAGACCAGGCCGGTCTCTTCCGCGAAGTCGTCGTTGAGGTCGTATTTGACGGTGGCAGGCTTGCGCGTCTGCAGCACCTGGCGCGCCTTGCCGATCGCGTCGTGCTCGTAGCAGCCACCGCCGACCGTACCGACGATACGTCCGTCGCCAAACACCAGCATCTTGGCGCCGACGCGCTGCGGCGTTGAGCCGTTGGACGAGACGATGGTGACGAGCGCGGCTTCTTCGCCACGGGAGAGCGCTTCTCCCAGTGCGGCAAATACCTCGTGATTCACTCTGGACAGTATCCAGTAGCCAGTAGCCAGTAGCCAGAAAAAACATTCCGGTCTTTGACGACGAGCCTTGGCTACCGACATCCGGCATCTGGTTACCGGCTACTGGCTACCGGCTACTGGCTACTGGCTACTGGCTACTGGCTACTGAATTTTATGCAGCTCGCAGACACCGAGCGGCTCGGTTCCAGTGAGGTATGCCTCTGTGGTGACACGCGGGCAGATCGGCGTGGAGAGCTTGCCGGTGTCGCGATCGATCTCGACGAAGCTGACACCGTCGGGGGCGCTGAAGCTTGATGCGGCACGGCCCGCGACGGCGCTCTTCATGAATGCGGTCCAGATCGGCAGGGCGGCCTGGCCGCCACTGAGGCCGAGCGGCTGGTTGTTGTCGAGGCCGACCCAGATCACCGTCAGCAACTCTGGCGTGAAGCCGACGAACCAGGCATCGCGAAGATCGTTCGTGGTGCCGGTCTTGCCGGCGGCATCCGACGTGAAGCCATTGCTGCGCGCGCTTGCTCCGGTGCCTTCGTTCAAGACGCTGCGCATCATGTGCGTGACCAGGAACGCGGTTGACGGGCGCGCGACCTCGGGTCCGGTCTCCGGCTTGGGCTTGGCGACTTCTTCGCCGCTGGTCACGTTGATCAGCGCGCGCAACTTCTTCACCGTGCCGCGATTCGGGAAGATCGTATAGGCCTCGGCGAGCTCCAGCGGCGTGAGTTCGGCAATCCCGAGCGCGACGGAGGGATACGGCTTCACCTGGTCGGGAATGCCGACCTTGGCCTTCTTCCACAGGCTGACGACGCGGTCGTACCCGGTCTGCTCGGCGACTTTGACCGCCGCGACGTTGCGCGACATTGCCAGCGCGCGCCGCAGCGTGATTGCACCGTCGTACTCGCCGTCGTAATTGCGCGGGGTGTATTCCTGGTTGTCGTAGCTCCACGTGGTCGGCTCGTCATGGACGATTGCCGACGGGGTGATGTCGCCCGTGCCCTCGTCGGCCGCCTTCTCAAATGCGGCGAGATAGACAAACGGCTTGAAGGTCGAGCCAATCTGCCGGCGAGCGGCCGCCGCGCGGTTGAACTGCGACTGGTTGTAGGAGCGTCCGCCGATGAACGCCAGGATTTCGCCGGAGCGGGGATCGACGGCGACGAGCGCTGCCTGGGCGACGCGCTGCGGCCCGCGCTTGCGGCGTGCCAGGATCTTGTCCACGCTGTCGATGCCGTCACGAATCGCCTGTTGCGCGTAGCGCTGCAGGTTGAGGTCGAGCGTGGTGTAGATGTCGAGCGCGCCCGGCTTGGCGGTCACGCCAGGGAACGACGCGTCGAGCACGTCGCCGATGTAGTCGACAAAATACGGCGCTTCGTTGTCCACCGCGCGGGCGACAACGGCCAGCGGTTCCTGTTGCGCGCGGGCGGAGGCATCTTCGGTGATGTAGCCGGCGTCGACCATCGCGCGCAGCACCACGGTGCGGCGCTCCTTGGCGCGTTCGGGATTGTTGAAGGGCGAGTGCACCTGCGGTGACTGGATCACGCCGGCCAGCAGCGCCGCTTCCGACAGCGTCAGGTTGCGGACGTCCTTGGCGAAATAGATCTTCGAGGCTTCCGCCACGCCGTGCAGCGCGAACGATCCGCGATGCCCGAGGTAGACGTCGTTCAGATACAGCTCGAGGATTTCTTCCTTGGTCGCGCGCGTCTCGAGCACGACCGACATGAATTGCTCGAGCGCCTTGCGGAGGTAGGAGCGCTGCCGCGACTGTTGCTCCTCGAGCATCTGCTCGGTCAGGAAGAAGTTGCGGGCCAGCTGCTGGGTGATGGTGCTGGCGCCGACCAGGTAGGTGCGGCTGCCGAACAGATTGGTGAACACGGCGCCGATGATGCGAATCGGGTCCACCCCGGGGTGGTAGTAGAACCTGCGGTCCTCGATCGACAGCACCGCTTCCTGCATCCGCGCGGGGATCGCCTCGAGCGCCACGCGGCGCCGCTTCTCGCGCGATCCCGTCATCATGCCGGTCAGCAGCGGGGCGTCAAGCGTGACGCGATCGATCACCTTGCCGGCAACCTGGATCTGCACGACGCGCTGCGGCGGTGGCGGCGCTGGCTTGGCGCCCTTGCGCTTCGGCAGCGGAGGCGGCTCGGGAAAGGAGATGGTGACGGCCTTGTTGGCCTGGTCGCCGCTGCGCGAGAGGAGGACGACCGAGTGGCGGTCGATCGCAAAATCGCCGGCGCTCTCGACGCGGGCGCGCTGCGCGTAGCCCACGTCATTGAGCCGCGCGATCAGTTCCTGCTGGCTCAGGTCCTGGCCGGTCTGAATTGAAAGGGGACGGGCGAAGACGCGCGGCACGGCGCGATCGCGTTCGCCGTGCAGGCGTTCGTCGATGATGCGCGCGTACGACACATAGAGGTACACCACCGTCCCGAGCATGACAACCGCCGTCACGCCCAGGCCGATCATGATCCGGCGGCGATAGGGCACCAACGCCTTCGGCCACGAGAGCCGGGGTAAGCGGATGCGCCAACCCGCAGCCTTCTTTTTCTTCTTCAACTCTTAACCGTCGACTGTTGACCGTTGACTGCTAGATCGTCAGCACCCAGTGGTGGCCCATGGCGAGAGGCATCTCGTCCATCAGCCGATCCACCAGGGCGGGGCCGTAGCGGTTCAGGAACCACACGAAGCCCACTTCACGCTCCTGCGGATGCCCTTGCGGGAAGGTCAGCGCCTGCGCGCGCTGGAACTGGCGTCGCAAGGTGTCGTCCTTGCGCTTGGCCGCATGGATCACCTTGTTGTGCAGCGTCTGGACCTCGTGCTGCAGCTTGCCAAGCGAGGATTTGACCGCGCCTTCAAGCGTGGCGTCGATTTGTGGCACCGCTGCCGCGACCGCCGCCATCCGCTCATCGAGCAATGACGACACCGAGGTGAGCGCCTGCTCGACGGTGGGCGGAAGCTGGCTTTCGAGCAGCTGGTTGAGCGCCGACTCATCCTGCGCCCGAAGCGCCGTGATCGGCAGGTCGTACTTCGACAGGAAGCGCAGGGTCGCGGAGTCAGCAAGCGTGGCCGACCCGCGCTGGTAGAACAACGGCATCGGGATGCCGAAGTGCGCGTAGACGTCCTTGAGCTGCCCAAGGTAGGCGAGTTCGTTCGGTCCGGCCACGTAACAGATCGTGGGGAACACGGTGTCCTGGACCAGCGGACGAAGCAGCACGTTCGGGCTGAAACGCTCCGGATGCTGCCCGGCTTCTTCGATCAGCTGGGCGCGCGTCAGCGTGCGGTCGCCGATCTCGACCTTGTCGCCGTCGATCTTGACCGCGGCGCGTTCGGGATCGAGGTGGAACACAGAGACCGTGCCATCGGCGAGCGTCGCCTGGGCGTGATAGCCCTTTGCGACCAGTGCGTCGCCGGCCTTGGCCGCAACGCGAGCGGTATGGCCGGGCTGGTTGACTTCTTTCACGAACACGTCGCGGGCGAGGGCCTTGGCCGCGGGGTCGGACGAGTCGTAGACCACCAGGCCATGCGGCCCGAGCACGTGCTCTATCCACACACCAAACGACGTGGCCATGCTGCGGCCGGGCGTGTACGCCGCTCGAAGCGACGACATGATGTCGGGCTTGAATTCGGTGTCTGGAAGGGCGGTTTCGAGTTCGGTGAGGGCGGTCTGGATGGTGTCGGTAAGCGTCAGCCGGGCGATCGGCAGTGAGCCGGCACCGGGCAGGTCTGCGAGGCGCACCGTGGCGGGTGCGAGCTCGCCGTCGAGGACCGTACATCCACTGACTTCCGGCCAGTCGTGGTCCTCGGCGTCGATCCAGAACACGGGCACAACGGGGACGCGATGCTCACGCGACACCTGTGCCGCAAGCTTCATCGTCGTGATCGCCTTCAGCAGGGTGAACAGCGGTCCGCCAAAGGCGCCGGCCTGTTGCCCGGTGATGATGACGCGCGTCGCGGGATCCGCCAGGCGCGCGGCGGATTCGCGGGCGGCGGCGGGCGCGTTGCGTTCCTCCTGCTGGGCGGCAATGACGCGCGCCGTGTCGGCCGGCTTGCGCGCAAAACTCTGCGAGCGTGCGATCGTGTCGGCCCACGCCGCGGGCGTCGCCGGATCACCCGCAAAAAATGGCGCGACCTTTTCAAAATCAAAGGCGTAGTCCGACGCCAGGCGGCGGATCCAGGGAAATGAGCGGATGTCGACCGCCAGTGAGGCGGAGGCGGCTGAGACGTCGGCTGGCACTGCGCCGTACTGTCTCAAACGGCTGCTCACGCTGTCAACATCGCTGGATAACAGAACTGCGTCAGGTGATATCATTTTGACTTGATTTGGAAGACGACGGGGCAAGCTTCGACTCAAGCTTCGATGGCGTAACGCCTTTTCGGGATACACCCGAAGCCGGAGGCATTTCTCTTGAGTCTGCGCTTCGTGACTTCGGTCCGGCAGCGCTCGACGATCTCATCCCCAGAATTCGATCTCTTGCCGCGGCTTTGGACGCGGCGCATGCAGCTGGTGCCGTTCACGGCGCGCTCCATCCCAGCAAAGTCATCATTTCCGACACGGCGACGTCGCTGATCGCCGGGACCACCTCGTCGCTGCCGTATATCGCGCCCGAAGTGGCCGACGGAGAGCCGGCGACCGCGGCGTCGGACCAGTACTCGCTGGCGGCGATCGTTTACGAGTGGTTATTCGGCCGCCCGGTGTCCCGGACGTTGGACCGCCCGGTCGATGTGCGCAGCACGCCCGGTATTGATCGCGTGGCGCTGTCGGCTGCGCTCACGCGTGCCCTGGCAGCGAAGCCCGAGGATCGCTTCGCGTCGTGTGCGGATTTCTGCCACCGGTTATCGGACGCCGTAGTCCCCGAGCTGCCGCTGCTCGCCATGGACGCGGAAGATGAGGTCGCCCGCGAGTCCGCAGAGAAGGACGACGACACCGATGTCACCGGTGAGATCCGGTTGGCGCCGGACTTCGATGCGATCGATCGGGCCCAGATGTCCATTGAAGAGCCGGCGGTCGAGACGCCGGTCGAACGGCCCATCGAACGGCCGGTGGATAGCTGGCAGCCCACATCCGCAGCGCCGATGCGATCCATGGCGCCGGCCCAATTTGGCGGCGGCGCGCTGATTCTCGCAACGATCGTTGGCGCGGTGTTCGGGTTTGCCGCCGGCTATATGGCGCGGCCTCGTGCATTGCAAACCGCGCCGGCCGAGACGAGCACGTTCGCGCCTGCGCCAGGAACCGATGCGCGCGTGCAGGGCGCTGAGGCCACCCCTCCGGCGAAACCAGTCGAAGCGCCGCGACCGGCTCAACCGGCACCAGCGGTCCGGCCTGCGGCGCCGGCTCAGGCCGCCGCAACAGTGGCGCCGCCGAAGAAGAAGGTGCCGGTTGCGGCAACCAGGAAGCCTGCCGTGACGACCGGCGTCATGGTGGTCGAGTCGCGGCCAACCGGAGCGGCGGTCACGCTTGATGGCAGATCACGCGGCACGACGCCGGTGACCATCAATGATCTTCCCGTCGGCGACCATCGCCTGGTGATGTCGATGCCCGGATTCCGAAATTTTGCGACCACCGTGCGGGTGGTTGCGGGCGAGCGCGTGCGCGCGGCCGCCTCGTTAACCGCACAGGAGCAGGAATGAACGCAATACTCGCACTCGAAGACGGCACCTGGTTCCAGGGCGTCTCGGCCGGCGCCCCGGGTCACACCGAAGGCGAGGTGGTCTTCAACACCAGCATGAGCGGCTATCAGGAGATCCTGACGGACCCGTCGTATGCGGGACAGATCGTCACGATGACCGCGCCGCAGATCGGCAACTACGGTGTCGCAGAGACCGATGTCGAGTCGGGCAAGCCGCAGGTCGCCGGTTTCATCATGCGTGACCTGTCGCCCGTGGCAAGCAACTTCCGCGCGCTCGGCTCACTGCGCGACTACCTCACGCGCCACAACATCGTCGCCATCGGCGACATCGACACGCGCGCGCTGACGCGCAAGCTGCGTTCGGCCGGCGTGATGCGCGGCATCATTGCGACCGGCACGATCGATCCCGCGCAACTGGTGGAGAAGACCCGCCAGATCGCCCACATGGAAGGCAGCGACCTCGTCAAGGACGTGACCTGCAAGGCAGCCTACGACTTCAAGACGTCGCTGGCTGATGCGGTTGACGAGGCGACCTACGGCATCGCGCCGCTGCGCCGGGCGAAGCGTCCGCTGCGTGTGGCCGCGTACGACTTCGGCATCAAGCAGAATATCCTGCGCCGTCTGGCGGCCCACGGCTGCGAGGTGCGCGTGTTTCCGGCATCGACACCCGCCGCGGACGTGCTGGCGTGGAAGCCGGATGGCATCTTCCTCAGCAACGGCCCGGGTGACCCGGCCGCCGTCACCTACGCCATCGACAACATCAAAGAGCTGTCGAAGACCGACGTGCCGACGTTTGGCATCTGCCTCGGTCACCAGCTGATGGGGCTGGCGCTCGGCGCCAAGACCTACAAGTTGAAGTTCGGGCATCGTGGCGGCAATCACCCGGTCAAGCAGTTGTCGTCCGGCGCGATTGAAATCACGTCACAGAATCACGGCTTCGCTGTTGATCCGGACTCGCTGCCGTCGAACGTCAAGGTCACGCACCTCAACCTGTATGACGGCACGGTCGAAGGCCTGCGCCACACCGACAAGCCGATGTTCTCCGTGCAATACCATCCGGAGGCGTCCCCGGGCCCGCACGACGCGGATTACCTGTTCCAGGAATTTCTCGACGAAATGGAAAAGTAGTTGCCAAAACGAACAGATATCAAACGCGTACTGGTGATTGGTTCCGGCCCGATCGTGATCGGGCAGGCGTGTGAGTTCGATTACTCGGGCACACAGGCCATCAAGGCGCTCCGCGCCGAAGGCCTGGAGGTCATCCTCGTCAACAGCAATCCGGCGACGATCATGACCGACCCCGAGTTGTCGGACCGCACCTATGTCGAGCCGCTGACGCCCGACGCCCTCGAAAAGATCATCGAGAAGGAGCGGCCGGATGCGATCCTGCCGACCGTTGGCGGGCAGACGGCGCTCAACCTCGCGGTGACACTCGACGAGCTTGGCATCCTCGAGAAGCACAAGGTGGAGCTGATCGGCGCGCAGATCCCCGCGATCAAGGTCGCGGAAGATCGCCTCTTGTTCCGCGATGCCATGAAAGAGATTGGCGTCGAGGTGCCGGAGAGCGGCGTCGCGAAAACACTCGAGGAAGCGCTCGAGATCGTGGAGCGCACGAAGTTCCCGGCCATCATCCGCCCGTCGTTCACGATGGGCGGCGTCGGCGGCGGCATTGCCTACAACCTCGAAGAGTTCAAGGAAATCGCCGGCCGGGGTCTGAGCCTCAGCCCGGTGCATGAAGTCCTGATCGAGGAATCGGTCATCGGCTGGAAGGAATTCGAACTCGAGGTGATGCGCGACGGCGCCGACAACTTCGTCGTCATCTGCTCGATCGAGAACATCGACCCGATGGGCGTGCACACCGGCGACAGCATCACGATCGCGCCGGCGCTGACCCTCACGGACAAGGAATACCAGCGTATGCGCGACTGGGGCCGCCGCATCATCCGCCGCGTTGGCGTCGAGACCGGCGGGTCGAACATCCAGTTTGCGATCAATCCCGATGACGGCCGGATGATCGTGATCGAGATGAATCCGCGCGTGTCGCGCTCGTCGGCGCTGGCGTCGAAGGCCACCGGCTTCCCGATCGCGAAGATCGCGGCGAAGCTGGCGCTGGGCTATCGTCTTGATGAGATCCCGAACGACATCACCCGGGTCACCCCGGCGTCGTTCGAGCCGACGATCGACTACATCGTCACCAAGATCCCGCGCTGGAACTTCGAAAAGTTCCCGCAAGCCGATCGCACGCTCACCACCCAGATGAAGTCGGTGGGTGAGGCCATGGCGATCGGCCGCACCTTCAAGGAGTCGTTCCTCAAGGGCATTCGCTCGCTGGAGCTTGGCAAGGAAGGCTCGCTGTTCCGTCGCCCGGCTGCGGATGGCGACGATGCGGTGACCTCGCCCGAGGAGGAAGAAGCCGCGCTGCGCCGCAAGCTGGTGGTGCCCAACGACCGCCGCATGTGGGAGTTGTTCCGCGCCCTCGACCTTGGCTGGGACATCGAGAAGCTGCACGAGCTGACCAACATCGATCCGTGGTTCCTGCAGCAGTTCAAGGAGATCGTGGAACTGCGCAAGACCGCCGAAATGATCGGCCTCCGCGACATGTCGCACGACCTGATGCGCACGTTGAAGCGCGCGGGCTTCGGCGACAAGGAGCTGTCCGAGATCCTTGGCGTCAACGAGACGGCGGTACGCGAGAAGCGGCAGGAACTGAAGCTCAAGGCTTCGTTCAAGCGTATCGATACGTGCGCGGCCGAGTTCGAGTCCTTCACGCCGTATCTCTACAGCAGCTTCGAGGACGCCTGCGAGGCGGATCCGACCGATCGCCAGAAGGTGATCATCCTTGGCAGCGGCCCGAACCGCATCGGCCAGGGCATCGAGTTCGACTACTGTTGCTGTCACGCCGTCTTCGGCTTCAAGCACGAAGGCTTCGAGACGGTGATGATCAATTGCAATCCCGAGACGGTCTCGACCGACTACGACACCGCCGATCGCCTCTACTTCGAGCCGCTGACGTTCGAGGACGTGATGGCGGTGATCGAGCGCGAGCGGGACGGCAACGTGGACGTGTCGTGCGTGGTGCAGTTTGGTGGACAGACGCCGTTGAAGCTGGCCCTGGCGCTGCAGGAGGCGGGCGTCAACATCCTGGGCACGTCGCCGGACTCAATCGACCTGGCGGAAGACCGGCAGCGTTTCAACCAGTTGCTGTGGGACCTGGGGATTCCCCAGCCGGCGAGCGGGACCGCGACCTCGAGGGCCGAGGCGCGTGAAGTCGCCGCCAAGGTCGGCTTCCCGGTGGTGGTGCGGCCGTCGTACGTGCTCGGTGGCCGCAACATGGCGATCGTCTACGACGTGGCGACGCTCGATCGCTACATGACCGGTGCGGTCGATGTCTCGCACGACCGGCCGATCCTGATCGATCGCTTCCTCGAACACGCCAAGGAAATCGACGTCGATTGCGTGGCGGATGCCACCGGCACCGTCGTGATTGGCGGCATCATGGAGCACATCGAGGAGGCCGGTATCCACTCGGGCGACAGTTCCTGCGTGGTGCCGCCGCCGTTCCTCAGCGACAAGCACGTGGCGACGATCCGCGACTACACGCGCCGCATCGCGCGGGCGTTGAAAGTCGTGGGCTTGATGAACACGCAGTACGCCATCAAGGACGACACCGTCTACGTGCTCGAAGTCAACCCGCGCGCGTCGCGCACGGTGCCGTACCTGTCGAAGGCCAACGGCCAGCCGCTCGCGCAGATTGCCGCGCGCGTCATGGCGGGCAAGTCGCTGGCCGAGCTGGGCGTGACCGACGACCTGACGCCGGCCGGCATGTTCGTCAAGAGCCCGGTGTTCCCATTTGTGCGCTTCCCGGGCGTCGATACCATCCTCGGACCGGAGATGAAGTCGACCGGCGAGGTGATGGGCGGCGCCGGCAGCTTCGGCATGGCGTTCATCAAGGCCATGCTGGGGGCCGGACAGCGCTTGCCGGAGTCCGGTGCGGTGTGCATCACCGTCAACAACGACGACAAGAACGACGTGCTCCCGATCGCACAGGGGCTTGTGGCGCTTGGCTTCGAGATCATCGGCACGCGGGGCACGGCGGCGTATCTGCGTGCGCACGGCGTCGATTGCTCGGTGGTCTACAAGGTCAACGAGGGACGCCCGTCGCTGGCTGATGAGATCGTCAATCGGCGGATCTCGATGGTCATCAATACCCCGCACGGCCGCGAGTCGTTCTTTGACGACAAGGCGGTTCGGCGCGCGGCGATGATGGCGGGGATTCCCTGTATCACCACGATCACGGGAGCTGCCGCGGCGCTCGAAGCCATTCGCGCGCTCAAGACTGAAGGCATGGAGGTCCGCGCCCTTCAGGACTACTACTCGGCGGTTGCCGCGAATCAATAACTGAAATGCCTCCGGACCTGTCCGGAGGCATTTTCTGCAACACTCGCCGCCTTCAGCTCCCAATTCAGGCCACAACCGTGCTGTAACGCCGCTTGCAGGGACGGTGTGGCATGCCCACCTCACTGCTGTTCGCCGTCGCGACGACGGCGGGTATTGCCGCCGGCGTCTTTCTTGATCCGAATCTGATTACGACGCCGGCGCAGTGGCTGGCGGCGCTCCTGACCCTCGCGACGTTCATTTGTGCGGCTCGCGGCATGCCCGCGTTGTCGAGGTGGGGTAGTGCTGCGGCGTTGATCCCGGTCTCGGCGCTGCTTGGCATTGCGGCCCAGGATCGTGCGCTTCACCCTCCGCTCCGTCAGTTCCTCGAAGATCGAATAGGCGGCTTCGCGCTCGACAGTCGTGATGTTGGGCGGAAGGACGTGGCCGTCGAGATCGAGGGGCGGTTGATCAGCGACGCGTTCCTGACAGGGAGCGGCGCATCCATGCGCCTCCAGGTCGATCGCGCAGCGGTGGGGTCATGCCTGGATCCCACGTCGGGAGGCGTGTCGTTGACGGTACAGGGGATCCTGGCGAGTAGCGCGATCGCCGAGTGGCGGGCTGGGCGGATCGTCCGGGCAACCGCAGTGCTTCGCAGGCCGGCGCGGTATCTCAACGAGGGCGTGCCTGATCTCGAGCGGATGATGGCCCGTCGCGGGATTGCCCTGATCGGGACCGTGAAGAGTGCGGCGCTCGTGCACGTCGTCGCGCATGGCGGGTGGCTCGACGAAGCTGCCGGACGGGTACGGGCTGTCGTCCGGCAGGCACTGGCGCGCCACGTGGCGGTGCGGGCTGCACAGTCGGGGGCGGTGGCCCTCGCGATCCTGATCGGCGATCGCAGCAGCCTCGATCCGCTCGTGGAGCAGCGGCTGCAGGAAGCCGGCACGTATCACGTGATCGCAATCTCCGGCGGCAACATTGCCATCCTCGCCGGCCTGGTGCTCGGTGTGTTGTGGATGGTCTCGATCCGGGGCGCGTGGGCCGCAGGGATCGCAATCCTCACGCTCGCGGCCTACGCCTACATTGCCGGCGGAGGCGCGTCGGTCTTGCGAGCCACCGTCATGGCGGCGGTCTATCTCGGCCTGCGCACCATCGATCAGCGGACGGCGCCGCTGCACGCGATGTCGGTGACGTTGGTGGCGCTGCTCATGGCCTCGCCGTTGTCGATTGCGGACGTCGGGCTCTGGCTGACCTTCGGTGCGACCGCGGCGATCGTAGCCTGTGCGGCACTGGTCCGCGGGGCTGAGTCGCGCTGGTGGCACGCGCCGGTGCTCTTGGTTGCGGCGTCGACTGCGGCTGAGATCGTGCTGGTGCCAATGGTCGCGACGGTGTTTCAGCGGGTCACGATCGCGGGGCTCGTCGTCAACCTCGCCGCTATTCCCAGCATGGCGATCGTGCAGATCGCCGCGATGGTGACCGTCGCTGCCGACGTGATCGGCCTCGATACGACTGCCAACCTCTCGGGTTGGGTCACCCACGTCGGCGTTGCCGGGTTGATTGAGAGCGCGCGCCTGGTTGATCTCGCGCCATGGCTCACGTGGCGAGTCCCTTCGCCGCCGCCCGCCCTGGTCGTGGCGTACTACGCGAGCGTCGCCGCCGCGATCCTGCTCAAGAAGTGGGTACGGCCGACCGTCGTCGCGGGCGTGCTGCTCGTCTGGATCGCGGTTGCTCCGCAAACGTTGGCGCGCACGCTGGGCG